>NC_015730.1:4186355-4505211 GCF_000154785.2 Roseobacter litoralis Och 149
AGCCGCCGTTGGACCGGGGTATGAAGCGCTGGACGTACGGTTGATGGCAGCCATCCATCTGCGGTTTGGTCTTCCCGCTGCCATCCCTGTTGCAGTGAAGCGTCAGATCAAGAAAGCCGACAAGATCAGCGCCTGGATGGAAGCCACGCAGATCGCCGGTTTTTCCGAAGACGAAGCCAGCAAGTTTTTCGGCAAACCAGATCACAAAGTCATGCAGGGGTTGGAAATTACCTTGCGCGCCCCGGCTGAGACGCGGCACGCCTTTACCGCGCGCCACAACGAATTGCTGGCGGCGATGCCATGATAGATGTACGGCGTGCTATGGTTCTTGATTGCAGGTCAATGGCGCGCCTGCTGAACGCCATCATCGAAAAAGGCGGCACCACCGCGTTGACACGCCCGGTTACAGCCGATGACATTGCAAAACGAATGGAAAGCAACGCAGATCGTTCTGCCTGGCATGTAGCCCTCGATGGCGAGGAGCAGGTTGTCGGGTTTCAATGGATCATGCCGAACCTCAAACTGCCATCTGAAGCGGTTGATATTGCTACTTTCGTGCAACTTGGACAAACCGGGCTTGGCATCGGTTCTGCGTTGTTTACCGCAACTGCGGGTGCCGCCAAGGACCTCGGCTATGAATGGATCAACGCGACGATCCGCGCGGATAATGACGGCGGGTTGACCTATTATCAAAGCCGCGGCTTTCGCGATTGGGCGTTTGACGAAAACGTGGCATTAGCCGACGGTCAGCGCGTCGACAAAATCAGCAAGCGTTTTGACCTGACCTGAGAGTTCAGCGCGGGCTGCGCTTGGCCAGAATGCGTTGCAGCGTCCGGCGATGCATGTTTAACCGTCGCGCCGTTTCACTGACGTTACGGTCGCAAAGCTCATAGACCCGCTGAATATGTTCCCAACGCACCCTGTCCGCACTCATCGGGTTTTCGGGCGGTGGCGGCAGATCATCACCCGTCGCAAGCAATGCATTCACGATATCCGTCGCATCCGCCGGTTTCGACAGATAATCAACGGCACCGATTTTTACGGCAGCCACAGCCGTTGCAATCGCACCATATCCCGTCAGCACGACGACCCGCGTATCCGGGCGTTTTTCGCGCAGAACTTCGACCACATCGAGGCCATTGCCATCCTCAAGCCGCAGGTCGACAACGGCAAAGGCCGGAGGCCGCGCGGTCGCAATGGCACGCCCGGCAGCGACCGAGCCTGCTGTTTCCACCTGAAAACCGCGCTTTTCCATCGCTTTTGCCAGACGGCGCAGGAAAGGTTCGTCGTCATCCAACAAAAGGATGCTCTTGTCGTCACCTAACTCAATCGGGTTCATATCCGGCATATCCGCTCTTTCCTGCACACTTAGTGTCCGTTCGGATATATATGTGGCGCAAAACCCCACAGGTCAAATAAGTTTAACCGATAAGGCTATGACGGTTCACGCATTCTCTACGAAACAGGCGACCGTTTCGGCCATTTGTTCAGGTGCAACCTCGCGGCGAAAGAACTCCACGAAACCGTGTTCCGGCAGGACGAGGTAACTGAACGTCGAATGATCCACGAGGTAAAAATCCTCATCGCCCTCGTGCGCTTTGTAATACGTCCGATATGCGGTGCTGGCTGCTTTGACTTGCTCCGGTGATCCCGTCAGCCCAATCATCCGTTCGTGCATATTGGCCGCAAAGTCGCCAACAACCTCCGGCGTGTCCCGCTTGGGGTCGATCGAGATGAAAACCGGGGTCACGGACATGCCGTTCTCCTCCAGAACCTCCACGGCCACTGCGTTACGTGCCACATCCAGCGGGCAGACATCCGGGCAGAATGTATAGCCAAAGTAAAGGATGGATGGTTCGGTAATGACATCGGCATCCGTGACCACGTCACCCTGCGCATTCACCAGCTCAAAAGGTCCACCCAGCGCACCTGCACCCCCTGCAACGGCACTGGATCTGCACTGCGCGAACTGATCGTCGCTTTTTGATGACTGGGTTGCCAGCCATACGCCGCCCAGCACGCCGACCACGCCAGCGACAGAAATCAAAGCGATGAAACGCGTATTCATGAGCATCTCCTTCAGAGGCAAGGGTTGATCCTAGATAGGTGCAGTCCTACCCTGTTTGAAGGACAGTGCAACTCAACAACCGGTGATATTTTGGCAGATCTGAACCTCAGGCCCTTTTCTGACGATAGGCGCGCGAATTGGATCAGACTTCGGACGCTTATCGTGTTGCGCTGGTTCGCCATCGCCGGGCAGCTGGCGGCCATCACCGTGGCGCAAAAGATGTATGGGTTACAGCTTGAACTGGGCTTGTGCTATCTGGCAATTGGGGCCTCCGCCATCGCCAATCTTGTGGCCACCTTTATCTTTCCGGAAAACAAGCGCCTGACCGAAAGTCAGAACATGCTGACGGTCCTTTTCGATCTGCTTCAGCTGAGTTTTCTGTTGTTCCTCACCGGCGGTCTGCATAACCCGTTTGCCCTGCTGATGCTTGGGCCCGTCACGATTTCAGCCGCTGTCCTGACATTGCGCTCGACAGTATTTTTGGGCGGTACGGCCATCATTCTCGTGTCGCTTCTGGCACAATTTAATTTCCCGCTGCGCACCGAACAGGGGTTCATCCTTGCGATGCCTGACGTGTTTTTGTTCGGGAACTGGATCGCGCTGATCATCGCGATTGTCTTTATTAGTGCCTATTCCATACGGATCACCTCCGAAATTCACTCCATGTCTGACGCCTTGTCCGCCACACAGATGGCCCTGTCGCGCGAACAAAAGCTGACGGATTTGGGCGGTGTTGTTGCCGCCGCTGCGCATGAACTTGGGACTCCTCTTGCGACCATAAAACTGGCCAGTGGCGAATTATATGACGAACTTTCCGACCGCTCGGACTTGCAAGAGGATGCCGCGTTGATCCGCGAACAGGCGGATCGATGTCGCGACATCCTGCGCGATATGGGGCGCGCCGGAAAAGATGATCTGCACCTGCATCAGGCCCCTTTGCGCGCAGTCCTCGAAGAAGCCGCAGAACCCCATATGGACCGCGGCAAGGAGATTATTTTCCAGATCATCGGGCCGGAAATTGCGCAGCCCACAATCCTGAGGAAGCCCGAAATCATTCATGGCGTGCGCAACCTGATCCAGAATGCGGTTGATTTTGCAAAGTCTCAGATTTGGGTTGAGGCCAGTTGGGCGCAGGACACGATCTCGCTCAGGATCATGGACGATGGGAATGGGTTTCCGCCACATTTGCTTGGTAGAATCGGTGATCCCTTCATGAAGCGGCGCAGGTCGGCATCTGAAAAAGGCGCGCGACCGGGGTATGAGGGCATGGGGTTGGGGCTTTTTATCGCCAAAACGCTTCTTGAGCGCTCCGGCGCTGAACTCAGCTTTGCCAATGGGCGCGAGGAATCATCCTCGCAGGGGGGCGGCATCGGTGCCGTAGTCGAGGTCAAATGGCTGAGGCGACAGATTGATGCACTTGAAGGAGATCGCCCTGTGACCAAGGGTGAAAACCAACGTTTCGCCGTTTAGAGGCGCGGCACAGACGGCTTCATTAACCGTGAATTAACCAAGCCGTGGGAAGCCTGTAGTGTACTTTTGCACGGGGCTGATTATCGATGGAAGTCTTTGACATTGCTGCAGTCGCGGGTGCCGCTGTCTTAAGCATCTTGGTGGCGGTTTATTGGATGTTCAGCAGGCAGCAACAAACTGCTTCTGACAATAGCGTCCTGCCGGGCAATGCTGAGCACTGTGTTTCTCTCCTGTTTGAAGATGAAAACCTTGAGCATGCCTCTGATACAGCGGCAAAACTCTATAAACTGATACCCGGGCGGGACGATTGGTCCGGCATGCGGGAACGGCTGATCAATCGCTTTCCAAACCTGCCGGAACGCCCCCTGCTGGCCCAGGCGGGTCAGACGACCGTGCCCGCGCGCGACCTTGAAGACGCAGCCGTTCTTGAGCTGACGCGCACAGGCACATTCACGCGAATCAACATGATCGAAAGCGAAGTACAAACATCAGCACAATCACTGCGTTTCAAAAACCTTCAGCAGGAAATAGAAGACCTGCGCAGGGCCAGCGACACAACACCGCATGCAATCTGGCAGGTCGACTCCGAAGGGTCGGTAACATGGCACAATGCGGCATATACCGCTCTGTACAAACGGCTGCACCAGACAGAACCGGACCCCTGCAAACCGGTTTTTGACATTGCACCCTCCTTTCATGAAACAGCGGGGCGGCAACGTGTGTCGGCCCAATTGCCGGATAATGACCACAAAGACTGGTATGACGTGAACGTGGCCAGCGTTGGTGACATCATGATTTTTCACGCGGTCGATGTGAATGCTGTGGTCAAATCCGAGGCCGCCCAGCGCAATTTTGTTCAGACGCTGGCGAAGACCTTTGCCCAGCTATCCATCGGCCTGGCGATCTTTGACCGGAATGGACAATTGGCGCTGTTCAATCCTGCACTGATTGATCTGACCGAATTGCCTGCGGATTTCCTGAGCGGGCGTCCGACGCTTATGTCTTTTTTTGATCGGATCCGCGAAAACAGGCGGATGCCGGAACCCAAAAACTACCACTCATGGCGTCAACAGATCACCGAGGTAATTGCGGCTGCAACAGATGGTCGCTATCAGGAAACCTGGACGCTTGAGACCGGGCAGACATATCGTGTCAGTGGCCGCCCGCACCCGGATGGTGCCATTGCGTTCTTAATCGAAGACATCAGCGCCGAGGTTTCCCTAACGCGAAATTTCCGCGCAGAGCTTGAGCTTGGCCAATCGTTGATGGACACGTTCGACGAGGCAATCGTTGTCTTTTCTTCAACCGGCGTCCTGACATTCTGCAATCTGGCGTACCGTGAACTTTGGGGCCTTGATCCTGACAATTCGTTTGCGGATGTGACGATCAACGATTCAGTCGGCGCTTGGCAAGAAAACTGCGCGCCCAACAAACTCTGGGAGGGGTTGATCGATTTTGTCCTCGATTTTGGCGAAAAAACATCCTGGCACATGACAGCATCGCTGCTGTCCGGCGCAGAGGTCAAATGCACTGTTTCGCGCATCTCCTCCGGTGCTACTGTCGTTCGGTTCGCCGTCATGGGGAATGGCACGCCGCCCGCCTTGGAACATCTGTCAGACACGCATTCTGGCTAAACCGCAGCAAATCCGCTTGCAGCCCGCACCCCGCGCGGTAAGCATGCGGTATGGCTTGTCACACCTGCTCATTCACCGTTGGTTCCGCTGAACAAACCGCGCAACGCGCTGTTGCGCTGGGCGCATTGTTACGGCCCGGTGATACCATTTTACTCGATGGTGTTGTTGGCGCCGGGAAGACCCATTTTGCCCGGCATTTGATTCAATCGCTTTTGGACGTAGCAGAAGACGTGCCGTCCCCTACCTTCACCCTTGTGCAAACGTATGACACGCGGTCAGGGTCGCTGTGGCATGCGGACCTGTATCGGCTTTCATCCGTTTTCGAGATTGAAGAGCTTGGCCTCACCGAAGCCTTTGAAACAGCAATTTGCCTGATCGAATGGCCTGACCGTTTGGCACAACTCACGCCGAATGACGCAATGACCATCCGGTTTGCCCAAGGCGCGCCTGAAAACAGCCGCACCCTGACGGTTGATTGGACAGATCCGAAATGGGAAGCCGTGGTATTGAGCTGGAAAGCGTCATGACACGCGCAGCACAAGCCAAAGCGTTTATCGCGCAGGCAGGCTGGCAAGACGCCCATATCACGCCCCTTGCCGGTGATGCATCAAACCGCAGATACGACAGGCTGATCCGCCCAGATGGCGCAACAGCCGTCCTGATGGATGCGCCGCCAGCCAACAACACGAATGTCAGCGCTTTTGTGCAGATCGCGACCTACCTTCAGACGTTGGGGTTGAGCGCGCCACGTATCATGCATGAAGATTTCGACGCGGGTTTCCTGTTGATCGAAGACTTGGGCGATACCCTCTTTACACATCAGATCGCCGACAGCCCTGCCCTTGAAGAGTTGCTGTATGAAACATCTGTGGACGTGCTGACACACCTTCACAAAAGCGCACCCCCAAAGCTCGGTTCATACGCGTCCGCAATCACCGTACCGCTCGCTGCGCTGGCCTTTGACTGGTATCAACTTGGCGCTATGGGCACCTTGGACAACGACGCAAAACGTGACTTTATATCAGTGTTAGAGCCTTTTCTTGCACAATATGACACCGACCTGACCGTCCTGATCCAGCGTGATTACCACGCCGAAAACCTGTTGTGGCTGCCAGACAGAACTGGCGTTGCACGGGTTGGATTGCTCGACTTTCAGGATGCCGTTCTGGGTCATCGCAGTTATGATCTGATGTCGGTCCTGCAGGACGCAAGACGCGATGTTGATCCTCAGCTTGCGACGGATATGAAAGCACGCTTTGTCGCGCAAAACGCCTTGGATCCGCAGGCGTTTGACGCAGCATATGCCGTCTTTGGCCTGCAAAGAAACATGCGCATTCTGGGTGTATTTTCACGTCTTTGCATGCGGGATGCGAAAAGCCACTACGTCGATTTCCTCCCCCGCGTTTGGGGTCACCTCATGACCAACCTGACCCACCCGATGCTTGAACCTGCAGCGGAATTGATCGGAGCCACCTTACCAGAACCGACCCGCGACATCTGCGCCACACTCAAATCAAAGAGCGGTCAATGGGCTGGTCGGTAATGCTCTTTGCGGCAGGCTTCGGGAACCGGATGAAGCACCTGACCGCTGATCGCCCCAAGCCGATGGTCGAAGTCGCAGGCCGCCCTTTGATTGATCATGCACGCGCGCTGACCGACGCGTTGCCTGCCGAAACAGTCGTTGCAAACCTGCATTACAAGGCAGAGATCCTCCAAGAACATCTGCACAACACAAATGTCCAAACGATTGCGGAAACGCCGGATATTCTCGAAACCGGAGGCGGTCTGCGCAATGCGTTGCCCTTGCTTGGGCCCGGTCCGGTCATGACGCTGAACACCGATGCCATCTGGCAAGGCCCCAATCCGCTGGACCAATTGCAAAAAGCGTGGGACCCTGACCGTATGGACGGTCTCTTGATGTGTATCCCGCCGCAAAACGCTGTTGGTTATGACGGGCCCGGCAATTTCCTGATCGGGCCGAGCGGTCAAATCAAACGCGGGGACGGCGGCATCTACAGCGGCGCGCAGATTGTCAAAACCGAACGGCTGGCCGAAATTGATCGCGCATCGTTTTCGCTGAATATTCTATGGGACATGC
Organism: Roseobacter litoralis Och 149; assembly: GCF_000154785.2. NCBI lineage: Bacteria > Pseudomonadati > Pseudomonadota > Alphaproteobacteria > Rhodobacterales > Roseobacteraceae > Roseobacter > Roseobacter litoralis. The sequence continues at coordinate 4,193,626 of NC_015730.1, forward strand.
TAATGGCCGAAAACAGGCTCTACGCAGTCGAATATGAGGGTCTGTGGTGTGATGTCGGCCATCCACAGGGTGTGACTAACGCCGAGACGCTGCTTGGATATAGACATGTTTGAAGACAGCGACACGCCCCGTGTCTTCGGTCTGGCACCGGGCGTTGATTTCCCCAAAGGTCTGATGCAGGGGCTTCTGGAACGGGTCAGCCAAACAGCACCGGAAGAGCTCGCGCGGGTGCAGGTAATCGTCAACACGTCACGCATGCAGCGGCGATTGCGCAGTCTTTTCGATGCAGGCCCCGCCCGTTTGCTGCCGAAAATTCATCTGGTGACGCAATTGGATCAACTGGCGCCCGGCATCGCCGTTCCGCCTGCTGTCAAACCTTTGCGCCGACGGCTTGAGCTGATCGCACTCGTGGCGCGTCTCATCGAGCAGCAAAAAGAGCTGGCCCCGCGCACATCGCTTTACGATCTCACCGACAGCCTCGCGGCGTTGATGGATGAAATGCAGGGTGAAGGCGTCACAGCCGACACGATCAACGGCCTCGATGTTTCTGATTTATCCGGCCACTGGCAGCGCACCCAGACTTTCATTCGCATTGCGCAAGACTACCTGTCGCGGACAACCACGACCCCCGACAAAGAAGCGCAGCAACGCCAGTTCGTCTCTGCGCTGGCCGATCGCTGGGCCATAGATCCGCCCCGGCACCCCGTCATTCTGGCCGGATCTACGGGATCACGCGGCACCACGATGTTGTTGATGGAGGCGATTGCCCGATTGCCTCAGGGTGCGCTGGTCTTGCCGGGGTTTGATTTTGACATGCCACGCCAACAGTGGCTGCACCTTGATGATGCGCTGCTTTCAGAGGACCACCCGCAATATCGGTTCTACAAACTGATGCAGCATATCGGCGTCGGACGCTCAGATATCTCCCCTTGGCACAACGCACCGCCGCCTTCCCCTGCGCGCAACGCGCTGGTGTCGCTTTCGTTGCGCCCGGCTCCGGTGACGGATGCGTGGCTGACCGAAGGGCCCAAACTCCACACCCTGAACGAGGCCACCCAACAGATCACATTGCTCGAAGCCCCCAGCCCCCGCAGTGAGGCGCTGGCCATTGCCCTGCGCCTGCGCAAAGCAGTCGAAGACGGGCAAAAAGCTGCTGTCATTACACCGGATCGGATGCTGACGCGGCAAATCACGGCGGCGCTGGATCAATTCGACATCCTGCCCGACGATTCCGCTGGCGCGCCCCTGCACCTCAGCCCACCCGGCCGGTTTCTGCGGCATGTCGCAGCGCTGTTTCATCGCCGTCTTGATGCCGAAGCCCTGCTGACCTTACTCAAACATCCGTTGACACATAGCAGCACAAACCGTGCTGAACATATTCTGAACACGCAACGTCTGGAGCTTCGCATCCGGCGGGATGGACTGCCCTACCCCGACGCGGACAGCATTCAGGTTGCCCTGTCAGGCGTTTCGCCGAACCCGGAACATCAAAACGCGGTTGATGTCTGGGGCACATGGGTCGGGCAAACCTTTGCCTCGGTGCAGACCAGCGGTGAGCACCCGCTAACCCATTGGGCGCAAGCCCATATGGCGCTGGCGGAGGCAATTTCCAGCGGTCCCTTCGGTCACGATACCGGTGAAATCTGGAAACAGAAAGCTGGACAAGAAGCCCTTAAGGTCATGACAAACCTCACTGATCTGGCGCATCACGGCGGCCCGATGACTGCGTCTGATTACGGTAACCTTGTGGGCGCGCTGCTGTCCGAAGGCGAAGTGCGCGACCGTGATGCCCCACATCCTGACGTTATGATCTGGGGGACGCTTGAAGCGCGCGTGCAGGGGGCTGATCTCGTTATTCTTGCGGGTCTTAATGACGGGACATGGCCCGAAGCGCCGACACCAGATCCATGGCTGAACCGCGCGCTGCGCCATCAGGCAGGTTTACTTTTGCCAGAACGTCGGATTGGGCTTGCTGCGCACGATTATCAGCAAGCCATCGCCGCACCTGAAGTCTGGCTTACGCGCTCAATCCGCTCTGATGATGCGGAAACTGTCGCATCGCGTTGGGTCAATCGACTGTGCAACCTGCTGTCGGGTTTGAAGGGTCAGGACGGCCCTGCCCTGCTAGAAGCGATGAAGAATCGCGGCACCTTCTGGCTTGATCAAACGGTACTGCTTGAAAAGGTCGAACCCGCAGCCCCGGCCGCGCGCCCCGCCCCGCGCCCGCCGTTGGACGCGCGCCCGAAACGTCTGGCCGTTACGGACATCAAACACCTGATCCGCGACCCTTACACGGTCTATGCCAAACACGTTCTAAGGCTGCGTAAACTGGGCCCGCTGGTGCAAAGCCCGGATGCCTTGTTGCGCGGCACGGTTTCGCATCAGGTCATGGAGGACTTTGTACGACGCACGCTGGCTGACCCGGCAACTCTGACCGCACAAGACCTTGTCGATGTCGCGGACGAAGTTCTGATGCGCGATGTACCCTGGCCCGCCGCGCGTGCCTTGTGGCTGGCCCGGCTGACGCGCATTTCCGAGTGGTTCGTTGTGAATGAGCGCGCGCGCCAACACATCGGAATGCCCGTCGCTTTTGAGGAAGACGCAGTCGGTAAGATGGTCTGGCCGGATATCAAATTCACCCTGACCGCGCGCGCCGACCGCATTGATCAGACAGAGGATGGCGATGTTTTGATCTATGACTACAAAACCGGATCGCCGCCTACGGTCAAACAGCAGACACTTTTTGATAAGCAGTTGCTGATCGAAGCTGCGATGGTGGAACAGGGCGCGTTTGAAAAGCTGGGGCCGCAGCATGTGGCACAGGCGACTTTCATCGGGTTAGGCTCGAATCCAAGTGAAGTTCCGGCGCCTTTGGACAGCGAACCGCCCGCACAGATACTGGCCGAATTACGCAAACTGGTGCTGGCTTACCAAGAGATGGATCAAGGGTTCACAGCCCGTCGCATGATGGAAAAAGATCAATACGGCAGCGACTATGACCTGCTGTCACGATATGGCGAATGGGATGTCACGCAAGACCCTGTTCCGGAGGATTTGTCGTGAGCCCCCGTCACCCGGCCACACAGGCGCAGGTCGATGCAGCGCGACCGGATGCCTCTACCTGGCTTGCGGCAAATGCCGGGTCGGGCAAAACGCGCGTGCTGACGGATCGAGTGGCACGACTGTTGCTCGATAAGGTCGAACCGGAACATATTTTGTGCCTGACCTATACCAAGGCGGCGGCCTCCGAGATGCAAAACCGCCTGTTCAAACGCTTGGGCGAATGGGCGATGTTGGAGGACGCGGCGCTGGCCGAAGCGCTACGCGATCTTGGGGTCGAAACGACCGTTGATGCCGAAAAGTTGCGCAAGGCCCGCACCCTTTTTGCGCGCGCCATTGAAACCCCGGGTGGTCTGAAAATTCAGACGATCCATTCGTTTTGCGCGTCACTTCTACGGCGTTTTCCACTGGAAGCTGGCGTAAGTCCCCAGTTCAGTGAAATAGAAGAACGCGCGGCGGACCTGCTGCGCGCTGAAATCATCGACACGATGGCGCAAGGGCCGGATGCTGGCCTGATTGCAGATCTGGCACGACACTACACAGGTGAGGATTTCGAAAAACTCGCAAAAGCCGTGGTTCAGAACAAAGACAGCTTTCGCAATCCCTTGTCATGGGCCGAAACACTGGCGCTCTTTGATCAACCCGCGGACCTCACGACGCAGCAGATCGAAGATCAGGTCTTTCTGGGTGGCGAGGCCGCACTCCTTAACGCGCTCATTGCGCCCATGCTGGCAAAGGGCGGCAACGATGCCAAAGCAGCCGCTAAGCTTCAGCAGATCTCTGCCCTGAATTTCCGGTCCCTGCCGGCGTTGGAGCAGGTATGCTTAACCGGACCCACGGCAAAATCGCCCTTCAGTGCCAAAATCGGCACTCTGCCGACCAAACCAACGCAGGCCATCGTTTCTGACGCAATGCCCGCGTTCGATGATTTCATGGGACGTATTGAAATTGCGCGTGATGCACGCATCGCCTTGCTGGCGGCGCAAAAGACCCATGCGCTGCATCGGTTTGCCGCGTCGTTTCTACCGCTTTATGAAGAACAGAAAACCCTGCGCGGGTGGCTGGATTTCGATGATCTGATCGACCGGGCGCGGGCCTTGCTCAATGACGAAAAGGTGGCCGCCTGGGTCCTGTTTCGCATCGACGGGGGCATTGACCACATTCTGGTGGACGAGGCGCAGGACACCAGCCCAGCGCAGTGGGACGTCATTCGTAAACTTGCCGCTGAATTCACCACAGGCGAGGGCGCGCGCACCGAAACGCAGCGTACCGTCTTTGTTGTGGGCGATAAAAAACAGTCTATCTATTCGTTTCAGGGTGCGGACCCGCGTGAGTTCGATCGGATGCAGTCAGAGTTCGAATCGAAGATCCGAGCCGCCGAACAGCTGTTTCAAAACAAAACCTTGGCATTCTCATTCCGTTCGGCCAGCGCCATTCTCGACGTGGTTGACCGCACTTTTGACGGGCAGGGAGACGCCGGGTTTTCGACGGACGAACAGCACATCGCCTTTAAGGATACGCTGCCCGGTCGCGTGGACATCTGGCCCGTCATCGAACCTCAACCCGCCGAGGAAGATCGCGCGTGGCATGACCCGATTGATCGCAAGGCCGCGCATCATCACAGCGTCATTCTCGCCGAGCGCATCGCGACGCAGATCAAGGCGATGATCGCACGCGACACCATTCCAGACGATCAGCATTCGGATGGTGAAATCACCCGCCGACCGGTCCAGGCTGGCGATTTTCTGATCCTCGTGCAGCGTCGCTCGGTCCTGTTCACTGAAATTATCCGTGCCTGCAAAAACGCTGGTTTGGACATCGCCGGGGCGGATCGGCTCAAGGTCGGCGGTGAACTTGCGGTTCGTGATCTAGCTGCGCTCCTGTCTTTTCTGGCGGTGCCCGAAGACAGTCTTTCTTTGGCATCCGCCCTCAGATCACCCCTGTTCGGCTGGTCCGAGAAAGAGCTGTTTCAGCTTGCCCATTACAGGGACAAAGACCACCTGTGGCAGGCACTGCGCACCCAAGCAGACGCCTATCCTGAAACCCTCAAGGTGCTGCGCGATCTGCGGGCGAATGTGGATTTTCTGCGGCCCTATGATCTGATCGAACGTATCCTGACCCGCCACAAGGGGCGTCGCAACCTGCTGGCCCGCCTTGGGGTTGAGGCAGAGGACGGCATCAACGCGCTCCTGTCGCAAGCCCTTGCTTACGAGCGAAACGCTGTGCCCAGCCTCACCGGGTTTCTGGTTTGGATGGAAACGGATGATCTGGAAATCAAGCGACAGATCGACAGCGCGTCCAATCAAATCCGCGTCATGACCGTGCATGGCGCCAAAGGTCTGGAAGCGCCCATCGTGATCCTGCCAGACAGCGGCAAACGCAACAATCCGGTGCGCGACGATATTGTGACGCTGAACGGCAAACCCGTCTGGAAAACACCCGCCAATGATACCCCTGCAGCGTTGACCACGAAACTCGATGACATTGCGGCGGCACAGGCGGCGGAACGATTGCGGCTCTTGTATGTGGCTCTAACACGGGCGGAAAAGTGGTTGATCGTTGCCGCAGCGGGTGAACTCTCCAAGCAGAACGACACGTGGTATCAGCGGGTGGATGCGGCCGTTGATGCAGCGGGCGCGCATTTGGTGGACACGCATGGGCTTGCCGTCAAGCGGCATCAGAAAGGCGATTGGGACGCCTTACCAGTGACAGCAGCAAACCCCGGCGCGCCAATGCAAACCGCCCTTGATCCCTGCCTGACAACACGGGCCCCGGCGCGCGCGCCACTGCGCGAAACCGTGTCGCCCTCTGATCTAGGCGGCGCCAAGGCGCTGCCCGGCGAGGCCGGACAGGACGAAGAGGCGGCCAAAGCCTATGGCACATCCGTGCATCTGTTTTTGGAACATCTGTCTGCCGCTGACACTGTCGACTGGCCCGCGCTGATAGATATTCTGTCAAATAAAGGCGATCCCGGCCTGCTGCGCGCCGCAAGCGAAGCCAAAACCGTTTTGCAAAACCCGGACCTTGCGCATCTCTTCACAGCGGACAGTCTGGCCGAAGTCGCAGTGACTGCCGAGTTTGGCACCGCGCGGCTGCACGGCATCATTGATCGGCTGATCGTCTCTGACACGGCCGTTTTGGCGGTGGATTTCAAGACAAACCAGACCGTGCCCTCCCAGCCCGCCGCCTGCCCTGAGGGGATTTTACGGCAAATGGGCGCATATACACATGCGTTGAAACAGGTTTACCCGGATCGAAAAATTGAAACGGCAATCCTGTGGACGCGCAATTGCACGTTGATGCATTTACCGCACGATATCGTGACGCAGGCGTTACAAAACACTCTATATCTTGACGACAGCGCTACGCCTACATAGGTTCAGCGCTCAAACCCAGCCTGTCGAGGAGAAGACAATGGCCACCCTTGCTGTTACGGACGATACGTTCGACGCCGAAGTGAAAAATTCCGATATCCCCGTCGTGGTGGATTTCTGGGCTGAATGGTGTGGCCCCTGTAAACAGATCGGCCCATCGCTGGAAGAGTTATCCGCCGAGATGGATGGCAAAGTGAAGATCGTCAAAGTGAACGTGGACGAGAACCCGAATTCCCCTGCTCAGATGGGCGTGCGCGGTATTCCGGCACTGTTCATCTTTAAGGACGGGCAGGTCGTTTCGAACATGGCCGGCGCAAACCCCAAAGCCGCCCTGCAAGGCTGGATCGAAGACAACATCTGATCTGCACCAAGTGAATGTCGAAATAGGCGTCCAGGATGGGCGCCTTTTTTGTTGCCCTTGTGCATTTCCGACCCCCGCGCCATATAACATCGCAACACCACGCAGGAGGCCAGGATGGCACGAAACGAATTTCCCGGATGGCATGGAACCACAATAATTGGCGTGAAAAAAGACGGCGAAGTCGTCATTGCCGGTGACGGGCAGGTTTCTCTGGGGCAGACCGTGATAAAAGGCACCGCGCGCAAGGTGCGTCGCCTTTCGCCCGGCGGGTTTGATGTTGTCGCGGGGTTTGCCGGATCAACCGCCGACGCCTTTACCTTGCTGGAACGGCTGGAAGCCAAGCTCGAAGCGACACCGGGGCAACTGGCCCGTGCCAGTGTGGAGTTGGCCAAGGACTGGCGCACCGACAAATACCTTCAAAAGCTTGAGGCGATGTTGATCGTGTCGGATGGCAAAGACATCTTTGTCATCACCGGTGCGGGCGACGTGCTGGAGCCTGAACACGATGTTACGGCGATCGGGTCGGGCGGCAATTATGCACTGGCCGCCGCACGCGGCATGATGGACAGCAAGCGCACCGCCGAAGAAGTGGCCCGTGACGCCATGGCGATTGCCGCCGACATTTGCGTTTATACCAACGGGAACCTGACGGTCGAAAAAATCAGCGCATGATTGGCAAGGATGATATCCGCGCAGCGGTTGGGGCGGGTATCCTGTCTGAGGCGCAAGCCGCATCGCTCACCTCGCTGGCCGACAGCAGACGTGGCGCGCGCGAAAACCTCAAGCCCGGCGACGAACCCTTTGAGCTTTTTCGTGGGTTCAACGAGATTTTCATCGTCATTGGCCTTGGGATTCTGGCACTTGGCTGGGTGGGGATCATCAGCTTTGGCGCGCTCGAAAACATATCCTCCGTTCAGACCTACATGATTGTGACAAGTGTCTTGGGCGCAGTCGTCATATGGTTGTTGTCGGAATATTTCATCCGGGGCAGACGCATGGTCGCCCCCGCTATTGCATTGTCTTTGATGTTTGGCGGCAATGCCCTTTATGGATTCACCAGTAGCTTTGGTGAGTTGTTCATGCTCGCTCAGGAAGACTACAGCAGCATGCCTTTGCCTTTGGCGCTTTCGACCTTTGCCTTGCTGCTTTTCTGGTTCCGTTTCCGCGTCCCCTTTGCGCTGGCTATTATCGCTCTTTGCGCCTTTTTAGTCTCTGTTTTGATTGCGGGAAACAGCGCGGGCGCGCCAGAGGGTCTGCGTTCGATGTTCTTGCTATCTGCCGGGGGTCCCTTTGCATTCATCACGCTGGGTCTGGGCCTGATCGTGTTTATGATCGCCATGGCTTTTGACATGTCTGACCCGCACCGCGTCACGCGGCGCTCTGCGAATGGGTTCTGGCTGCACGTTGTGGCCGCACCTGCCTTGGTCAACACTATTGCGCTGAGCCTTCTGGCGCAGTCGGCAGGGTGGAGCAATCTGATGCTGGTTCTGATTCTGACCCTCATTGCCCTGATCGCAATTGTCATCGACCGGCGTTCCTTTCTGATCGCTGCCATTGGCTATATTGTCATTCTCAGCAGTACGGTCTTTGACGGACAGCAAGCAGTCTTCACGGTTTTCGGGCTTGGGGTGTTTCTGGTGTTTCTGGGCGCAAGGTGGGAGCGTATCCGCGCGTTCCTGATGAAACGGCTGCCCGGTTTTATCCCGCGTCACCATTTGCCACCTGCGGACTTATAACAATTCGGATCTTTGTCAGCGGTCTAAAAAACGCAAGAAACAGCCTTCTTGGTTGCCGTTTTCGCGCTTGATCCTTACATGCCCTGTAAGAAACCATCTCAGGATAGACCTTTGACTGACCTTACCCCCCGTGAAATCGTTTCCGAACTTGACCGCTTTATCATTGGACAGAATGACGCAAAGCGTGCCGTTGCTGTGGCCCTGCGCAACCGTTGGCGGCGCAAGCAGCTCGGGGATGACCTGCGCGATGAGGTTTACCCGAAAAATATCCTGATGATCGGGCCCACCGGGGTCGGCAAAACAGAAATCAGCCGACGCCTCGCGAAACTCGCCCGCGCGCCCTTTCTGAAAGTCGAGGCAACAAAATTCACCGAAGTGGGTTATGTCGGCCGTGATGTGGAGCAAATCATCCGCGATCTGGTGGACAATGCCATCAGCATGACGCGTGACCTTATGCGCGACGACGTAAAAGCCAACGCGCATCTGGCTGCTGAAGAGCGGGTCATTTCAGCCATTGCAGGCGAAGATGCACGCGAAAACACACGCGAGATGTTCCGCAAGAAACTGAAATCCGGCGATCTTGACGATACCATCATCGAACTGGATGTCGCCGATACGTCCAACCCCTTTCCCACCATGGATATTCCCGGCCAGCCCGGTGGCAATATGGGGATGATGAACCTTGGTGATATCTTTGGCAAAGCGCTGGGGGGACGCACCACGCGCAAGAAACTGACCGTTTCCCAAAGCTACGACGTGCTGATCGGAGAAGAAGCGGACAAGCTGCTGGATGATGAAACCGTAAACCGCGCGGCGATCGACTCCGTTGAGCAGAATGGCATCGTCTTTCTGGACGAGATCGACAAGGTTTGTGCCAAATCCGATGCACGAGGCGCTGATGTCAGCCGCGAGGGCGTGCAGCGCGATCTGCTGCCCCTGATCGAAGGCACCACCGTCAGCACGAAACACGGTCCGATCAAAACCGACCACATCCTGTTTATTGCCTCCGGCGCTTTTCATATCGCCAAACCATCTGATCTATTGCCGGAACTTCAGGGTCGCTTGCCGATCCGGGTTGAATTACGCGCCCTCACCGAAGAGGATTTCGTGCGCATCCTGACGGAAACGGACAATGCGCTGACCCTGCAATACACAGCCCTCATGGGCACAGAAAAAGTCACCGTTTCCTTTACCGAAGACGGCATCGCGGCTTTGGCAAAAATTGCCGCGGAAGTGAACCAATCCGTCGAAAACATCGGCGCACGCAGGCTCTATACAGTGATGGAACGTGTGTTCGAAGAGCTGTCGTTTTCCGCGCCCGAACGCGCAGGCGACGAAATAGTCGTTGATGCAGCCTTTGTGGATGAAAACCTCGGCGCACTTGCGAAATCCACGGATGTGAGCCGCTACGTTCTTTAGCACTTCCCAAAAGCGCGCCCGCCTGCGACACCGACCCCATGGGATATCTGCGCTTTGTCATTGAAAACAGGCTGTTCCTGCTGGCGGGGTTTTTGCTGTGCTTTACCTCCTCCTTCGGGCAGACCTATTTTATTTCACTCTTCGCGGGTGAGATTAAGGGCAGCTTTTCCCTGACGGACGGGGGTTGGGGGGCCATCTATACCATCGGCACCACTTTATCCGCGATCACGATGATCTGGGCCGGGGCGCTGACGGATCGCTTTCGGGTGCGGCAGCTGTCTTTTGGTGTCATGATTTTTCTGGCACTGGCCTGCATGGCGATGGCCTATGTGCCAAACGGTTTTCTGCTCGTCTTTGTGATCTATGCTTTACGTCTGATGGGGCAGGGCATGATGTCTCAACTGGGCGTGGTTGCGATGTCGCGCTGGTTTATGGCGACACGCGGCAGGGCGATTTCGCTTGCCTCGATGGGGTTTGCCGTTGGTCAGGCCGTTCTGCCGATCCTTTTTGTCGCTCTGCTTTTGCAGGCTGACTGGCGCAACCTGTGGATCGTCGCTACTGTCTGCATCCTCTTCCTGATCCCCGTGATGCAAATACTCCTGCGTCAGGAACGCACGCCGCAATCCATGGCGGAAACGGCGCAAAGCCTCGGGATGCACGGCAAACACTGGACGCGGGGCGCATTGCTGCGCCATCCGCTGTTTTACATGATGATCCCCCTCGTTCTTGGCCCCGCCGCCTGGGGCACGGCGCTGTTTTTCCAGCAGGTCCACCTGACGGAGGTCAAAGGGTGGAGCCTTGTGTCCTTTGTCGCCCTGATGCCGATCTATACCGTTTCAACCATCGCCTTTACCTTCATCACCGGATGGGCGGTGGATCGGTTTGGCGTCAAATGGGTCGTGCCGTTTCAGATGCTGCCGTTTGCCTTGTCTTTCGCGGTTCTGGCTTTCGCAGATACGATCTGGATGGCCGGTGTGGGTCTCGTTATTTTTGGCATCGGGCAGGGCATGCAAGGCACGGCGACCACTGCGTTCTGGGCCGTGTTTTACGGCACGAAACACCTTGGCGCGATCAAGGCCGCTGCCGCCGCGTTGATGGTGTTTGGATCTGCGATCGGGCCGGGTATCACCGGCGCTTTCATTGATCTTGGCATCGATTTCCCCGATCAAATGATACCGATTGCGCTATTTTATGTCGGGGGCGCGGTCCTCGCGGGCCTTGGCATATTGCGGTATCAGCGCGATTTGCCCCGCTAACGCCCCCGCCGTAGATAGACGTAATATGCACCACCGCCCCCGTGGCTGATATGCGCCTGACTGACCTGCATCACCACCGACGCCAGCGGCGGCGTGGCCAGCCATTGCGGTGCCTGATGCCGCAGCACCCCGTGGCGCACAGGGATCGGCCCGCCTTCGTCGCGGTTCTTGCCCTTGCCGGTGATGACCAGAACCAACCGCTTGCCCGCGCCATGGGACGACAGGATAAAACGTGACAACGCCGTATGCGCACGATCCAGCGTCATCCCATGCAAATCAATGCGGCCTTCGGGTTTTAATTTACCCCGGTTCATCTTGCCAAACGTCTTGCGGTCCATCTGCACCGGTGCAGTTTTCAAGCGGTCCGGCAAAGAGGGCGCAAGATCATATTCAGTCTTGCGCGACGCCGGTTTTGGGGGTGTTTTACCATCAAGCTTTATTTCAACGGGCAGATGCACATCCCGTTTTACCGGCTGAGGCGCATAGGCCTCGGGATCAAAGGTTTGCGTGCGCCGCAGGGCTTGCGTGTTTTCGGTCACTTTCTGCCAAAGCTCGACCTCATCTGGTTTCAGACGCCGCCGGGTCATTGGAGCGCTTCCGGTACCATTGCATATGCGCGTTGGATCGGCAGCAGGACAATCATGCGACCGGGGTCCCTGAGCCGCCCCGCTGCCCGACCGGCCTGATCGCCTGTGCCAAAGAAAATATCGGCCCGTTGCGCCCCTTTGATCGCGGATCCCGTGTCTTGTGCGATCATGAGGCGACGCAGCGGGTCAGCCCCGTCTTTCTCGATCCAGACCGGCGCGCCCAGCGGCACAAAAGCGGGATCAACTGCAATCGTGCGCAACGTCGTAACCGAACGGTTCATCGCGCCCAATGGGCCAAGGTGCCCCGGCACCTCACTGACTTCGCGGAAAAACACATAAGATGGATTGTGGTACAAAAGCTCTTTGCCGATGTCAGGATTGCGCCGAACCCAGTTTTTGATCACCTGCGCGCTGACCTGATGTGGCTGGTAGACACCGCGCCGAACCAATTCTGCCCCGATGGATCTATATTCATGGCCATTCTTGCCACCATATCCGACCCGCAATTTGGACCCGTCTGACAAGTTTATCCGACCTGAGCCCTGAATTTGGAGAAAGAACAATTCCACAGGGTCGTCGACCCATGCGATTTCGAGGCCGCGGCCTTCCAGCTTGCGCTCCTCAAGAAGCTCGCGGCGGCTGTACCATTTCTCAACCTCGCGGGCTTCGGGAGGCAATGCGTAAAGCGGGTAGCGATATTTGGCGGAGGGTCGACGTGCGCCGTCCAGTTCCGGTTCAAAATACCCGGTAAACATCCCGTCTTTGCCGTCTTCAATCAGGACGGGACGAAACAGTAATTCAAAAAAACTGCGGGGGTCGGGGTTGGAGGTGGCGTAGGCGCAAACGGCTTGCCAGTCAGGGTCGTCCAGATCAGCGCAGGTGTTTTGGAAAACGTCCAACGCAGCGGCGTGATCGTCTTCGGCCCATCCCTGCATCTGATCGAACGACAAAACAGTGACGCGCGTATCAGACAAAACCGGGCCCATCATGGAAAGGAGCCCGGCGCTGATGGCAGCGGCAAAGGTTCGCCACCTCACCCGTCTGTTGAAACAAGTATCCAATTTGGGTCGTCCGACCCCATGGGGCGCGCAAAGCTCCATGTGTCTTTCTGGCGTTTGACCTCGGTTAGGCTTCCTTCGATGATCTCGCCTTCGCTGTTGCGCACAGCAGACGTCAATTCGGCCGTGAAGCGGATCGTCAATTCACCTTCGTTAGTCTCAGGATCAAGCGTCGCATCCATCAGTTTCAATTCCCGCACACCGATGAACGACGCTTCGATCGTCAGCCCCTGATCCTCACGCGCCGCAACACCGTCAACGAAAGATTCGTATATGTCCTCGGCGAGGAAGGGTTGGATGTCGGCCAGCTCACCGTTTTCGTAGCCCATCACGATCATCTCATAGGCACCGCGCGCGCCACCAAGGAATTCGGTCACATTGAATCCCGGCTCAAGCCGTTTCATATTCGCCAACGCCTCGGCTGCATCGCTGTTTTCCTCGACATGGTCCGTGATATCCAGGTCCGGCCCACCTTCTATGACCTCGAAATCACGCATCGGTGCGCTGTCCGACATCGGCGTCTGTGACGGCCCCGGCTCGAATCCATCTCGTGTTCCCAGCACGTTTTTCAGGCGGAAAATCAGAAAGACAGCGATACCGGCCAAAACCAGAAGCTGTATTAAAGGCGAAGAGTTCATAACGACCTCGAGTCAGACGAAGATGGAAACAATGTGCTAGACGCCTTATGTAGGTGCACGAGTGCATCAAGTCCACTGTCCGTCGTACGAAAGGGAGTACCAAAATGTGGCTGTTTATAGCCTTTCTCGCGATACCTTTGTTAGAAATCGCTTTGTTTATCCAGATCGGCGGCGCAATTGGCCTTGGCTGGACGCTGGCAACGGTGGTCATCACCGCTGTTCTCGGGACGTTTCTTGTTAGGAATCAAGGGGCTTTGGCCCTTGGGCAGGTGAAATCGTCCTTTAACCAGATGCAGGACCCGACAGAGCCTTTGGCGCATGGTGCAATGATTCTGTTTTCGGGCGCCTTATTGCTAACGCCGGGATTTTTTACAGATACGATTGGATTTTTATTGTTGATCCCCGGCGTTCGCGCCAGTGCCTTTCGCGCAATCAAGACCCGGATGAACATCACAACCTTCGAAGCGGCGAACCGTTCGCATGGCCCGCGGCACCCCGGACGTGGCCAGCCAGACAATGTCATCGATGGCGATTACACCGAAGTTAAACCTGAGGCAGATCAAAACAAACGCCCCTCAGGCTGGACCGACCATTGAGAACCACAGACCAAGCTGGTAAGCGTCTTCAAAATTTATTTTAGGAGCGCGCAATGGCTGAAGAAGATGAAGTGAAAACAGAAGCGAACGGACAACAACAGGCCCCGCAAATGCGGGTTCTTGGCCAGTTCATTCGCGATATGTCCTTTGAAAACATCATGGCACAAAAAGGGGCGCCATCTGACGCACAGCCTGACGTGCAAGTGCAGGTCAATCTGGATGCGAAAAAACGCACCGCCGACAATCAATACGAATCCGCAATCAAGCTGAACGTGACATCAAAGGTCAAGGACGGCGACGCGACACTCTTTGTTCTGGAACTCGACTATGTCGGTATTTTCCACGTGGACAATGTGCCGGATGAGCAATTGCACCCGTTCCTGCTGATCGAATGCCCCCGGATGATTTTCCCGTTCCTGCGCCGCATCGTCAGCGACATCACACGGGACGGTGGCTTTCCACCGCTCAACCTCGAAAACATCGACTTTTTGTCGCTTTATCGCAACGAGCTGGCCCGGCGTCAGACGAGCGAAACACCCAAGATGGACGCCTGAACTCAGGCTTTCAACCAAACAGCGTCGTCGCCCAGTTTCGCAACAAATTCAGCGTGGGCGGCGGCTTCTTCCTCGGTCATCCGTGAAGGCAGAGGGGTCGGGCGCGGGCGCGGCGTCCAATCGACCGATGTATCCCCGGCGCTTTTCTGTGGAATATTCGACAGACCAAAATCCGGCTGCCGACCCCCGATGAGCTCAAGATAAACTTCCGCCAGAATTTCACTATCGAGCAACGCGCCATGCAGCGTTCGCGAGGCGTTATCAATACCAAAGCGTCGGCACAATGCGTCGAGCGAAGCAGGAGAGCCGGGAAAGCGTTTGCGTGCAATGGCAAGCGTATCGATGGCCTGTTCCCACGGGATTTGCGGCAGGTTCATCCATTTCAATTCAGCGTTCAGAAACTTGATGTCAAAAGCTGCGTTGTGAATGACCAGTTTAGCATCACCGATGAAATCCAGAAATGCCTGTCCGACCTCGGCAAATTTGGGTTTATCCCTCAGAAACTCATCGCCCAGACCATGCACCTGAAAAGCTTCGTCCGGCATCATACGCTCCGGATTGATGTACTGGTGATACGTTTTGCCGGTTGCCACATGGCCCATCAGTTCCACCGCACCAATCTCGACGATCCGATCGCCGGATTCCGGGTCGAACCCGGTTGTCTCTGTATCGAGCACAATTTCACGCATCTGCCAGTCCCTGTCGTATCTGATCCGTTATAGTCTGGACCTGCTGTCTTGCATGTTCAAGCGTATCAGTAACAATTACAAAGTCCGCCCGCGCGCATTTTTCCACATTTGGCATCTGCTTGTGCCTGATCTGTTGGAACTGATCTGCCGTCATCTTGCCCCGCGCCAGTACACGTCTTTCCTGTTCCTGATCGGTCGTGCTGACACAGGCGACCGCATCCATCTCCTTGTCCCCGCCAGTTTCAAACAGAAGCGGTATATCGAGGACCGTAATGTCATGTGTCGTCCGGTTCAGAAAGTCAGCCCGATCCGCGGCGACCAATGGATGCACAATCTTTTCAATCCGGGGCAAGACAGACGGATCCTCTTGGATCAACTCGCGCAAGACATCACGTGACACGCAATCGTTTTGAACGACGCTTGGGAAAACCGCGCCTATTTCGGCAACCGCTGCGCCGCCTTTTTCGTAGAGCCGATGAACGGCCTTGTCTGCGTCCCAAAGCGCGCAGCCAAGTTCCACAAAGAGGTCTGCGGTGGTCGATTTGCCCATGCCGATTGAACCGGTGAGCCCAAGTTTAAAGGTCACTTCAACACCGCTGATCGCGTTGCCTCTGTCACGGTCGGGCGTCGTCCAAACCATCGTTCAAATCCCGGCACGCCCTGATGCAACAACATGCCCAAGCCATCAACCGCCACGCAGCCTTTTTCCTCGGCCACCTTAAGAAGTTTTGTTTTCAAGGGGTTATATACTAAATCGGTTACAATTGTGTGTTCCTGCAACCCATCCAACGAGAGCTGCAATTCCGGTTTGCCAACCATACCGAGCGATGTCGTGTTCACCAATAGATGCGCCTGTCGGACAGCATCCGATGCCTGCGCCCAATCGACCACACGCACACGGGTGCCAAAATCCGATTGAAGCTGCTCTGATCGGGCGCGGGTACGGTTGCTCAGAACGATCTCTGGCACACCGGCGTCAAGCAATGCGACGATCACAGCGCGCGCCGCACCACCAGCCCCCAGAACCACAGCGGGACCTTGCGAAGGATTCCAATCCGGCGCACCTGATTTCAGGTTTTCGAGAAAGCCGTACCCGTCGGTGTTATCCGCGTGAATTTTGCCATCTTCTCCAAATGTCAGCGTGTTGGCAGCACCAATCAGCCCCGCACGGTTTGTGACCTCATCGGCGAGCTTCAACACTGCTTCTTTGTGAGGGAGCGTGACGTTCAGCCCAACGAAACCCACCTTGGGTAGCGTGCGCAACACCTGTTCGAGGTCTGCGGCGGAAACCTCCATAGGGACGTAGAAACCGCGTATTTTATATGTGTCCAGCCAGTGGCGATGCAGTTGAGGCGACTTGGAATGCGCGATGGGGGAGCCGATCACGCCTGCCAGTGGGACATTCTTTTCGCTCATCTCGGTAAATCTCCGCGTAGGGTGAGGTAGGACAGTAATTCGAGCAGAGGCAAGCCAAGCACCGTGAAATAATCCCCATCTATGCGTGAAAACAATCTCACACCTTCTTCTTCCAGCTTATAGGCACCGACCGAATGACGAATGCTGTCCCAATTGCGCGCAACATAGTCCTGCAAGTATGCATCAGAGGCGTCGTGCATCCGCAATCTTACAACACCGACATGCCGCCAGACCGGTTTACCATCTTCATAAACAACAGCGGCAGACAAAAGCGTATGGCGGTCGTTTCTCAATCCCTGCAGCTGCGCAAGAGCGTCCTGTTGATCCGCTGGTTTCGACAGCAATTCTCCACGATGGTCCAGCACTTGATCGCAGCCCAGAACGACTGATCCAGGGTTTTTGTCGCTGACTTTGCGCGCCTTCATTTCAGCCAGGGTATCTGCAATATCTCTGGGTGGCGCATTCTCTGCCCGCAGGGCTTCCTTTACCATTCCTTCATCTATTCGTGCAGGTATTATAACATGTGGAACGCCCGCATTGCTGAGCATTTTCGCGCGGATCTCCGAGTTAGACGCAAGGATCAGGGGTTGGGTCATGTGTATAAGCCTGGGGGCAAGGTTAAGGATTTGTTAAGGGATACTTCTGCGGAAATCCCAAGCACGGTTCAAGGCGGTTCATAACGTGGTCTCCCCGTCACCCGCCAGCGAAACAGTCCATCACGGAACAAGGATAAGAGTCATTCTGGTATAAAACCATTCTGCAGATCTATCCACAGCTTTATCCTATGCTTCTCGGGATATTAGTATTTTAATACATTGATATGTTTATCTTTTATTTCTTTCTGGGAATCCAGTAACACGCGGCGCGGAAACATATCCATTGTGTATAAGACGGGTGATAAAACAATAATCCACAGAAGTTGGCTTCCCTACATCATCATCATCTTTCTATCTTTACTTATTTATTTATAAGGAGGCATCGACAGGGGAGCGCGTGATGACTGATCTTTTGACCATTGGCTATCCTTGGATCAAATCGTTTCATATTATGTCGGTGATTGCGTGGATGGCGGGTCTGTTTTACCTACCGCGTCTTTACGTTTATCACACGGAGCAGGTCGGACAATCTGGCGAAACCCATCTGTTATTCCAGACGATGGAATTGAAACTGCTCAAAGTGATCATGAACCCGGCGATGATTGCGACATGGATTCTTGGAATTTGTCTGGTTCTAACGCCCGGGATCGTGGATTGGTCGTCTGCCTGGCCTTGGATGAAGCTTCTCGGCGTGGTTGGCATGACAGTGTTTCACATGTGGCTTGCTAAAAAGCGCAAGGTTTTTGCTGCCGGTGAAAATCAGCTGACCGGACGACAGTACCGGATGATGAATGAAGTACCGACAATTCTAATGGTGATTATTGTCATCTCGGTTGTCGTCAAATTCTGATTTGATTGACTCTGTCGTGCCGGCGGCTTATGTGATCGGCACCGTCCCGTCCGGGACCGGCGCAGACCCACATATT
The DNA here is from genome assembly GCF_000154785.2 of Roseobacter litoralis Och 149. Lineage (NCBI taxonomy): Bacteria > Pseudomonadati > Pseudomonadota > Alphaproteobacteria > Rhodobacterales > Roseobacteraceae > Roseobacter > Roseobacter litoralis. The sequence goes on from NC_015730.1 coordinate 4,211,892, forward strand.
AGCACAGACAAAAAACCGATGTATTCCATCCGGTTTAGGCGAGTTCCTTATGACATCTCAAGACACTGATACCGAAACGGTTACAGAAACGCTGAACCTGGCGGACCTTAAGCGTAAGAGTCCGAAGGATTTGTTGTCGATGGCTGAAGATCTGGAGATCGAGAATGCCTCGACGATGCGCAAAGGCGAAATGATGTTCCAGATTCTGCGCGAACGTGCGGATGAAGGGTGGGAAGTTTCTGGCGACGGTGTGCTTGAAGTTCTACAGGATGGGTTTGGCTTTCTGCGCTCACCAGAGGCGAATTATCTGCCGGGCCCTGATGATATTTACGTCTCACCCGAGATGATCCGAAAGTACTCCCTGAGAACGGGGGACACGATCGACGGGCTGATCAAAGCGCCGGATGATAACGAGCGGTATTTTGCGCTGCTTGGTGTTACGCAGATCAACTTTGAGAACCCCGAACAGGCGCGCCATAAGGTCGCTTTTGAAAACCTGACGCCGTTGTATCCGGATGAGCGCCTGACGATGGAAACTGAGGACCCAGCAACAAAAGACCGTTCTGCGCGGATCATTGATCTGGTGGCACCAATCGGGAAAGGGCAACGGTCCTTGATCGTCGCACCACCTCGTACAGGTAAGACGGTTTTGTTGCAAAACATCGCAAATTCAATCGAGCGGAACCACCCGGAGTGTTATCTGATTGTGCTGCTCATTGATGAGCGGCCTGAAGAAGTCACCGATATGCAGCGGTCCGTGAAGGGCGAAGTTGTGTCTTCCACCTTTGATGAACCTGCAACACGCCACGTTGCGGTGTCCGATATGGTGATCGAAAAAGCAAAACGCCTTGTGGAGCATAAGCGAGATGTTGTGATACTTTTGGATTCGATCACAAGACTTGGTAGGGCGTTTAACACAGTTGTGCCATCCTCGGGTAAGGTTTTGACTGGTGGTGTTGACGCAAACGCCTTGCAACGCCCTAAGCGTTTCTTTGGCGCGGCGCGTAACATTGAAGAGGGCGGTTCGCTGACGATCATCGCAACCGCGCTGATTGATACGGGCAGCCGCATGGATGAAGTCATCTTTGAAGAGTTCAAAGGGACGGGTAACTCTGAAATCGTGCTTGATCGCAAGATCGCAGACAAACGCGTATTCCCGGCCATGGATATTTTGAAATCCGGTACGCGGAAAGAAGACTTGCTGGTTGATAAGATTGATCTGCAGAAAACCTTTGTTCTGCGCCGCATTCTGAACCCGATGGGTACAACAGACGCCATCGAGTTCCTGATTTCGAAGTTGAAACAAACAAAAACGAATTCCGACTTCTTCGATTCAATGAACACGTAAATTATTGTTTAATTACAATGGTTTAAATCATGGATACTGTTTTTGCACTTGCCTCCGCTCAGGGTCGCGCTGGCGTGTCGGTCATTCGCATATCCGGACATACTGCTTGGGCGGTCGCTGAGCATCTGTGCGGCGCATTGCCGGAACCGCGCAAGTCTGCGGTTAGGTTTATCAGGTCTCAGGACGGGACGGTTATTGATCAAGCGCTTGTTCTAGCCTTCAAGGGCCCACATAGTTTCACCGGAGAAGATGTGGTAGAGTTTCACGTACATGGCAGCATTGCCGTGGTGCGTGCCATTCTAGCTGAATTGTCCGACCAAGGGTCTGCAAGAATGGCCGAAGCTGGCGAATTTACCCGCCGTGCTTTGGAAAATGGAAAGCTGGACCTTTCACAGGTTGAAGGGTTGGCGGATCTCATAGATGCGGAAACTGAGGCGCAACGCAAGCAGGCGGTTCGCGTGTTAACCGGGTCTCTGGGTGACAAGGTTGAAATATGGCGAACGAAGCTGATCCGTGCTGCAGCGTTGATCGAGGCAACTATAGACTTTGCTGACGAAGATGTGCCCGTTGATGTGACGCCTGAAGTTACATCGCTGCTGAAAGATGTTTCTTGCGACATTGAATCTGAAATCGCCGGAACGCATGTTGCTGAACGCATCCGATCTGGGTTTGAGGTGGCCCTCGTCGGAGCGCCAAATGCGGGGAAATCCACGTTACTGAACAAGTTGTCCGGTCGAGACGCGGCAATTACATCAGAAATTGCTGGCACCACACGAGATGTGATCGAAGTACGGATGGACTTGGGCGGGTTGCCAGTCACCTTTTTGGACACGGCAGGTTTGCGCCAAAGCACGGACGAAATCGAAAAGATCGGTATAGAGCGGGCAATTGCGCGCGCGCGGGACGCGGACCTACGTGTATTTTTGTCGAAACCAAGCGAGAAGCTGCTGATTGATCCGGTGGAAGACGACATTCAATTGATACCAAAGGTAGATTTGTTGCCAGAGACAGATCTGGGTATTTCAGGAAAGACTGGCCAGGGGATTCCAGAACTCCTTGAAAAAATTGGAACTATTTTTGGAAAGCGTGTTTCTGGTGTTGGGTTGGCAACGCACGAGCGGCATCGTTTCGCGATGCAACGGGCCTTAAAAGATCTCGACAATTCGTTCGACGCTCTTCTTCGAGGCCCCGAGTTTTATGATATAACAGCGCAGGAGCTTCGATCAGCGATTCGATCACTTGAAACGCTTGTCGGCCGTATTGACGCAGAAAACCTGCTGGATGAAATCTTTTCAAGTTTTTGCCTTGGAAAATAGTGGAGTGTTTCACGTGAAACATTTTGATGTCTTGGTGATTGGTGGTGGGCACGCTGGTACAGAAGCTGCACATGCAGCTGCGCGTATGGGTGCAGTCACTGGCCTTATTACCATGTCGAAATCCGGAATAGGGGTGATGTCCTGCAATCCAGCGATTGGCGGCCTTGGAAAGGGCCATTTGGTACGAGAGATTGACGCTTTGGACGGTGTCATGGGCCGTGTTGCTGACTTGGCGGGTATTCAATTCAGACTGCTAAATCGGCGGAAGGGTCCAGCAGTACAGGGTCCTCGGGCCCAGTCTGATCGTGCAATCTACCACCACAAAATGTTGGAAGCGACGGAACAGCAACAAAATATAGATATCGTGATTGGAGAAGCCGTCGATTTTGTAATGGATGGTGATCGTGTCGCTGGCGTCGTTTTGGACGATGGCAGTCATATTCTGTCGAGAACCGTGATTTTGACGACAGGAACGTTTCTACGTGGAGTTATTCATATTGGAGACGTGTCGAGGTCTGGTGGGCGTATGGGCGACAAAGCGTCTGTGCGGCTTGCGGACAGGATTGATAGTTTCGCTTTACCAATGGGGCGTTTAAAAACCGGCACACCGCCAAGACTAAGCAGTAAATCAATCCGATGGGATATTCTTGAAGAACAGCCCGGCGATGAAGAGCCGACTCTTTTCTCCTTTATGTCAAAGGGGGTCACCGCGCGACAAGTCTCTTGCGGAATTACGCACACTAATGAAAAAACGCATGATATCATCCGAGAAAACATAGCATTGTCAGCGATGTATGGCGGTCACATTGACGGAGTCGGTCCTCGCTATTGTCCATCCATCGAAGACAAGATTTTGCGTTTTGCGGATAAGGACTCTCACCAGATATTTTTGGAACCAGAGGGGCTTAGCACTGATGCAGTATATCCGAATGGTATTTCGACGTCACTTCCGGAAGAGGTGCAAACAGCCTATGTGCATTCCATTCCAGGCCTTGAGAATGCGGTGATTTTGCAACCGGGGTACGCAATCGAATACGACTACGTTGATCCCCGCGCGTTGGATTCTTCGCTGTCCGTCCAGTTGGTTCCGGGGTTGTATCTCGCGGGGCAGATTAACGGAACGACGGGATATGAAGAGGCCGCTGCCCAGGGTTTGGTGGCGGGGTTGAATGCATCATTGGAGGCGCGAGATCATGATCCGGTCGTTTTCTCACGGTCTGATAGCTATATTGGTGTGATGATAGATGATTTGACGACCCGTGGTGTGACGGAGCCGTATCGAATGTTTACCTCCAGGGCTGAATTTCGTTTGTCTTTGCGTGCGGACAACGCTGATCAACGGCTAACACCCTTGGGTTTGGATCTAGGCTGCGTTTCTGATGAAAGGAAACGGGCCTTTGAGGAAAAATCGACGGCGCTCGAAGGCGCGCGTCGTATTTTGTCGGGGTCATCATACACGCCGAAACAGGCGGCGGAAGTCGGGATCTCTATCAGCAAAGATGGCTCCCGTCGAACGGCAATGCAGTTGCTGGCGTTTCCGGACACCACATTTAAAGACATTGCTTTACTCGACCCATCTTTGCACAGCATTGATCCTGAGGTGCAGCGTCAGATGGAGCGTGAAGCGCTGTATGCCAATTATATAGATCGGCAGCAAAAAGACGTTGATTTGCTGAAGAAAGATGAAGCGCACAAAATTCCAACCGATTTTGATTATGATCAGCTTGGCGGACTGTCGAATGAATTGACGGCAAAACTGAACCAGACAAGGCCAACGTCCTTGGCGCAGGTGAGCCGTATTGATGGGATGACTCCCGCAGCTTTGACACTTATTTTGGCGAAATTACGGCAAAATGCGAGAAAGCGGTCTGCTTGATGAGTATGGGCATGGACGCTTCGACTGTTTCACGTGAAACATTGGACGCTCTGCGCGCTTACCACGAATTGCTGTTGAAGTGGAATTCGCGGATAAATTTGGTATCTAAATCTAGTATTGATGATGTGTGGCAGAGGCACATTTGGGACTCAGCACAAATTGTTGATTGTGCAGAGGACGTGAAAACCTGGGTTGATTTGGGCAGTGGAGGTGGGTTGCCGGGTCTTGTTGTTGCAATTATGGCCAAAGTTGCGGACCCCAATTGGAAGACTATCCTTGTTGAAAGTGATCAACGAAAGGCCGCGTTTCTGCGTACTGTCATCCGTGAGCTATCGTTAAATGCGCGCGTCATCGTTGACCGCATTGAGACTGTCGCGCCCTTGCGCGCGGATGTTGTTTCTGCGCGCGCCCTTGCGGATTTGTCGGTCTTGCTCTCCTTTGCACATCGCCATCTTTCCCCACAGGGTACTGCGCTGTTCATGAAGGGTCAAAGCTGGGAAAAAGAGGTTTCAAGCGCACAAGAAACGTGGTCTTTCGATCTCAAGGCCCATAAAAGCAAGACAAGCCCGACGGCGGCCATTCTTGAAATAAAGGAAATACAGCGTGTCTGATTTGTCGCGTCCAGCTGGCCCAAAAATTATCGCGGTGGCAAACCAGAAAGGCGGCGTGGGCAAGACAACGACCACGATAAATCTGGCTGCGGCGCTGGCCGAAGCGGGGCGGCGGGTCTTGGTGGTTGACCTTGACCCGCAGGGCAATGCGTCGACTGGTTTGGGCATTGAAGTCGAAGATCGGAAATACACCACCTACGATATATTACTGGGTGACGTTGATATTAAAGCCGTTGTTCTTCAAACAGTTACGCCGAACTTGCTTATTGTTCCCGCCACTGTTGACTTGAGTTCTGCTGATCTGGAATTGATGTCCAGTGAGAAGAGAAGCTTTCTGCTTCATGATGCGTTGCGGCAGATTCAGATGGATGATTTTGGCCTTGATTACGTCCTTATCGATTGCCCGCCATCGCTCAATCTGCTGACAGTCAACGCTATGATTGCCGCGCACTCCGTACTGGTTCCGCTGCAAAGCGAGTTTTTTGCGCTTGAAGGGTTATCCCAGCTTATGCTGACGATCCGCGAGGTCCGGCAGACCGGGAACAAAGACCTGCGCATTGAGGGCATCCTTCTTACGATGTACGACAAGAGGAACAATTTGTCTTTGCAGGTTGAGCAAGACGCGCGCGATAATCTGGGCGACATGGTGTTCAACACGCGCATACCTCGGAATGTACGTGTCAGCGAAGCACCATCATTTGCGATGCCCGTGCTCACCTATGATACGCTGTCCAAGGGTGCGCAGGCATACCGCGCCCTTGCAAAAGAACTGATACAGAAAAATCGGGTAAAAGTGGCTTAGGGGGCGGATATGGCAGGCGGGACAGATCGGAAGCGCGGATTGGGGCGAGGGTTATCGGCTCTGATGTCGGATGTGGCGGAGGCGGAAACCGCTGCAGGTCCCGGGGCGCCCGGTTCGAATCAGAAGATACCAATCGATCAGATTTCACCGAATCCGGATCAACCTCGGAAACTATTCGAAGACCGCGATCTTGATGATCTGACAGCCTCCATCAAAGAAAAGGGCGTGATCCAGCCGCTGATCGTTCGAAAAACCGGCGCGGATCAGTTTGAGATCGTCGCGGGTGAACGTCGCTGGCGGGCGGCCCAACGTGCACAGCTTCACGAACTGCCAGTGGTTGTGCGTGAATTCACGGATGTTGAGGTCCTCGAGGTTGCGATTATCGAGAACATTCAGCGCGCTGATCTCAACCCCATTGAAGAGGCTGCGGGGTACCGCCAGCTTATGGATCGATTTGGTCATACGCAGGAAAAGATGGCCGAAGCTTTGGGTAAGAGCCGCAGCCATATTGCAAACCTTCTGAGATTGTTGGGTCTGCCCGAGGCCGTTCTGCAGATGGTGCGCCAGGGCGCGCTCAGCGCGGGGCATGCGCGGGCGCTGATCCCGGCGCAGGACCCGCTCAAACTGGCGCAACAGATCGTTAAGGGCGGTCTTTCGGTGCGTGCAGCGGAGGCCTTGGTCAAGAAAGAGCGCTCAGGCCCTGCTGAAACACCACGCGCCGCGGCAAGCCCGACCCCAGAAAAGGATGCGGACACGAAAGCACTTGAGGGTGACTTGTCCGCGAATCTTGGCATGAAGGTTGAGCTTTCTCACAAACCGGGTGCTGAAAGCGGGCAGATGACGCTGCATTACAAATCATTGGATGATCTGGACGAGTTATGCCGGATTCTAGGCGGTTCTTAACCTTCCAACAGGCGGGAAATGACAGCGTTTAAAACTATAAACCCTTGATCTAAAACAACTAATCTGTTTTCAGAGTCTGAAATCATGCCAAGATTTACGAGGTCTGAAATCGCATTCGCATCCAGCGGTTTGCCCGATAGCGTCTCATAGCGGTTCTTGTCGATACCTTCTTTCAGACGCAGCCCCATTAGTAGGAATTCGCTGGCCTGATCTTGTGACGTGAGGGCGGCGCGTGGCTTTTCAGCATCTTTGCCCGTGACGCTATTGAGCCATCTGTTTGGATTGGAATGACATTCCGTCGCCCATCGCTGGCGGTTCGCCGTCAGGCGCCCATGCGCACCGGGACCAATCCCAAGATAGTCACCATAGCGCCAGTAAATCAGATTGTGCCGCGATTGCGCCCCGTCGCGCGCGTGGTTGGACACTTCGTAGCCCGGCATGCCCGCCGAACCACAGAGATCTTGCGTCAGTGTGTACAGATCGGCGCTGAGGTCCTCATCAGGCAGATCACGCAATTTTCCGGCGTTGTAACGGTCACCGAATGCCGTGCCTTGTTCTATGGTAAGCTGATAAAGCGACAGATGATCCACCGCCATATCCAGCGCCTGTTTCAATTCCTGCTCCCAAGCCTGCAGACTTTGACCCTGCCGCGCATAGATCAAATCAAAGCTGACACGCTCAAATGTTGAACGCGCGATATCAAACGCTGTCTGCGCTTCTTTGACCGTATGAATGCGGCCAAGGCGGCGCAGGTCATCATCGTTCAGCGCCTGAATGCCCATCGAAATCCGGGTAATACCGCCCTCGCGGAATGCGGCAAAGCGACCAGCTTCGACTGAGCTTGGGTTTGCCTCCAAGGTGATTTCCAGATCATTCGCAACGGGCCAGAGCGCGCGAATTTCTCGGATCACATCCGCAACCGTATCCGGGTCCATCAGGCTGGGGGTGCCACCCCCGAAAAACACGGACCGCAGGACACGACCCCGCGTTTCAGCCGCCGCACGGCGAAGCTCAACCAGATAGGCATCGCGCCATGCTGCCTGATCAATTTGACGCACAACATGGCTGTTAAAATCACAATAGGGGCATTTGGCTTCGCAGTACGGCCAATGGATATAGAGGCCAAACCCACCGTTTTCCCAATCTTCAGCCAAAACAGCCTGCGATCAGTTTTTGAAAAGCGTCCGCACGATGGCTGATGCGGTTTTTCTGTTCCGGGTCCATTTCCGCAAAGGTGATGTCATGGCCGTCAGGCTGAAACATCGGATCATACCCGTGACCGGTTTTCCCGCGCATTGGCCAGACGAGGGTGCCGTTGACGCGCCCGTCAAACACCTCGTCATGCCCGTCGGGCCATGCCAGCACGAGCGTGGCTCTGAAACGGGCGCGGCGCGGGTGGGGGGCGTTGATTTCTTCCAGCTTGGTATGCGTTTTGGTCATCGCCATGATAAAATCCCGACCGTTGGGGATTTCTGCCCAATCGGCGGTATAGACCCCCGGTGCGTCATTCAGGGCTTCGACCTCGATCCCTGAGTCGTCGGCCAAAGCCGGCAACCCCGTGGCCGCAACAGCAGCACGCGCCTTGATGCGCGCGTTGCCGATAAAGGTGGTCTCGGTTTCCTCCGGTTCGGCCAGACCCATCTCTGCGGCGCCGACGACATCCACACCATAGGGCGCAAAGAGTTGCTGCATCTCTTCGAGCTTGCCCGCGTTATGCGTTGCAATCAGAATGCGGGTGCCGTCGAATTTCCGCGTCATGCAGTCGCAGCGCGTTGCGCGGTCACCAGTTCCCCGACGCCTTTTTCAGCCAAATCCATCAACTGGTTCATCTGATCGCGTGAAAAGGTGGACCCTTCGGCGCTCATTTGCACTTCGATCAGCCGTTTTGTGCCGGTCATGATAAAGTTACCGTCCACGCCAGCTTCTGAATCTTCGGGGTAATCCAGGTCCATGACGGGCTGACCTGCATAAATGCCACAGCTGATCGCAGCGACCGGATCAACCAGCGGATCACTGATCACATCGCCCGCTTTCATCAGTTTGTTGACCGCCAGACGCAGTGCGATCCAGCCACCTGTGATAGAGGCGCAGCGCGTGCCGCCATCCGCCTGTAAAACATCGCAATCCACCGTGATCTGACGTTCGCCCAAGGCAACACGATCAACACCGGCGCGCAGGCTGCGCCCGATCAGACGCTGAATTTCAACGGTACGCCCACCTTGCTTGCCCGCCGTGGATTCGCGCCGCATCCGCGTGTTCGTCGCCCGTGGCAGCATGCCATACTCTGCCGTGACCCAACCTAAACCGGATCCCTTGATGAAAGGTGGCACGCGGTCTTCAATCGTAGCTGTACACAAAACATGGGTATCCCCGATTTTGATCAGCGCCGACCCTTCGGCGTGCTTGGTGAAACCCGTTTCAATAGAAACGGCGCGCATTTCGTTCAGTTCTCGACCAGAGGGACGCATTGGAATTCCTTTACATGTGCGTCATGTCGATACAGGGCCGAACGGTCCCGATGCAACCCCGATTGAAAACTCTGTGGTTTATGCTTTTATCAAATTTGGTATAGGGATCAGCTATGAATGATGTGCCGAATATTCTGGGAGAGATGAACGAACGCTCGCGCGAGGTTTTCCGGCGCGTGGTTGAGGGCTATCTGGCAGATGGCGCCCCGGTAGGGTCGCGCACCCTGACGCGTGATTTCAGCGAAAAGGTAAGTGCCGCAACCATACGCAATACGATGCAGGATCTCGAATACCTCGGTCTGCTGGATAGCCCGCATATCAGCGCGGGGCGAATTCCGACGCAGATGGGATTGCGCATGTTTGTTGATGGCCTGTTGGAAATCGGTGACCCGGATGAGACGGACCGCGAGAAGATCGACGCGACCATGTCCTCAAACGCCGAAGACGTGAGTGGTCTTCTGGATCGTGTCGGCTCCGCGCTGTCGGGTGTGACGCAAGGCGCGTCGCTGGTGATGACCCCCAAACACGAAGCGCCGATCAAGCACATCGAATTTGTATCGCTGTCGCCTGAACGTGCGTTGGTGGTGTTGGTCTTTGCCGATGGTCACGTTGAGAATCGCCTCTTTTCGCCGCCTGCAGGTCAGACACCCAGTTCCATGCGCGAGGCGGCCAATTTCCTGAACGCGCTGATTGAGGGCAAGACGCTCAGCGAAGTGCATGGCGCGATAAAAAAGGAAATTCGGAACCGGCGACAGGAAATTGATTCGCTGGCGCAGGCTCTTGTGGAAAGCGGTATGGCCGTTTGGGAAGGCGAGGGCGATCAGAATGAGCGTTTGATTGTGCGGGGTCGGTCCAATTTGCTGACCGAGGATGGCGAAGGAGAGGATTTCGAGCGCATTCGCCTGTTGTTTGATGACCTTGAACGCAAGCGTGATATCGCCGAATTTCTTGAGCGAACCGAAGAAGGCGACGGTGTGCGCATTTTTATTGGCTCTGAAAACAAACTTTTTTCACTTTCGGGTTCCTCTCTGGTGGTTTCCCCATATATGAACGCTGATCGAAAGATCATTGGTGCCGTCGGTGTCATTGGTCCGACGAGATTGAATTACGGCCGTATTGTTCCAATTGTGAACTACACGGCGCAACTGGTTGGTAAATTGATCGCTGATCGGAGCTAGAGGGTTAAGATGGCAGAGCCGAAGAACGAAGATTTCCTGGATGACATCGAAGATGCCGAGGCAGACGCCTATGCGGAAGAGATGGAAGAGATTGATGAAGAGGCGCTTGAGGTCGAACAGCTGCGTGCTGAGCGTGATCAGCTAAAGGATCGCTTCATGCGGGCCTTGGCGGATGCCGAAAACGCACGCAAGCGCTCGGACAGAGACCGTCGCGAAGCTGAAAACTATGGCGGATCCAAGCTGTCCCGCGACATGCTGCCTGTGTATGACAACATGAAACGCGCGCTTGAGGCCGTCACTGATGAGCAGCGGGAACAAAACGCCGCCCTGCTGGAGGGCATTGAACTGACCATGCGCGAATTGCTCAGCGTGTTCAAAAAGCATGGTATTGAAGTGATCGCGCCAGAGGTTGGGGACCGGTTTGATCCGCAGCACCATCAGGCGATGTTTGAAGCCCCTGTGCCCGGCACCAGAGCTGGTGATATCATTCAGGTCGCGGCCGAAGGCTTCATGCTGCACGACCGACTGCTACGTCCAGCGCAGGTTGGGGTTTCTTCCACACCTGCGGGCTAAACATCGGCGACGAGTTTCAGGGGGCGGTCAGGGTTTGGCCGCCTCTTTCAATTGGTACAGCAGTTCAAGCGCTTGTTTGGGTGTTAGTTCATCCGGGTGAATCTCAGCCAGTTGCGCGTCAACGGCCGAAGCTTTCGCCGGAGGTGGTGCAGGGGCGGGGGCTACGGAAAACAGCGGCAGATCGTCGATCAGCGTCTTATGTGTCGCGCCACCCTCGCGCTCGCCTTTTTCAAGGATCTCAAGCACGGCGCGTGCGCGCGTGATGACCGCAGGCGGCAGACCTGCCAGCTGCGCCACCTGCACACCGTAAGATCGATCCGCTGCGCCCATTTTGACCTCATGCAGGAAAATGACATCCCCCTCCCACTCTTTTACGGTCACGGTTGCATTTTCAACGCCGGTCAGCTTGCCCGCCAGCGCGGTCATTTCATGGTAATGCGTGGCGAACAGCGCGCGGCTTTTATTCACATCATGCAGGTGCTCAAGCGTGGCCCAGGCGATGGACAGCCCGTCATATGTCGCCGTCCCGCGCCCGATTTCATCGAGGATCACCAGCGCGCGGTCGTCCGCCTGATTTAGAATGGCAGCGGTCTCAACCATTTCGACCATAAATGTCGACCGCCCACGTGCCAGATCATCCGAAGCGCCCACACGGCTGAACAGTTGGCTGACCAGACCGATATGCGCGGATGAAGCCGGAACAAAACTGCCCATTTGTGCCAGCAGCGCGATGATCGCATTTTGCCGCAGATACGTCGACTTACCCGCCATGTTCGGACCGGTCAGCAGGTATATTTGCGCAGTGTCCCCTTCGGCGGAAAGGTCGCAGTCATTGGCGATAAAGGGATCACCGGATTGCTGGCGCAGCGCGTGTTCCACAACAGGGTGACGCCCGTTTTCAATGGCAAAGGCCCGGCTTTTATCGACCTTGGGGCGCACCCATCCGTCTGTCGTGGCAAGGGTCGCGAGAGCCGCAGTTAAATCAAGCTCTGCCAGTGCGGATGCGGTCTGCGCGATCCGGGCGGAACAGGCCAGAATATCCGATTTCAGCGTTTCATAGAGACGCTTTTCGATTTCCAGTGCCCGCCCGCCCGCGTTCAGGATCTTTGTTTCAAGCTCAGACAATTCAACCGTGGTGAATCGCACCTGATTGGCGGTTGTCTGCCGGTGGATGAAAGTTTCCGACATGGGCGGGGACAACATCTTTTCAGCATGTGTGGCTGTCGTTTCGATAAAGTAGCCCAAGACATTGTTGTGCTTGATTTTCAGCGATGTGATGCCGGTCAGCGCGGCAAATTCCTTCTGCATCCTGGCGATCACGCCGCGCCCTTCGTCCCGCAGGCTGCGTGCTTCATCCAGTTCTGCGTCGAACCCCGCAGCGATAAAGCCGCCATCGCGGGCCAGTAAGGGTGGCTCCGCGACCAGCGTGGTGTCGAGCCGATCAATCAGCCGCTCGTGGCCGGACAGATCATTGACCGAACCGGCCAAAAGCATGGGCAGATCATCCGATGACAGGGTGTCAAAGAGGACCGCGGCCTGCGTCAAGCCGTTGCGTATCGCTGCCATGTCGCGAGGTCCACCACGATCCAGTGACAGGCGTGACAGTGCGCGATCAAGGTCGGGCACCTTGCGCAGGTGATCGCGCAGGGTGCTGCACAGATCGTGCCGTTCTTGCGCAAAAGAAACAGCATCATGCCGGTTGGTGATGGTTTCAAGGTCGCGCGACGGGCTGGCAATGCGTGCCGACATCAGACGGCCACCGCCGGCGGTGATCGTCCGGTCAATCACGGCCAATAAGGACCCGGCCCGCCCCCCCGACAGCGCCTGCGTCAGTTCGAGGTTGCGACGGGTGGCGGCGTCAATCTGAACGGTTCGGTTTTCGGTTTCCCTTTGTGGGGGTCGCAGCAGCGGCAGTTTACCCTTTTGCGTGATGTCGAGGTATTGGATGACCCCGCCCATCGCCGCGACCTCAGCGCGCGTGAATGCGCCGTAGGAATCCAGCGTTTCCACTCCAAAGAGATCGCAGATCCGCTGCTCCCCCGAGGTGCTGTCAAAAGACGCGCGGGCAAGGCCCGTCAGTGCAATGCCAAAGTCGTCGGCAATCTCGCGCAGGTCATTCTCCGCGCTTTCCGAACAGATCAGTTCCGACGGCGAGAGGCGCGCAAGCTCCGGGCCAAGTTTCAGCGCAGAGAGGGGCATGACATGAAAAGCACCGGTCGAAATATCAGCCCATGCGAGGGCCTGCGCGTCTCTAACTTGGGCAAAACTGGTCAGATAGTTGTTGCGCCGCGCCTCCAGCAGGGTTTCTTCGGTCAGGGTTCCCGGCGTCACCAGCCGCACAACATCGCGTTTCACCACAGATTTGGAACCGCGTTTTTTCGCCTCTGCCGGGCTTTCCATCTGCTCACAGACAGCAACCCGAAACCCCTTGCGGATGAGTGTCAGCAGATAGCCTTCGGCGGCATGGACAGGCACGCCGCACATGGGGATGTCAGCACCGTCATGTTTGCCACGTTTGGTCAGCGCAATATCCAGCGCATCGGCAGCGGCGACGGCATCCTCAAAGAACATCTCGTAGAAATCACCCATGCGGTAAAACAGCAGCGCATCGGCGTAGTCTGCCTTCAGGTCGAGATATTGCGCCATCATGGGCGTGACGGTCATTGAATAATCCCCCGCGGTTCGCGTGACCTTACAAATCGTCGGCAGGGGGGAAAAGCACAAACGCAGCCTGCTTGAGGCGCTGAGCTGCCTAAGATAAGGATTGATGGCTCAGATCACCAATAAAGGCGAAATTCGATGACAAAGACCCGCGTTACCGCAGAAGAGGCGCTCGCCTTCCATCTGGAGCCGACCCCCGGAAAATTCGAGGTAACGGCCACCGTACCGATGACGACGCAGCGGGATCTGAGCCTTGCCTATTCGCCCGGCGTTGCGGTGCCCTGTGAGGCAATCGCGGCCAACCCCGAGACGGCGTATGATTATACAAACAAGGGTAACCTTGTGGCGGTGATCTCGAACGGGACGGCGGTGTTGGGGCTGGGCAATCTGGGCGCGCTCGCGTCCAAGCCCGTGATGGAAGGCAAGGCGGTTTTGTTCAAACGTTTTGCCGATGTAAACAGCATCGACATAGAGCTTGATACCGAGGACACCGACGCCTTTATCAATGCTGTCAAACTGATGGGGCCGACCTTTGGCGGCATCAACCTTGAAGACATCAAGGCGCCTGAGTGTTTCATCATTGAACAGCGCCTGAAGGAAGAGATGGACATCCCCGTCTTTCACGACGACCAACACGGCACTGCTGTGATCTGTGCCGCAGGTTTGATCAATGCGCTGCATCTGTCGGGCAAGAAGATCGAAGACGTGCGCATTGTCCTGAACGGGGCCGGGGCGGCGGGGATTGCCTGCCTTGAATTGCTCAAGGCGATGGGTGCGCGGCATCAGAACTGCATCATGTGTGACACCAAGGGGGTGATCTATCAGGGCCGTGCCGAGGGCATGAACCAGTGGAAGTCAGGCCACGCGGTCGCCACCGAGGCACGCACGCTTGAAGAAGCGATGAAGGGGGCGGATGTCTTCCTTGGTGTGTCCGTCAAAGGGGCAGTGACAGAGGACATGATTGCCAGCATGGCCGAAGATCCTGTGATCTTTGCCATGGCCAATCCTGATCCCGAAATTACCCCCGAAGAGGCGCATGCCGTGCGCGCGGATGCCATCGTTGCCACGGGCCGCAGTGACTATCCCAATCAGGTCAACAATGTTCTCGGGTTTCCGTATCTCTTTCGCGGCGCGCTCGATATTCATGCCCGCGCGATCAATGACGAGATGAAGATTGCCTGCGCCCACGCCCTTGCAGCGCTGGCGCGCGAGGATGTGCCGGATGAGGTCGCACTGGCCTATGGCAAAAACCTGTCCTTCGGGCGGGATTACATCATTCCGACGCCGTTTGACCCGCGTCTGATCCACCGTGTTCCGCCCGCCGTGGCCAAGGCGGGTATGGACACAGGGGCCGCGCGCCGCCCGATCATCGACATGGAAGCCTATGAGCTATCGCTCAAGACCCGGATGGACCCGACGGCGAGCATCTTGCGCGGCATAAATGCGCGCGCGCGGGCAAATCAGGCCCGGATGATCTTTGCCGAAGGGGATGATGCGCGCGTGTTGCGCGCGGCGGTGATGTATCAACGCTCTGGTTTGGGTAAAGCGCTGGTCGTTGGCCGCAAGGAAGATGTGAAAGAAAAGCTGGAGCAGGCCGGCATGCCCGACGCGGTGCGCGAGATTGAAATCGTTAATGCCGCCAACACGACGCACCTCGATACCTACAAGGATTTTCTCTATAGCAGGCTGAACCGGGGCGGCTTTGACGCGCAGGACATTCACCGGCTTGCGGCGCGGGATCGCCACGTGTTTTCCGCACTGATGCTCGCGCATGGACATGGGGACGGGCTTGTCACCGGGGCGACGCGAAAATCGGCGCATATCATGGACCGGATCAACCACGTCTTTGACGCGGATGTCAAAAGCGGTGCTGCGGGGATCACGGCAATCCTGCACAAGGGGCGGATCGTTTTCATCGCGGACACGCTGGTGCAGGAATGGCCCGATGAGGTCGATCTGGCCAATATCGCCGAACGCGCAGCGACCGTTGCCCGGAACATGGGGCTGGAGCCGCGCGTCGCCTTTGTCAGTTTCTCGACCTTTGGCTATCCGGTATCGGAACGGGCAACCAAAATGGCGGATGCGGCCAAGGTTCTGGACGCGCGCGGTGTGACCTTTGAATACGAAGGCGAGATGACCGTCGATGTTGCGATGAACGCAACGGTGCAGGCGAGCTATCCGTTTTCCAGACTGACGGGCCCTGCGAATATCCTTGTCGTGCCCGCGCGCCATTCTGCCAGCATCTCGGTGAAATTGATGCAGGAAATGGCGGGGGCGACGGTGATTGGGCCGATCCTTGCGGGTGTGGATCGGTCTATTCAGATTTGTTCGACTGGAGCGACGGCAAATGACATCCTGAACATGGCCGTGTTGGCGGCCTGCAAGGTCGGCTGATGGCGATCTATAACCTCGGGTCGATTAACGCCGACAACGTGTATCGCGTACCGCATCTGGTCGGACCGGGTGAAACGCTGGCCGCGACCGGTTTTTCCCAAGGCCTGGGCGGGAAGGGCGCGAATATGTCCGTGGCGGCCGCCCGCGCGGCGGCGCGCGTGTTCCATATCGGCGCGGTTGGTCCCGACGGTGCATGGGCGTCGGAGCGGCTGTTGGAATATGGTGTTGATACGCGCCACATCGCACGGGTGGATGAACCCACGGGCCACGCAAACATTTGCGTCGATGAGGCGGGCGAGAATGACATCGTTGTGTTCGCCGGGGCAAACCGCGCGATTACGGATGCGATGATCGGTGCGGCTTTGGCCGAGGCCTCGCCCGGCGACAGCTTTGTCACCCAAAATGAAACCAGCGGTCAGGCTTACGGCGCAGAGACAGCGCGCAAACTGGGCGTGCGGGTGATCTACGCCGCGGCCCCGTTTGATGCGGCGGCTGTCAATACGGTGATGGAACATCTTGATCTGCTCGTGCTCAACGCAGTTGAAGCGGCGCAACTGAGCGCACAAACAGGCTCTGACATAGGCGATTTGCCGGTTTCTGATGTCATCGTGACCATGGGATCGCGGGGCTGCAAGTGGCTGTCGCGCGGGGCCGAACCTTGCCTGTTTCCGGCGCTGGATGTCACCGCCGTTGATACGACCGGCGCGGGCGATACCTTCACTGGTTATCTGATTGCGGGGCTGGATCGTGGTATGCCGATGGCGCAGGCGATTGATCTTGCCACGCGAGCGGCGGCATTGATGGTGACGCGGGTTGGAACGGCGGATGTCATTCCCGATCTGAAAGAAATTCAGGATATGCGGCTGGGTTAGCCGCCCACGAAGGGGGCAGACGCACCCCAGAGTTCCTTGACGCGGTCGTCGCGCCCGCAGGCTTCGCGATAGGCTTTATAGGCAGACGCCTGTCGTTTGGGGCCAAAGCGGGTGATCACCAATCGCGTGCCTTTGTAGTAATCCTGATGATAGGCCTCGGCGGGATAGAAGGTCGAGGCGTCCAGCACAGGCGTCACGACGGGAACACCTAACGCGGCGGCTGCATTCGCCTTGGCGGTTAACGCAGCGGCGGCTTGCGCGGGCGTTTCTGCGAAAATTGCGGTGCGGTAGCTCTCACCCCGGTCGCAAAACTGCCCGCCTTCATCCGTGGGGTCAACTGATCTAAAGAACATTGCGTAAAGTGTGTCGCGGCTGACCACGTCAGGGTCGAAGGTGATCTGCACAGCCTCGTAATGGCCGGTGCCGCCGCTGGTGACTTCCTTGTAGGTGGGATTTGAAACTGACCCCCCCATGAACCCCGATACGGTTTCTTTCACGCCGGTGACGCGTTCGAAATCGGATTCGACACACCAGAAACACCCGCCTGCGACGGTGATCGTCTCAAGCTCGGCTGCGTGGCTCTGCGTGCCTTGAACGCACAGCCCAAGGGCAATCATACCGGCCAAAGCATAGGTTTTAAGGGATGAAATGTTCAGCATTTTGTGTCTCCTTGCAGCAAGGGTGACGAGATTGCGATCATCGCGCAATGTATATTCATGCTCTTTCACGCGCAGGTGAAAACAGTTTACATCTTGATAGCCTGTACCGGCATTTTTACGGTGCTTTGCAACACTTCCAGAGGATCACATCATGGGTTTTGAAATAAAACACGACGCAAGGTTGGTGTCGTAATGCGTATTGCCATGTGGTCGGGACCCAGAAACCTCTCAACAGCGATGATGTACAGCTTTGGCGCGCGGTCTGATTTCTCGATCATGGACGAGCCGTTTTACGCGCCCTTTCTGGCTGCGACGGGTACTGAACACCCGATGCGGGACGAAATTCTGCGCGCTCATGAAAACGATCCGGAGGCGGTTGCAGCCCTGTGTCTGGCCCCGCAGACCACGCCGCATGTCTATATGAAGCACATGCCACATCATATGTTGGATGGTTTCCCGATGGATTGGGCGCGGGAATGCGTGAATGTGCATCTGATCCGTCATCCCGCACGGGTGATCGCGAGCTATGCCGCGAAATGGGACGAACTGACGCTGGAGATGATCGGCTATCCGCAGCAGTTGGCGCTGTTTCAGCAGGTGGGCGGCGTGGTGATCGACAGTTTTGACATTCGCGCAGACCCAGAACGCAGTCTGACAGCGCTGTGCGCGGCCATCAATCTGCCGTTTGATCCTGCGATGCTGAATTGGCCTGCGGGTGCGCGGCGCGATGATGGTGTCTGGGCCGCGCATTGGTATGGTGCGGTGCACCGCAGCACGGGGTTTGCCGGTCCCGAAGGGGAGATGCCGGTGTTGGCGCCCCACCTTCAGGAACTTTGCGACGCTGCCTTACCCTATTACCAGCAGCTTGCAGCGTTAAAAACCGCCTATTAGTGTCACTTTTTCAGGCGACGGTCCCGCGCTGCCAGCAGTTTGAGGCGCAGGGCGTTCAACTGGATAAAGCCTGCGGCATCGGTCTGGTCATAGGCCCCTGCGTCATCTTCAAAGGTCACATGCGCCTCTGAATAGAGCGAATGATCAGACCAACGTCCGACGGTCCGGGCAAGACCCTTGTACAACTTGAGACGCACGGTGCCGGTGACATGGGTTTGGCTGGCGTCAATTGCGGCTTGCAGCATCGTGCGCTCGGGGCTGAACCAAAAACCGTTGTAGATGAGTTCAGCATAGCGTGGCATCAACTCATCCTTGAGATGCATTGCCCCGCGATCCAGCGTGATCGATTCGATTCCACGATGCGCTTCGAGCAAAAGCGTGCCGCCGGGTGTTTCATAGATACCGCGCGATTTCATCCCGACAAAACGCCCCTCAACAAGGTCAAGACGCCCGCAGCCGTGTTTGCCGCCGATCTCATTCAGCTTGGTCAGGATCGTGGCGGGGGACATCGCCTCACCATTAATGCTGACCGCGTCGCCTTTTTCGAAACCGATCTCGATATACTCGGGCGTGTCTGGCGCATCCTCGGGGTTGACGGTCCGCTGATAGACATAGTCGGGCGCATCCACGGCGGGGTCTTCGAGAACCTTGCCTTCGGAGGAGGTGTGCAGCAGGTTGGCATCGACGGAAAACGGTGCTTCGCCGCGTTTGTCCTTGGCAATCGGAATTTGATTCTTTTCAGCAAAATCAATCAGTTTGGTGCGGCTGGAGAGATCCCATTCACGCCAGGGGGCGATAACCTTGATGTCCGGGTTCAGCGCATAGGCGGCCAGTTCGAACCGCACCTGATCGTTGCCCTTGCCGGTTGCGCCATGGGCGATGGCATCCGCGCCGGTTTCTTCCGCGATTTCGACAAGACGCTTGGAAATCAAGGGGCGCGCGATGGACGTGCCCAGCAGGTACAGCCCCTCGTAAACCGCATTGGCGCGGAACATCGGAAAGACGAAATCGCGCACGAATTCTTCGCGCACGTCTTCGATGTAGATGTCGGATGCGCCCATCATCTCGGCTTTGGCGCGGGCGGGTTCAAGCTCTTCACCCTGTCCCAGATCGGCAGTGAAGGTCACGACTTCGCAGCCGTATTCCGTTTGCAGCCATTTGAGAATGATTGAGGTATCAAGGCCACCTGAATAGGCGAGCACAACTTTTTTTGGCGCGGACATGGAAATCTTCCTTTTCGATTTGCCAAGCGGCCTAACGGGTTTTGAAGTCGTCGGCAAGAATGAAGCCTGCGTTGACCTGAGCAGGGGTGCGGCGTATCGACAATGGATTACCTATCAAAAGGCTCAAGATGACCACTCCGTTCCGCCAAAGTGCCGATGCTGCAACCCTTGCCATGCGCGATGTCTTTCCTGCGACGCCGTTGATGCGCAATGATCTGCTGAGCGCAAAATACGATGCTGACATCTGGCTCAAGCGCGAGGATTTAAGCCCCGTCAGATCGTACAAGCTGCGCGGCGCTTTCAACGCCATGCGCAAAGTGATCCCTGCGCATGATGTTTTTGTCTGTGCCAGCGCGGGCAATCATGCGCAGGGCGTTGCCTTTATGTGCAAACACTTCGGTGTGCACGGCGTGGTTTTCATGCCGGTGACAACGCCTGATCAAAAGGTGATGAAAACGAAAGTTTTCGGCGGCGCCTTCGTCGAAGTTCGGCTGGTGGGTGACTATTTTGACCAGACACTGGCGCAGGCGCAGACGTTTTGCGCACAGGAGAATGCGCATTTTCTGTCCCCTTTTGACGATGAAGACGTGATCGAAGGGCAGGCATCGGTCGCGACGGAAATCCTGGATCAACTGGGCCGTGCCCCCGATCGCATCGTTCTGCCGGTGGGCGGTGGCGGTTTGTCCGCCGGAACACGCAGCTATTTCCAGCAGGATACGCAATACACATTTGTAGAACCGTCAGGCGCCAAGAGCCTTGCCGCCGCGGTGAGCGAGGGCGCACCCGTGGATGTGTCGCCCATCAACAGCTTTGTCGATGGCGCCGCGGTTGCCAAGATCGGCGCGCGTACATTTGCAAGGCTGCATGATGTTGCGCCGGAAGATATTATCGATCTGTCTGAAGATCGCATTTGCGGCACCATCGTCGAAATGCTGAACATCGAAGGCATCGTGTTGGAACCGGCGGGTGCGCTCGCGGTCGAGGCGCTCGCGGAAATTTCCGATGCAATCAAAGGAAAAACAGTTGTTTGTATCGCTTCCGGGGGCAACTTCGATTTCGAACGGTTGCCCGAAGTGAAAGAGCGCGCGCAACGCTATGCCGGGTTGAAAAAGTACTTCATCCTGCGCTTGCCGCAACGACCCGGGGCATTGAAAGATTTTCTTCAAACGCTGGGGGCGCAGGACAATATCACCCGGTTTGAGTATATGAAAAAGTCAGCCCGCAATTTTGGTTCCGTGCTCATTGGGATCGAAACGGATGATCCGCACAACTTCATTGATATGTTCCAGCGGATTGATGACGCGGGATTCACCTATACGGATATCACAAATGACGAGACCCTTGCTCAGTTTGTAATTTGAGGGCTTTCATGGACTATACCGGCAAAACAGTGGTTGTAACCGGTGGCCTCAGCGGCATCGGCGCTGCGCTGGTTCGATTATTTGAGGCGCTGGGCGCACAGGTCTGTGTGTTTGATATCGCCGATGCGCCTGCCTCCGGGGTGAACATCGCGGCGTTTGTCAAATGTGACGTCAGCGTCCAGCAGGATCTGCAAGATGCAACCCAAAGGGTCGAACGTGAGGTCGGGCCGATTGATGTCTTTGTGTCCAACGCCGGTGTCATGAGTGCCGGGTCGTCAATGGGTGATGATGCTGATTGGGCGCGTTGTTTGTCCGTTAACCTCATGGCGCATGTCTATGCTGCGCGTTTTCTCATCCCTTTGATGGCGGCGCGCGGCGGTGGGTATCTGGTCAATATTGCCTCTGCGGCGGGGCTTTTGAATCAGATCGGCGATGCGGCATACTCGGCAAGCAAACATGCTGCGGTTGGCTTTGCGGAATCGATCGCCATCGCACATGCGCATGATAAAATTGACGTATCGCTGGTCTGCCCGCAGTACGTCGCAACGCCTATGATTGGTTTAAAGAATGCAGAGACGGCGGAGGGGCGGTCTTTGCTGACGGCGGACGACGTTGCAAGCTGCGTGCTTCATGCCATGGCTGCGCGCCAGTTCCTCGTGTTGCCACATTCTGAGGTACAAAAATATGCGCTGGCGCGTGCTGAAGACCATGACCGTTGGGTTTCGGGGATGCAAAACCTCCGCGCGCGGTCCATCAAACAGTTTGGCGATGCGCTGCCACAGAGGTTTTACAAACTCGTTTAGCACGCAAATTTTTTGGGTAGGTCGCTTAGAAAAGAGCTTCGGGAGGATTGATAGCTACTATGCAGCTCCGCCACATCAACATGTGCGGTGGGATCCTTGGCCAAGGCCGCTTCGCCATTTTGGCACAAACCAGAGAATTCGCGAAACCCCAGGCTGAGTGCGCTGCCCTTCAGAAAGTGTAGCTTTTCCGACAACCCATCCTGAGGCGACTGCGCCGCGAGGGTCTCAATCTCCTCGTCGACCTCTTGCAAGAAAAGCTCGACAACTTCATCGAAGTCTTCCTCGCCGACTTCTTCTCGCAATGCGGCAACACGGTCCCAATCGATCATCTCGTTATCCTATGCATGATTTCGCGGGTATGACGTTGAATTCCTAAATCTGTGTTTAGAACCTGTCTGTTTTGCGTTCAATTTTACCGTTCACTTCACCTTAAGGGTCCGCAGATATTTCTGGACGGGATTCCAAGAAATGGTATGCAAATGTCCGCTTCGCTTTCCCCTGAACCCTCACAACCACCCCAGACGGAGGTCGTGGAAAAACGGCTTATTCTGGTCGTGGATGACAGTCGGCTTCAGCGGAAAATCCTGTCCAGTTCGTTGGTGCGCTGGGGCTATGACGTGATCGAAGCGGCCTCTGGCGAAGAGGCGTTGGATATCTGTATCGCGAAGCGCCCCGAATTGGTCATCAGTGATTGGGTGATGCCGACGATGGATGGCATTCAGTTTTGCAAAGAATTCAGGGCGTTGACGTCGGATAGCTACGGTTATTTCATCCTGCTGACCTCCAAGAGCGAAAAGAACGACGTCGCTGAAGGATTGGACGCGGGCGCAGATGATTTCCTGACCAAGCCCGTGAACGGTAACGAGTTGCGCGCACGGATCACGGCGGGCGAGCGTATTCTCAAGATGCAACTGGAACTGACGCAAAAGAATCGCGTCATTGGTGACACGCTGAAAGAGCTGCAACGCCTGTATGATTCGCTCGATAATGATTTGATTGAAGCCAACAAACTACAGGAATCGCTGATACCCGAGCGGTTCAAGAGAATCGGCGATAGCCATTTGTCCCTCTTTCTCAGGTCCAGCGGTCACGTCGGCGGCGATCTTGTGGGGCACTATTCCGCTGGTGACGGGCATCTGGGTCTGTATTCACTCGACGTCTCAGGGCATGGTATCAGTTCGGCGCTGATGACGGCGCGCTTGGCGGGGTATCTATCCGGGAGTGCGCCGGATCAAAACATCGCGCTGGAAAAGACCGACGACGGCTCCTACCGATCACGTCCCTTGTTTGAGGCCATCGAAACCCTGAACGAAATGGTTCTCGATGAAATGGAGACGGAGCATTATTTCACGCTGATGCTGGCCGACATCAACCTCAAAACCGGCGAGGTGAGGCTTGGACAAGCCGGGCATCCGCATCCTATTGTACAGCGGAAATCCGGCGACATCGTACAAACAGGCACCGGAGGGTTTCCGGTTGGTCTGATGCCGGACGTGACCTTTGAAGAATTCGAAATGACGCTGGAACCGGGAGACCGTCTGGTAATCTTTTCAGATGGCGTGACGGAGTGTCCGAACACGACAGGTCAGATGCTGGGCGAAGAGGGGCTCGAAACGTACCTGCGCGAGATGCATCATGTGACTGGCCCGGCCTTGTTTGAAACACTGATGTGGAAACTAGGCGAGTTTGCCGGAACCTCGGACTTTCCGGATGACGTGTCAGGTATCATGTTTGAGTTTCAGCTCGATCCCAGCGAAACGTAACGTGACAAAAACAACCTGTCACCATCATTGCCCAGCGCATCTATGGCCTGATCTGCCGGTAGCAACAGTGTTTCGTGATCTTCTTCAATAGGATCGGCAATCTGCAAAACGGGCTTGGCCACATAGATATGGCAGATTTTTTCAGCCCACAGATCATAATCCGGCATATAGGTGAACCGTCGAAAAACACCCATCTTTTGAGGCCGCGAAATGCGCCAGCCGATTTCCTCCATCACCTCGCGGTGCAGGGCCTGCAAAGGGTGTTCGCCGGGATCAATACCCCCGCCCGGCAGCTGAACATCAAGTCTGTCCGCGACTTGTAGCGTCAGCAAAAACCGATCCTTGAGCGGTAATATGGCATAGGTTCCGGGACGCGCAGTATAACGACGGTTTGCTTCTGGCGCATGGCCGACCCTCGGTATCATTCTGGCTTCTCCTCTTTTCATCAGGGTTGAGGCCCTTATATGGACGCGGTATGCCAATCGCCTGGCCATAAGGAAACCCCAATGACACTTGGACATAAGATCGCGTGGGACGACACTGTTCTGCCCTTCCAGCTTGATGCAAGCGATATCCGCGGGCGGGTCGCCCGTCTGGATGGTGCGCTGGACGGTATTCTCAAGCAGCATGATTACCCCGCGCAGGTCGAGGCATTGGTTGCTGAGATGGCGTTGCTGACAGCTTTGATAGGTCAAACGGTCAAACTGCGCTGGAAGCTGCAACTTCAGGTTCAGTCCAAAGGGCCGGTCCGGATGATCTCGACCGACTACTATGGTCCGGAGGAAGCCGGTGGCGCTGCCCGCATCCGCGCATACGCCAGCTACGACGAAACGCGGTTAACCGATGGCACACCCTTTGATCAGATCGGTGAGGGGTATTTCGCGATCATGATCGATCAGGGTCAGGGAATGAAACCTTATCAAGGGATCACGCCTATTGCGGGTGACTCTCTCGCGGCCTGTGCCGAGGCCTATTTCGCGCAATCCGAACAGTTGCCCACGCGCTTTTCGCTCAGCTTCGGACGCTCGACGCAACCGCAGGTGGGTGAACACTGGCGCGGTGGCGGTATCATGCTGCAACACATGCCCAAGGCATCGCCGTTTGTTGCGCAAGGAGACGGCAGTGGGGATGTTCTGCAACCTTCCGACCTTGTGGAGGGGGATGAGAAAGAGAACTGGAACAGGGTGAACATTTTGCTCGATACAGTTGAGGAAATGGAGTTGATCGGGCCGACAGTCGCGCCGAACGACTTGCTTCTGCGACTCTTTCACGAAGAAATACCGCGCGTCTACGACGCGCAGGTGGTGCGGTTTGGCTGCTCGTGTTCTGAGGACCGCGTGCGCCAAAGCCTGTCCATTTATTCTGCACGTGACATTAAAACGATGACTACGGATGAAGGTCGCGTAACCGCTGACTGCCAGTTTTGTGGCGCGCACTATGATCTTGACCCGGAAACCGTTGGGTTTGAGGCCACAGATGACCAGACGGGTGACTGATCTGGCGCGAATCAGGCAATCTCTGATGCGCGCTGGGCGACCTTCGTCTGATTTTGATCTTAACCCGGATACCGTGCTGCCAGTGGGGCGGAAACTACGCCCCGCCGGGGTTCTGGTTGCGGTCTTTGAAGACCGAAAGGGTCTGCACCTCATCCTGACAAAGCGGTCTTCGGGGTTGAAACATCACCCCGGCCAGATTGCCTTTCCGGGGGGTAAACAGGATGAGGGGGACACCGATGTCACCGCCGCGGCACTACGGGAAGCCCATGAGGAGATCGGTTTACATCCGTCAAATGTAGAGGTTTTGGGTCAGTTGCCTGCACATGAAACGGTTACAGGTTTTATGGTGACGCCTGTAATCGGATACGTCCATACCGCGTTCGAGCAGCGTCCTGAACCCGGCGAAGTCGAAGAGATTTTCACGGTTCCGCTCAGCCATGTTCTGAACAAGGCCAACTTCGCCATTGAAGGCCGGATGTGGCGCGGCCAGCGGCGGTCTTACTTTGCGGTGCCGTTCGGGCCCTATTACATTTGGGGCGCAACTGCGCGTATGTTGCGGGCATGGACCGATCAGATGTCATAAACCTGCCGGCTGATACCGCTTGGCTGCATGACGCGGATGCGCAAGCTGTCTGCGCGGCTCTGTCGTCTGAGGGCGGTGCGGTCTACTTCGTGGGCGGCTGTGTGCGCGACGCACTGTTGGGGATTGCCGGATCCGATGTTGATCTTGCAACCGATCAGACGCCCGAAAACGTGATGCGTCTGGCCAATGCGGCGGGGCTCAGGGCGGTTCCCACGGGTCTGGATCATGGAACTGTGACCATCGTGAGCGGCGGCACAGGGTTTGAGGTCACGACCTTTCGGAGCGACACATCGACCGATGGGCGATATGCAGTCGTGTGTTTTTCAACCGATATTCGGGAAGATGCCCGTCGGCGGGATTTCACGATGAATGCCCTTTATGCCGCACCTGCTGGGCAGCTTGTGGACCCTCTGCACGGGATGCAAGACTGTCTGAACCGGCGCGTCAGATTTATCGAAGACCCGCAAAAACGTATCCGCGAAGACTATCTTAGGATCCTGCGGTTTTTCAGATTTCATGCGTGGTATGCGGATCCCGACGCTGGGTTTGACCCGGATGCGCTGGATGCAATTGCGCAAAATACCGCCAGACTGGCGCAACTTTCAGCTGAACGCATTGGCGCAGAAATGATGAAGCTTTTGCGCGCGCCCGACCCGGCGCCTTCGGTGGCAGTGATGCGGCAGACCGGGTGTCTTGGCATCGTTTTGCCGGGCAGCGATGACCAGTTTTTGGGGCCAGTTGTCCATCTTGAAGCCGCCATGGGCCATGGGCCTGATCCGGTATTGCGGCTTTCGGCCTTGGGGGGCGATACGGCAGAAGACTCCCTGAGGCTCAGCCGGGCAGAGGCGCGAAAACTAAAGCAACTTCAGGCGTTTGGCTTTGGCCCCATGTCACTCGCTGAGATTGCCTATCGTGAAAACGCTGATCTTGCGCGCGGCGCGGCGATCTTGCGCGCGGCTTTTGCCAGCCAGCCTGTGCCAGCCTCAACACTGGATGAGATTTCCAAGGGGGCTGATGCAAAATTTCCCGTCAAGGCGGCAGATCTGATGCCGACCTACCAGGGCAAGGCGCTGGGTGACCGGGTGCGCCTGTTGGAACAGCAATGGATTGCATCGGGTTTTTCGCTGACGCGCGATGCGTTGCTCGCTTTGGAGTGAGGCACTCGACAACCGCCCTGATTTTCTGCTACGCCGTTCACACCACAACGGAGGAATACGAAATGTATCGCGGGATCTGGGACAGCTAAGCTTGTCATAACCCTATCCTGCCGGACTTGCCGCAACGGCGTCCGGACATTTCGTACATCTTGAATCCAAGGCCTCCGCCCATGTTCCGTTATTTCGAAAACCTTATCGACCCCTATGCTGATTATGTGGAAACCGATCAGCCGCCCGCAAAACTCTGGCCCTTTTTGTGGAGTTTCGCCGGGCAGTTTCGCAAACTTTTTTTCGTGGCGGGGTTTATGTCGATCATCGTCGCCGGGATCGAGGTCGGGCTGATCTATTATATGGGCCGCGTCGTTGATCTGATGAACGGCGATCCGGCCGTTTTCTGGGCGACGCATGCGACGGAATTGATCCTTGTGTCGCTGTTCATCCTGTTCTTGCGCCCTGCAATACAGGCGCTGGATGTTCTGGTTTTGAACAACGCTATCCTGCCCAACTTTGGAAACCTGATGCGGTGGCGTAATCATCGCCACGTTTTGCGGCAATCTGTTGGCTGGTTCGAAAATGATTTTGCGGGCCGGATTGCAAACCGGATGATGCAGGCGCCGTCCGCCGCAGGCGAGGTCGTATTTCAGATCTTTGATGCGCTGTCGTTTTCGCTGGCGTATTTTCTGGGTGCCGCCATCCTGCTGAGCACCGCTGACCCGCGGCTTTTGATCCCGCTGTTGGGATGGTTTGTACTATATGGTGCGTTGGTGCGCTGGACGGTTTTGCGCGTGGGGCCTGCGTCTGAAGCTGCATCAAATGCCCGTTCCAAGCTGACGGGGCGGTTGGTGGATGCCTATACCAACATCCATTCGGTCAAGATGTTTGCCCATCACGAACGCGAAATTGATTATGCCCGCGAGGCGATCGAAGAGACCCGCGTCACATTCCAGAAAGAAATGCGCATTTTCACCAAGATGGATGTGGTTCTGGTCATACTGAATGGTGTGTTGATCATCGGCGTTGTCGGCTGGGCGATGTTGTTGTGGGTGCAGGGAACGGCCAGCGTTGGTGTGGTCGCGGCGGCCACGGCGCTGACGCTTCGGCTGAATGCGATGACGGGTTGGATCATGTGGGCGCTGACCAGCTTTTTCCGGGAATTGGGCGTGGTGGCTGAGGGGATGCAGACCATCGCGCAGCCCATAACGCTCACCGATAATGCCGCTGCAAAACCGCTGCACCTGACCTCGGGTGAGATTTCGATCGAAGGGTTAAGCCACCATTACGGGCGCACCAGCGGTGGTCTGGACAGGATTGATCTGACCATTCGTCGCGGCGAAAAGGTCGGGTTGATCGGTCGATCTGGTGCCGGTAAATCCACCTTGGTCAAATTGCTGCTGCGCTTTTATGACGTCGAAGCGGGCAGGATCACCATTGATGGGCAGGATATCAGCACGGTCCGGCAAGACAGTCTGCGTCTGGCCATTGGTATGGTGCAGCAGGACAGCTCGCTTTTGCATCGTTCTGTGCGGGACAACCTGCTTTATGGCAGGGCGGGTGCAGGCGAAGATGAGATGATTGCGGCGGCCAAACAGGCACAGGCGCATGAGTTCATCCTCGACCTTGAGGATCCCGAAGGTCGTCGTGGATATGACGCGCATGTCGGTGAGCGGGGCGTCAAACTGTCAGGGGGGCAGCGTCAGCGTATCACGCTGGCACGGGTCATTCTGAAAGACGCGCCGATCCTGTTGCTGGACGAGGCGACCTCCGCGCTCGACAGCGAAGTCGAAGCCGCCATTCAGGATACGCTCTATGGCATGATGGAAGGTAAAACCGTCATTGCGATTGCGCACCGCCTCTCCACCATCGCCAAGATGGACCGGATTCTGGTGATGGATAAGGGGCGAATTGTCGAAGATGGCAGCCATGACGCGCTTTTGTCCAAAGGCGGGCTATATGCAGATTTCTGGGCCCGCCAGTCAGGTGGATTTCTGAGTGTTGAGGAAAACGTGTGAATATTGGAGGCTGGATAGACGCGTTTCGCCGTGCCGAGGGACCCCCGCCGCAGTCGCTTGGGCCGTTTATGCGCTGGTGCCTGTCAGGATCGTGGCCTGCATTGTGGTTGGCCACCATATTCTCGGCATTGGCCGGCGCGATGGAGGTCGGCACGGCCCTGATTCTCGGGCTGGTCATTGACGCCACGGCGAATTCCACGCCGGATCAGTTTTATTCCGGTGACAACCTGCCTGTCGTGGTCGGCGCTGTGGCCTTCTTCCTGCTGGCGCGTCCTGTTCTATATGGTCTGTCGTCGGCCACGAACTCCATCGTTGTGATGCCGAATGTGAACCCGCTGGTGTTGTCGCGTTTGCACAGGTGGACTTTGGGCCAGACGGTCGGGTTTTTTGACAATGATTTTGCAGGGCGGATTGCGCAGAAACAGATGCAGGCGGCGCGGGCGGTTACGGATGTGGTGTCTGAACTGATCAATGTCGTGGCCTTTGCGCTGGCGGCCCTGATCGGTTCTGTTGCGTTGCTTTTTGCAATCGACTGGCGTGTCGCACTTTGCTTTGCGGTTTGGCTCGTTGTCTATTTCGCGCTGATCAACTGGTTCCTGCCCCGCATCCGTGAGCGTTCGGCGCGGCGTGCTGGTGCGCGGGCCATGGTGTCCGGGCAGATCGTCGATACCATTACCAATATCAAAATGGTCAAGCTTTTTGCCCATGCCGAGTACGAAGACCGGGCCGCTTTGGGCGCGATGCAGACGTTCCGCGAACGCGCCCTTGCGTTCGGGTATCTTTCAGCAGGGTTCCGCTTTGCGCTCATGTCGCTGGCGGGGCTTTTACCTGTATTGCTGATCGGCGGGACGATCACGCTGTGGCAGGCAGGGCAGGCCACACAAGGCGATATCGTTGCGGCGGGTGCCGTGGCGATCCGCATTGCGCAAATGACCGGGTGGGTCAGCTTCACGCTGATGCAGATTTACTCCAACATCGGTGAAGTCGAAGACGGGATCAAAACGCTGACACCGCGCCAGCGTATTGAGGATAATGCCAGCGCTATGGCGCTTGAGGTGCCCGCCGGGCAGATCGAACTGCATGATCTGGGCTTTGCCTATGGGCGTCAAACGGGTGGTGTGCAGGGGATCAACCTGACCGTTCACCCAGGCGAGAAAATCGGCATTGTCGGGGCATCCGGGGTGGGTAAATCCACGCTCGTGGCACTTTTGTTGCGTCTTTATGATCCCGAAAAGGGCAAGATCACGATTGATGGCGCGGATATCACGCAGGTGACACAGGAAAGCTTGCGCAGAAATATCGGGATGGTCACGCAGGAAACGGCCATGTTCAACCGCTCTGCCATGGATAATATCCTCTATGGTCGACCCGATGCGACACGCGAAGAGGTGATTGCCGCGGCGCAAAAGGCCGAGGCACACGCCTTTATCCAGGACCTTGAGGATCATCGCGGACGCACGGGCTACGATGCCCATCTGGGCGAACGGGGCGTGAAACTGTCGGGCGGGCAACGCCAGCGGATTGCTTTGGCGCGCGCCATTCTCAAGGATGCGCCGATCCTTGTTCTGGACGAAGCGACAAGCGCCCTCGACAGTGAGGTCGAAGCGGCCATTCAATCCGCGCTGGAGCGGGTGATGGATGGTAAAACCGTTCTGGCCATTGCGCACAGGCTTTCCACGCTGACCGAAATGGACCGGATCATTGTAATGAAAGACGGCCAGATCGTGGAAGATGGCCGTCACGAGGTACTGCTGGCACAGCAAGGCCTCTATGCGCAGTACTGGGACCGGCAGTCGGGCGGGTTTATTCGCACGCAGGCGGCGGAGTAGGGCTGGCAGCGGCCCTCATTCAAACGTAAAGCAGTCCCATGACAGAACTTTTGATCAAACGCTTGGGGCTTCATGGGGATGGAATCGCCGAAGGCCCGGTCTATGTGCCGCGCGTTTTGCCCGGTGAAACGGTTGAGGGCCGTATCGACGGGCAGATGCTGCACGATGTCAAAGTGCTCCGGCCCTCAGATCGGCGCGTTGCCGCACCTTGTCCGCATTACAAATCCTGTGGTGGATGTCAGTTGCAACATGCGGATGATGCGTTTGTGGCCGATTGGAAGGTGGACGTCGTCCGTCAGGCGCTTTCCAGCCACAACCTTGAGACCGTTTTTCGCGAGATCGAAACATCACCGCCTAAATCGCGTCGCCGTGCTGGCTTTGCGGCGCGGCGCACGAAGAAGGGTGCCATGGTCGGGTTTCACGGGCGCGCCTCAGACACGATCATCCCGGTCGAACGCTGCGAGATTCTGGACCCGGGCGTTTTGCAGGGCGCGCGCATCGCAGAAGAGTTGGCGATCGCAGGCGCCAGTCGCAAAACCGCACTGGCGGTCAGCGTAACGCTGGGCAAATCCGGGCTGGATGTGGCGGCATCAAAAGGAAAGCCGCTGGATGGGCCGCTGCGCCAGCGTCTTGCCGCGATTTGCGAGGCAGAAGTCATTGCGCGACTGTCGTGGGACGACGAGATCGTCGCTGTGCGGACCCCGCCGCTTTACGAATTCGACCGTATCAGTGTTTCACCCCCGCCCGGCGCCTTCTTGCAGGCGACACTCCATGGGGAGGCGGCATTGCTGTCCGCCGTGCGCGAAATCACGCGCGGCGCGGGCAGGATCGTCGATCTGTTTGCCGGTTGCGGCACCTTTGCGTTGCCCTTAGCGCGCCACAGCGAAGTGCACGCGGTTGAAGGCGACGGCGACATGATCGCAGCGCTGGATGCGGGTTGGCGTCATGCGGATGGTTTGAAAAATGTCACAACAGAAACGCGCGATCTGTTCCGCCGCCCACTCGTGCCGATGGAGTTGACCAAGGTGGATGCGGTCGTGCTGGACCCACCGCGCGCAGGGGCCGAGGCGCAGGTGGTCGAGCTTGCCAAGGCTGATGTGCCGCGACTGGCCTATGTATCGTGCAATCCCGTGACATTCGCGCGCGATGCGGCCGTGTTATGTGCTGCCGGCTATGTGCTGGACTGGGTTCAGGTGGTGGATCAATTCCGCTGGTCCGCGCACGTAGAGCTTGCCGCGAGCTTTACCGCTGCACATATGCGGTAAGCGCATAAAGGAGAGCCCGATGGGTGTAAGAGAGCAACTTGATATCTGGCTGGACAATCGTTGGGTGACGAACCTCGTGATTGCCGTGATTATCTTCAACGCCATTCTTTTGGGGATGGAAACCTCGCCCGAGATCATGTCCGTGGCGGGCGATCTGATCATCATGCTGGACAAGGCCTGTCTTACCTTTTTCGTTGTCGAGATTTTCCTGAAACTGGTCGCACGCGGGCGGCGTTTTTTCAAAAGCGGCTGGAATATCTTTGATGTCCTGATTGTTGGCGCGGCCCTCGTTCCGGGATCGCAAACGATGTCGGTGCTGCGGGCCCTGCGTATCCTGCGGGTGCTGCGCGTTATTTCCGTCGCGCCCAGCCTGCGCCGCGTGGTTGAAGGGTTTGTGACGGCCCTGCCGGGTATGGGCAGTGTTTTCGTTCTGATGGCGATCATCTTTTACATCGGGTCGGTCATTTCAACGAAACTGTTTGCGGCCAGTTTTCCGCAATGGTTCGGGTCGCTGCCGCAAAGTGGATATACGCTTTTTCAGATCATGACGCTGGAAAGCTGGTCGATGGGAATCGTGCGCCCTGTGATGGAGGTTTATCCCTATGCCTGGATGTTTTTCATTCCCTTCATCATGATGACGACGTTTGCGGTCGTGAACCTGTTGGTGGGTTTGATCGTGAATTCCATGCAGGACGCGCACCAGCAAGAGGCGGGCGAGCAAACGGATGCCTACCGGGATGAGGTGCTTTCCCGATTGGTGGCGATTGAAAAGAAACTGAACGACAAGCCGCCGTCCTAACGTTTTTGTGACCTTGCTTAACGTCTTGGCCATGCTAAACGTTTAAAAAAGAGCAGAATGTCGGAACGACAAAACAGGACAGCAAAAATGCGTCGACGAGAGTTATTGATGGGGACAGCCGCGTTGCTGTCCTTGAGCGCCTGCGCGACAGGATCGAAATTTAAACGATACTCAGGCCCGGAAGTGACATTTGTTGTGGTGAACAAGGGTGCGCGACGGATGCATCTTTTGCACAACGAATCGCTGCTGAAAAGTTACGATATCCATCTTGGCTTTGCGCCGGTTGGACACAAACAGTTCGAAGGGGATGGTAAAACACCTGAGGGGCTGTATCGCATTGATCGCCGCAACCCGAACAGTGATTTCCATCTGTCGCTTGGCATTTCCTACCCCAATGTGAACGACTACGCGGCGGCCAAGGCGGTCGGGAAATCAGCGGGTGGTGACATTTTCATACATGGGCAGAAATCACCCTTTAGAAATGACGACCCTGATTGGACATGGGGATGTATCGCCGTCACGAATCCGGAAATGGAAGAAATCTACGCGATGGTCCAAAACGATACGCTGATCCAGTTGAATGCCTGACGTATCAGGTCCCGAGACCTGAAGAAGCACCTGAAGATTTGCCAAGGATCAAGGTCCACCAAATCTTGCCTTTGCTCTCCTGAAACCAGGCAAAACCCAGACGGTCTGCGTCGGGGGACAGAATAACGCGCCGGGTGTCGGGCTTTTCCATCCAGGCGGCAAGTGTTTCGATCTCGGTTTCATAGGTTTCCGAGATGTTTTCACCAACAAGCGTGCCGGAAAAACCAACCCGCTGCACACGATCAATCGGCGACGAGCCATCCGATCCAAAGTGCCATGGCCTGTTTTGCACGGACATATCCCGCGAATGTGTCGCCGCGGCTGCATTTAGTTGTGCATCGAGCGCTACAGGGGCCTGACCCGAGGCGGAGCGCAAGGCGTTCACCGCATCCAGCATTCGGAACTGAATATTCGCCGTATCACGGTCTTTGATTCGGTAAAGTTGCGGCAATGGTTTACCGTCAGAGCCCAACCGCGAGCTCGATGACGTCGGCGCACAGGCAGACAGAGCGACGGTCAACGCAATAAGCAGCGATATCAGGCGGATCATTCGGTTCTCCTCAAACGGTCGTGTTGCCACATATCGCGCAATCGGCGATATATCAAACGCACTCGCATCAAGCCGGTGTGATGACATCTCTTTGATTTGCGACTGAGGCATTCTGGCCATATTGTTGCGCAAACCCAGTATTACGAAATTTATGGAGACATCTAATGTCTGAACCGAACTTCAAGAAACCCGGACGCCGGGCATTTCTGGCAGGCAGTGCTGCTTTGCTGGCGTCTCCGGTGATCGCGCAGGATCTGGGATCGGTCAATTCCTCGGGCACCACACAGGGTGAGCGGGATCTGACGGAATCGGTGCGCCGCAATATATCGAGCTTTCGCACACTTGACTGGCAGCCTTATTTCTCAGACCTGAGAAAAGGCGCGATCCTTGTCGATATCGACAGCCGGGCGCTTCATTACTGGGCGGAGGGTGGCGATTTCTATAAACTCTATCCATCAAGCGTGCCGCTCTCCGAAGAGTTGACCCGTCGTGGACGCACCAAAATCGTGCGCAAGGTCGAGGGTCCAAGCTGGCGGCCCACGCCCTCCATGTTGGAACGCAACCCGGATTGGCCAGAATTTATTGGCCCGGGACCCGATAACCCCATGGGTACGCACGCTCTTTATCTGAGCTGGACCTACTACAGAATCCACGGAACGCATGACACCCGGAAAATCGGTCGGCAATCGTCCAATGGCTGCATCGGGCTTTTCAATGAACACATTGCTGAACTTTTCGAACTGTCTGAAGTCGGCACACAGGTGTTGCTAATTTGACGACATCTCGGCGGTTTGCGGCTAAAAAAGTGGAATCTGGTTTGCAAAAACAAACCTTTGGTGCTTTACAGTCAATCACGACGTAATACTTGGGCGTGTGCTATCGCTTTGCGTGGCATGCCTTTTCTGGAGGTTTAATACATGAAAAAACTCGTTCTCGCAGCGGCTTTCGCAGCAGCAGCATCGACAGCATTTGCTGGTTCTTTGGAAGAGCCAATTGTTGAAGCACCGGTCATCGTAGAAGAAACACAAGGTTCTTCCGCGGGTATCCTGCTTCCACTGCTCCTGCTCGTTATCGTTGCAGCAGCTGTTTCCTAATAGGAATTCAAGCTATTAAAAAAGGCGGTGCTTTTCAGCGCCGCCTTTTTTTATTGTCCGATATGATCAGTTTTGTGGCTCGATCCAACCTTTGAGGTTGTCTTCGATCGTGTTGCACAGCGCGGTTATATGCGCGTCATCATCGTTCAGGCAGGGAATATAGGTGAACTGTTCACCGCCCGCCTCTTCAAAGCTCTCTTTGATTTCTTCGTTGATCTCTTCAAGTGTCTCAATGCAGTCCGCCGAGAATGCGGGCGCGCAGACGGCGATGTTCTTTTTACCCGCTTCTGCCAGCCTTGCGACTTCCTCGACGGTATAGGGTTGCAACCATTCTTCGGGACCAAACTTGGACTGGAACGTCGTCGTGATCTCGGTATCCGCCCAGCCCAACCGCTCTTTGAGCAGTCGCGTCGTTTTCTGGCACTGGCAATGATAGGGGTCACCCTCCATCAGATAGCGGATCGGAACGCCGTGGTATGAACAGACCAGAATATCGGGTTTGGTCACCATCCCGGCGTAGGCTTTTTCAATCGACTGTGCCAGCGCCTCAATATAGTCGGGGCGATCGAAATAGGGATCGACCGTGCGGGTCGTCGGTTGCCATTTCTCATAGGTCAGCGAGCGGAAAAACTCATCATTTGCCGTGGCTGATGTCGCACCCGCATAGTGCGGGTAAAGCGGGAAAAACAGTATCTTACGGCATCCTGCTGCCGTCATCGCGGCAACTTTGGATCGGGTGGACGGATTGCCGTAACGCATGCAGAAATCAACCATGACTTCGTCGCCATGCCTCTTGGTCATCACCTCTTTGACCTTTTTGGTCTGGGCTTTTGTGATCGTCATCAACGGGCTTTCACCGTCTTCTTCGTTCCAGATAGATTTATACGCAGCGCCGCTGGAAAAGGGTCGCTTGGACAGAATGATCAACTGCAGCAACGGCTGCCAGATCCAGGGGCTATAATCGATAACGCGGCGGTCAGACAGGAACTCGTTGAGATACCGGCGCATCGACCAGTAGTCGTAATTGTCCGGCGTCCCAAGATTTGCCAGCAAAATGCCGATCTTGGGCTTGGCGACCTCCGGATGGTCGGTCGCTGCATGCGTGGGCCGTGCCATTGCCTTCACTGTGGAGCTGCTATCCAGCATGTTGTCTTCCTTGTCTACAGGCCATGACCGTCAGATAGACGGTTTTTGGCTCGGGTCAATCATGCAACGGCAGCTCTGGTACACTCAGGGCATCCGCAAGGCGTTGTTTTGCAGATCCCGGACGTAACGGCTTTTGCTGCGTGTCACTTGCAGCCCAGCCTGTCAAAAAGACCAGTTCAAACGTTGCATTGACCTGATCTGCCTCGGTTGCATAGTTTTCTGCATAAAGCGCTGCCGTTTGTTCAAAAAGCCTGCGCGGGGGGGCTAAACGTCGCCTTTGATCGAGCGCATTTGTCTCACCCATGTTTCGCAAATCATGCATCAGGTGAAACGCGTCGCGGTATTGTGCGCGAAGCGTCACGCTGTCAGCAACCGGCAGCGCGAATCCTGCCCGCTGCAACAGCGCACCCAGATCGCGGATTTCTCCCATTGGGACGACCCGTGGTGACAACCCCCCGGTAAGGGCAATTTCCGCCTCGCTGAGACAACTGCGCAGTTCTTGCAGGGTTTGTCCGCCCAATGTGGCTGCAATCATCAGCCCGTCGGGTTTCAGGCTCCGCCGACACTGGATCAGCTGACCGACAGGATCATTCGCCCAGTGCAGCGACATGGCGTGGATGACCAGATCATGCGCGCCGACCTCAAGGTCCAGCGTCTCACTGTCCGGTACAATGAGCGCCTTGGGCATATGTTTCTGCCAGACATCGGGAAAAGGCGTGACAACGGCAGGTGCCGTAAACGCCCTATTAACCAAGGACAGTCGATCCTGCACTTCGTCCGCTGCCGATTCTTGCAAAAACAATTCCTCCGGCACAGCGCGTGCGCGGTGGCGTTTAAGAGCCTGCGTGTCGGTTAGTTTTGTGTGTTTGGTCATGAAAGGATCAATTAAGGTGTCGCAGCTAGGTTTTCAAACGGCAGTTTCACTTGTGTACCCTCCCCGGTGTCTGGGATGCGGTGGACAGGTCGAAAGCGATTTCGGTCTTTGTGGCAGCTGTTGGCGGGATACACCATTTATCGGCGGGTCGATCTGCGACAGTTGCGGGACGCCTTTGCCGGGCGATAACCATGACGACTGCCTTAAATGCGATGACTGCATGATCACACCTAGATCATGGACGAAGGGACGTGCAGCGCTTTTGTATAAAGACAATGCGCGGCGCATGGTGCTTGCGCTCAAACACGGCGACCGTCAGGAAATAGCCGAGCCTGCCGCGCTCTGGATGTCGCGCGCGATTGAAGACCTGCCGTTGGAAAATATGCTGGTTGCCCCGATTCCATTGCATTGGATGCGCCTTTTGAAGCGTCGCTATAACCAATCCGCGTTACTGGCGCAGGCCCTTGCCCGGCATGCCGGCTTGCCTGTCTGTCCCGACCTTTTGCAACGACAGCGGCGCACGCAGCCCATGGACGGCATGACCAAAGAAGTCAGGTTCACCTCGGTCAAGGGTGCTATCCGCGCGCATCCAAAAAGACGCCACCGGTTGGCGGGCCGACCGATCCTGTTGGTGGATGATGTCTTTACCTCTGGGGCCACTCTGTCATCGGCCACAGATGCCTGTCTTGCCGCCGGATCAGGCCCGGTTTACGTCGTCACCCTAGCGCGCGTGATAAAAAATACCTAAATGCCTTGTCAGCACCTGTGTTGAACAAGGATCGGTTAAATGAAAAACGTGGAAATCTATACCTCCCCCCTCTGTGGCTTTTGTCATGCGGCCAAGCGGCTGCTGTCGCAAAAGGGAATCACCTTTGCCGAGGTTGATGTTCTGGCGGACCCGGGCCGCAAGCCGGAAATGGTGCAGCGCGCCAACGGCAGCCGTACGGTCCCGCAAATCTTTGTGGGTGATCTCCATGTCGGTGGCTGTGATGACCTTTATGCGCTTGAGCGTGCTGGCAAGCTGGATCAGTTGCTGGCCGCGTAATGAAAACCGCCTTGTTACAGCTTAGTGTTTCGGATGATCCGGCAGAAAACCTCCCGGTCACGTTGGGGTACCTGCGGCAGGCCGCTGCTGAGGGCGCACAGTTCATACTCACGCCTGAAGTTACGAATTGTCTGTCCACAAGCCGGTCGCATCAGCGTGAGGTCTTGTCGCATGAGGCGGACGATCTGACCCTGCAAGCAATGCAACAAGAGGCGCGCGCGCTGGGTGTTTGGATTCTCATCGGGTCGCTGGCGTTAAAGACCGGGGATGCGGATGGGCGCTTTGCGAACCGGTCCTTCATGATCGACCCCCAGGGGGCCATTGTGGCGCGGTACGATAAAATACATATGTTCGATGTGCAGGTCACGCCCGAAGAAACCTATCGCGAATCGGATGGGTATCGGCCGGGGCAACATGCCGTGACCGCGCAAACAGAGTTTGCGACGATAGGCATGACCGTTTGTTATGATGTGCGTTTTTCGGCGCTGCATTCAGCGCTGGCGCGCGCAGGTGCGGACATCCTGACCGTGCCTGCCGCGTTTTCCCCGGTAACTGGTGCGGCGCATTGGCATGCGTTGCTGCGCGCGCGCGCGATTGAGACCGGATGCTATGTTCTGGCGCCCGCACAAACCGGCACACATCCCAGCAAACAGCACAAGACGCGGGCCACCTACGGCCATTCGCTGGTGGTTGGCCCATGGGGAGATGTGCAATTGGACGCAGGTACGCAACCGGGCGTTTACATGACCGATCTGCATATGGAACAAGTAGGGTCAGCGCGGGCGAGAATTCCAAGCCTTGCGAATGCGCGCCTTTTCGATGGTCCCTGAATGAATGACGACAAAAACGCCCTTGCGATAGCTCTTTTTACCGAAGTTATGGCGGCTGATCAGCTCGTGCGCGCCCGCCTCAGCCGCGTGTTGCCCAAGGGGATGGAAATCTCGCATTTCTCGGTGTTGAATCACCTGGCGTGGATCGCGGATGAACGCACCCCGGCGCAACTTGCCGAGACACTGCATGTGACGCGGGGCGCTATGACCAACACCTTGGGCAAGCTGGAGTGGGCAGGTTACGTGCACATTCGCCCCGATTGGGATGACGCACGGCGCAAACTTGTCGCCATCAGCCCCGCAGGGCGTCAGGCGCGCGACTATGCGGTCGGGACTGTCACGCCTGTGATCACTCAGATGGTCGATAAAATGGGCGCAGAACAGGTGCGCGGTGCGATACCCATTCTGCGCGAGATGCGCATGCTACTCGGGGATGAGAGCTAGGCGGGCTTGATGCTTGCCGTCACGTAGTTCACGCTCAGATCCCGATCCGACAGCTTCCACGACCATGTGATCGGGTTAAACACAAAACCTTTGCGGTCAACGGGGTCCATTCCCGCCTGACGCAAAAGGTCATATAGCTCATCAGGGGTGATGAACTTGGACCACTCATGTGTGCCTTTGGGCAGCCAGCGCATCACATGTTCAGCCCCGATGATGGCCATCACATAGGATTTCGGATTCCGGTTCAGTGTCGAACAGACCTGCAACCCACCGCGTTTAAGAAGCTGACGACAGGCGATCAGGTAGTCGATGGGGGAGGCCACATGCTCCACCACCTCCATATTGAGGACCACGTCGAATTGCTCTCCCGCCGCGGCGAGCGCTTCTGCGGTGGTGTGACGATAATCAATGGTCAGGCCTGACCGCTCAGCATGCACGCGCGCGACCGGGATGTTGCGTTCTGCCGCATCTGCGCCAACGACATCCGCCCCGAGACGCGCCATGGGTTCAGCCAGCAGACCGCCCCCGCAACCGATGTCGAGGATACGCAATCCTTTGAACGGCTCTGACGTGGCCAGATCCCGGTCAAATTCACCCGCAATCTGCGCGGTAATATAATCCAACCGGCACGGGTTCAGCATGTGCAGTGGTTTGAATTTCCCGTTTTCGTCCCACCATTCAGCCGCCATTGCCTCAAATTTAGCAATTTCAGACGGATCAACAGTTGTTTGTGGCGCTTGCATTCTCGGCTCCATATGATCATGTATCTTTCCGTACTATATAGGCCCCTAATGGATAAATTCTCGGACCAAAAGCGCGCAGTGCAATACCTGTACCCCCCGGTTGATCCTTTCGATCAGCGGATGCTGGATGTTGGTCAGGGACATCGCGTCTATGTTGAGCAATGTGGCAACCCCACGGGCATACCGGTGATCGTGTTGCATGGGGGGCCCGGTGGCGGATGCAGCCCGGCAATGCGGCGCTATTTTGACCCTTCAATTTTTCGCGTCATCCTGTTTGATCAACGCGGGTGCGGTCGCTCACGGCCCCATGCCAGCGTAACGCATAACACCACATGGCATCTTGTCGATGACATCGAATTGATTCGGCGCGCGCTGGATATCGATGACTGGATCGTGTTTGGCGGCAGCTGGGGCGCAACGCTGTCGCTGATCTATGCAGAAACGCACCCGGATCGCGCGCGTCATCTGGTCTTGCGCGGCGTTTTCCTGATGACCCAGGCCGAGCTTGACTGGTTCTATGGCGGCGGCGCGGGCAAGTTCTGGCCAGAGGTTTGGGCGCGGTTCACCGGACCCATCCCCGAAGACGAGCGGGGCGATCTGATCGAAGCCTACCGCCGCCGGTTGTTTTCCGGCGACATGCCGCAGGAAACGCGCTTTGCCAAGGCTTGGTCGTCGTGGGAAAACGCGCTGGCATCAATCCATTCTTCGGGATCAACGGGGGACAGTCCCGGTGAATATGCCCGCGCTTTCGCCCGGCTCGAGAATCACTATTTTTCGAACGCTGGCTTTCTGGACTTTGACGGGCAGATTCTGGCGAATGTCGGTCGGATTGCACATATTCCCGGCGTCATTGTTCAGGGTCGCTATGATATGATCTGCCCACCCGAAAGCGCCTATCGCCTCGCTGAGGCTTGGGACAATTGCGAATTGAAGATCGTTCGCAATGCAGGTCATGCGCTTTCGGAACCGGGGATCAGCGCCGAACTCGTGCGCACCATGGACAGGATTGGCGGTCGATGACACGGCGCTCACATATGGACCGGCGGGCGCTTTTTGCCACGGGTGCTGCTGCGGCTTTGCTGGCGGCGACCGGTGTGTCTGCGCAGGCAAGTCCGGCGCGGCGCGGTCGGTTGCGCGCTGCCCTGTCAGGTGCGCGCCGCACAGATAGTTTTGACGCACGACAAGACCACGGTCTGTTCATGCAGGTGGCCATGGTGGGTGCCGTGTTTGACACCCTGACCGAAGTTGCTGCTGACGGAACGCTTCATGGCGAGTTGTCGACCGCTTGGGAAGGGGATGCGCGCGCGCAGGTCTGGACCCTTACCTTGCGTGAGAATGTCGATTTTCATGACGGGACGCGGTTTTCGGCACAGGATGTGGTCGCATCCTTTGATCTGCACCGTCAGACGTTGCTTGCGGATGTCGCAAGGGTGTCAGTTCTTGATGCGCAACGTGTTTTGGTCGAATTGCACGAAGGTGATCCGCATTTCCCTTACCGGCTATCCGATCCACGGCTGGTTATTTATCCGGCCGGGAACATGGCAGTGGCGATGTCGGATGGAATCGGCACGGGCCTGTACAGGGTTCAGCGCTTTCAGCCCGGGCGGCATTTTCTCGGTCAGCGGGTGGCGCAGCATTATAAAGACGGGCGTGCCGGATGGTTTGATACGGTCGAGCTTGTTGCGCTTTCCTCAAGTGCCGTGCGGGCAGAAGCGTTGAGAGACAACTACGTGGATGCTGCGGAGCTGTCGGACACCTCGGATTTGGCGGACCTGTCCGGTATCACGCTTTTGCCGGAAACGGTTTCAATGACGGCCGCTGTTTCAGAGCGGCTTGCCTTGCCTCATCATACCGGATCGCGCTGGCCGTTGGATAATTTACGCGCTGCTGAGCGTTGGTGGATGGCCTGAGACGATCAGGGGTTGCAGTGACTGCACACCGGGTCTATATGGATTTCAACAGTGGCGCTCTCGGGTCCAAACCGAAAGCCCAACCGGAATTTCGAACGGGCCCTGCGCCCGTTTTTTTGTGCTTGAAGCAAAACGAAAGACATATGAACAACGACCTGATTGCAAAAGCTGCCATAGATCGCCGCATGGCCGAGATCATCACCCCGGTGATCGAGGACATGGGGTTCGAACTGGTGCGCGTGCGTCTGATGTCCGGCAAGTCGACCATTTTGCAGATCATGGCGGATAAGCCCGATGGCGGGATCGAGGTGGACGACTGCGCCGAGATCAGCCAGGCGGTGAGTGCGGTGCTCGACGTGGAGGACCCGATCCTTGATGAATACACGCTTGAGGTTTCAAGCCCGGGAATCGACCGGCCCCTGACGCGGCTCAAAGACTTTGAGATGTTCGAAGGATACGAGGCTAAGATCGAAACCGGCGAAATGATTGATGGCCGCCGACGGTTTAAAGGCGCACTTGCCGGCGTTGAGAATGATGAGGTTCTGATCAATGTCGAAGAAGGCACGATCGGCCTGAAATTTGACTGGCTCAGTGATGCCAAACTGGTGCTCACGGACGACCTGATCAAAGAAATGTTGCGCCAGCGTAAGGCTGCCGGTGCATTTGATGAGACAAATTTCGACGAGGTTTCTACCGAGCTAGAGACCGATACGCCTGCTGAGGGAGACCAATAAATGGCGATTACATCCGCAAACCAGCTTGAGCTTTTGCAAACCGCTGAGGCCGTGGCACGAGAGAAAATGATCGACCCCGGTCTGGTCGTCGAAGCGATGGAAGAATCGCTCGCCCGTGCTGCGAAGTCTCGCTACGGCGCGGAAATGGACATTCGGGTGCATATTGATCGCAAGACAGGCAAGGCGACCTTTACCCGCGTGCGGACAGTGGTCGAAGATGAGCTGCTGGAAAACTATCAGGCTGAGTTCACCGTCGAGCAGGCCAAGCAGTACATGGAAAACCCTGAGGTCGGTCAGCAACTGATCGAAGAAGTCCCCCCGGTTGAAATGGGCCGAATCGCCGCGCAATCCGCCAAACAGGTGATCTTGCAGAAAGTTCGTGAAGCCGAACGGGATCGCCAGTTCGAAGAGTTCAAAGACCGCGCCGGCAGCATCATCAACGGTCTCGTTAAGCGCGAAGAATACGGCAATGTCATCGTGGATGTGGGGGCTGGTGAAGCGATCCTGCGTCGCAATGAAAAGATTGGCCGCGAATCGTATCGTCCGAACGACCGTATCCGGGTCTACATCAAAGACGTGCGCCGCGAGCAGCGTGGCCCGCAGATTTTCCTCAGCCGCACGGCACCGGAATTCATGGCCGAGCTGTTCAAAATGGAAGTGCCTGAGATTTACGACGGCATCATCGAGATCAAAGCCGTTGCCCGTGACCCGGGATCGCGCGCCAAGATCGCCGTGATTTCTTATGACAACTCCATCGACCCTGTTGGCGCCTGTGTGGGTATGCGCGGATCGCGCGTTCAGGCGGTGGTAAATGAACTGCAAGGCGAAAAAATCGACATCATTCCATGGAATGAAGACCAGCCGACGTTCCTTGTGAACGCGCTGCAGCCAGCCGAAGTGTCCAAAGTTGTTCTGGACGAAGAAGCGGGCAAGATCGAAGTTGTTGTCCCCGAAGAGCAGTTGAGCCTCGCCATTGGGCGGCGTGGTCAAAACGTGCGTCTGGCGTCTCAGCTGACCGGCCTCGACATCGACATCATGACCGAAGAGCAGGAAAGCGCGCGCCGTCAGGCCGAGTTTGAACTGCGCACGCAACTCTTTGTCGACAATCTGGATCTGGACGAATTCTTTGCCCAGCTGCTCGTGTCCGAAGGTTTCACCAGCCTCGAAGAAGTCGCCTATGTCGAAGTGGATGAGCTGCTGGTGATCGACGGGGTCGATGCGGATACAGCAAATGAACTGCAGGCCCGGGCGCGCGATGTGCTTGAGGCGCAGAATAAAGCTGCAATTGAAAGCGCACGCGCCTTGGGAGTTGAAGACAGCCTGATTGAATTTGAGGGCCTGACGCCCCAAATGATTGAAGCACTGGCCAAGGATGATGTGAAAACGCTTGAAGA
Source organism: Roseobacter litoralis Och 149 (assembly GCF_000154785.2). Classification (NCBI taxonomy): domain Bacteria; kingdom Pseudomonadati; phylum Pseudomonadota; class Alphaproteobacteria; order Rhodobacterales; family Roseobacteraceae; genus Roseobacter; species Roseobacter litoralis. The sequence goes on from NC_015730.1 coordinate 4,256,084, forward strand.
CTTTGCAACCTGCGCGGACTGGGAACTGGCAGGCGGTTGGACCACGGTCGATGGAGAACGGTCAAAAGACGACGGTGTTCTGGAGCCATTCGAAATGACTCTGGAAGAGGCACAGGACCTGATCATGACCGCTCGTGTCATGTTGGGCTGGGTTGATCCGGCAGATCTTGAGCCCGACGAAGAAGTGTCGGAAGACGCTGAAGCGGAGGAAGCCGAGGTCTGATTTCAGGCCTCGGTGGCACCTGATGGGTCGCGGTGGCGCTCCCAAAGACCGCGGTGACGGTCCCGACCGCAAGTGCATTGCCACAGGCGAGGTGCAGCCTAAATATGGGCTTGTGCGTTTTGTGGTTGGGCCGGATTCGGATGTCGTGCCTGATATTCTTGGCAAACTGCCGGGGCGTGGTATGTATGTCTCTGCGGATCGTGCTTCGTTGGAGAAGGCCGTCAGCAAAGGTCTCTTCTCGCGCTCCGCGAAACAACCCGTTAAAGTGGCCGAAACACTTGTGGACGAGGTTGAAACGCAATTGGCACGTCGTGTTGTCGATTTGATATCGCTTCAGCGCAAGGCGGGCCGGGCCGTTGCCGGGTTTGAAAAGGTAAAAAACTGGCTGCAAATGGAAGAGGCAGAAGTGCTTATCCAGGCAGTTGACGGCTCAGGCCGTGGGAAATCGAAACTAAGCACGCCGCATTACGGGTCATATATTGGCTGGTTGACGGCAGACGAATTGGGTTTGGCATTTGGGCGCCAAACTGTGATACATGGGGCGCTCGCCTCTGGTGGACTCACGCAACGTGTTGTAGAGGAAGCCCAACGACTTAAAGGCGTGCGCGTAAAAGAGGATGGCAGGGGCCATCCGAAAGGATAGACGAGCTACATGAGCGATACTGACGGCAAAAAAACTCTGGGTCTTCGCGGCGGTGCGCCGCGTCCAGGCAACGTAAAGCAAAGCTTTAGCCACGGGCGGACCAAAAACGTCGTGGTGGAGACCAAGCGCAAGCGCGTTGTGGTGCCCAAAGCAGGTGCGACGACGTCGGCAGGTGGTAAAGCACCCATCGGGGATCCCTCCAGACGACCCGCCGGAATTTCCGATGCGGAGATGGAGCGCCGCCTGAAAGCGGTCAAAGCGGCGAAAGCACGTGAGGTCGAAGAAGAAGCGGCCCGTGTTGCCGAAGAGAAAGCGCGTGCCGAAGACCGCGAGCGCCGTCGTGCCGAACAGGAAGAACGCGAACGTGCGGAACGTGAGCGTGAGGAAAGCCTGAAAGCCAAGGCCGAAGAAGACAAGCGCCGCAAGGACGAGGCCGAAGCTGCTGCCAAAGCTGCCGCAGCGCCAGCCGCCGAACCTGTTGTTCAGCGCCCTGCAGCCAAAACAGGGCCAGAGCCAGCACAACGGAAACAACAAGATCGTGACCGTGAAAACAAACGGGGCGGCAAGGGCAACGACGATAGCCGCCGGTCCGGTAAACTGACGCTGAATCAAGCGCTTGCCGGGGGTGAAGGCGGTCGTCAACGCTCAATGGCGGCGATGAAGCGCAAGCAGGAACGCGCACGCCAAAAAGCGATGGGCGGTCAGGTCGAGCGTGAAAAGGTCGTGCGCGATGTGCAGGTGCCTGAGGCGATTGTCGTCTCTGAACTTGCGAACCGCATGTCCGAAAAGGTCGGCGAAGTCGTCAAGGCGTTGATGAACAACGGCATGATGGTGACACAAAACCAGGCGATTGATGCGGATACAGCTGAGCTGATCGTTCAGGAATTCGGCCACAGAATCGTGCGCGTTTCCGATGCTGACGTTGAAGATGTCATCAAGGAAATCGAAGATGACGATGCCGATCTCAAGACGCGCCCACCGGTTGTTACGATCATGGGCCATGTCGATCACGGCAAGACATCTCTGCTGGACGCCATAAGAAAAGCCAAAGTCGTCGCGGGCGAAGCTGGCGGAATCACGCAGCATATCGGGGCCTATCAGGTCAAAACAGACAGTGGTCAGTTGTTGAGCTTTCTCGACACGCCCGGTCACGCGGCCTTTACGTCGATGCGGTCCCGTGGTGCACAGGTGACAGATATTGTCGTGCTTGTCGTTGCTGCTGATGACGCGGTTATGCCGCAAACCATCGAAGCGATTAACCACGCCAAAGCTGCTAACGTGCCGATGATCGTGGCGATCAACAAGATTGACCGCCCGGCGGCTGATCCGACCAAAGTGCGTACGGATCTGTTGCAGCACGAGGTTATCGTTGAGCAGATGTCTGGTGAGGTTCAGGACGTTGAAGTGTCTGCGATCACCGGGCAAGGTCTTGATGAGCTGCTAGAGGCGATCGCCCTTCAGGCAGAGCTTCTTGAACTCAAGGCCAATCCGAACCGTGCGGCGCAAGGTGCTGTTATCGAAGCACAACTTGACGTTGGTCGGGGACCTGTTGCGACTGTTCTGGTTCAGAACGGGACGCTGCGCCAAGGCGATATCTTTGTCGTCGGGGAGCAGTACGGCAAGGTGCGCGCGCTGATCAACGATCAGGGTGAACGCGTCAAGGAGGCCGGTCCATCCGTTCCGGTTGAGGTGCTTGGCCTAAATGGCACGCCCGAGGCTGGCGATGTTCTGAACGTGACATCAACCGAAGCGCAGGCGCGCGAAATCGCGTCTTATCGTGCCAATGCAGCCAAAGACAAACGTGCGGCGGCGGGTGCTGCAACGACGCTTGAACAGTTGATGGCGAACGCCAAGGCGGACGAAGACGTCAGCGAGCTGCCGATTCTGGTGAAAGCGGATGTGCAGGGCTCTGCCGAAGCGATCGTACAGGCGATGGAGAAAATCGGTAATGATGAAGTGCGCGTGCGGGTTTTGCATTCGGGCGTTGGTGCGATCACCGAAACCGACGTGGGTTTGGCAGAAGCGTCGGGCGCACCGATCATGGGCTTCAACGTGCGGGCGAACACGTCTGCCCGAAACACAGCTAACCAGAAAGGCGTCGAGCTGCGCTATTATTCAATCATCTACGATCTGGTCGATGATGTGAAAGCGGCTGCATCTGGGTTGCTATCGGCGGAAATCCGCGAGAATTTCATCGGGTATGCGACCATCAAAGAGGTGTTCAAGGTGACCGGCGTCGGCAAAGTCGCGGGTTGTCTGGTGACCGAAGGTGTCGCGCGCCGTTCGGCAGGTGTGCGTTTGCTGCGTGACAACGTGGTGATCCATGAAGGAACGCTCAAGACGCTCAAGCGCTTCAAAGACGAAGTAGCTGAGGTCCAGTCTGGTCAGGAATGCGGTATGGCGTTCGAGAACTACGACGATATCCGGCCCGATGACGTGATCGAAATCTTCGAGCGTGAAGAGATTACGCGGACCCTGACCTAAAAGACCGTCAACTAAATACAAAAAGAGGCAGCTTTTACGCTGCCTCTTTTCGTTTCTATTCCGTACCCTTCTGTCCTAGTCAGGCGGCTTTTGTGACCGGCATGCCTGCGTAGGTGGTGTTATTTACTCTTACGACAATCCTACCATCAGGCAGCGCCCGCACATAGGTTCCTTGAACAGATATCGTACTGCCTTGAGTTATTGTCCGTAGCATGTCTCTCCTCCCCAGGATAATGACACGATTCAAATCTAGGTTGTATCTCAAAACTTGTCACACATTTGATTCAAATGTGTTAACAAATTTATCTTTTTCGGCACTTTTTTACCGGAATCTTAAAGAAGATCTCGCAAAACCGGGATCAGCGGTAGGTCTGCGGCGGGCATCGGGTAGTTTTTAAGGTCTTTTGCAAATACCCATTTCAAGGATTGATTCTCTTTGGGCATGGGCGTGCCTTCCCATTTTCGACAGGCGAAAAGGGGCATGAGCAAATGAAAATCATCATACCTATGGCTGGCAAAGGTTAAGGGGGCCAGGCAGGATTGCCATGTGTTGATCCCCAGTTCTTCTTCCAACTCCCGGATCAAGGCGTGTTCAGGTGTCTCACCCGACTCGACTTTGCCGCCGGGGAATTCCCACAGACCGGCCATTGATTTACCCTCTGGCCGTTGCGCTAGCAAAATGCGTCCGTCAATGTCGATTAACGCGACGGCGGACACCAGAACAGTTTTCATGTCATAACCTTTGCAGTGTCAGGACCGATAGTCCGCGTTTATTTCGATGTACCCATGGGTCAGGTCACATGTCCAAACGGTCGCCTCGCCAGACCCTAACCCGATATCGGCGTGAATGCGGATATTTTGCCCCTTCATATGCGCGGCAGCATCCGCTTCGACATAATCCGGGTTAACCCAGCCCTCTTTGGCGACCATAATATCGCCAAAATTGATCGACAGCCGGTCGCGGTCCGCCGGAGCGCCTGATTTGCCAATCGCCATGACAACGCGCCCCCAATTGGGGTCTTCACCGGCGATGGCCGTCTTGACCAAAGGCGAATTGGCGACCGACAAGGCATGCGTCTTTGCATCCCTGTCTGATGCGGCTCCAGTTACGGTGATTTCGACAAACTTGGTTGCGCCCTCCCCGTCCTTAACGACCAAGTGGGCGAGTTCTTGCATTACGCCGTGCAACGCATCGCTGAACGTCTGGCTGTCATCCACGGCGACGCCCGATGCACCCGTGGCACAGACCAACAGGCTGTCTGATGTGGATGTGTCGCTGTCTACGGTGATGCAGTTGAAGGTGTTTTCGTTGTGGGCGGCGACGAGTGTCTGCAGATTGGCCTGATCAATTTTGCCATCCGTAAAGATATAGACCAACATGGTCGCCATATCAGGCGCGATCATCCCCGAACCCTTGGCAATGCCCGCAATAGAGACTGTTTCCCCTGCAACCTCAACGGAAGCCGTCGCGCCCTTGGCGAAGGTGTCGGTCGTCATGATTGCCGAGGCGGCGGCCTCCATGGCGGCAGGATCGAGCGTCGCGGCCAGTGTTTCGAGGCGGTCGGTAATGCGCTCAAAGGGCAACGGCTCACCGATCACCCCGGTTGATGCGGTGAACACGCGGGCCTCTGGCAGATCACACGCGCGCGCCGAAGCACTCACGATCCGGGCGACCGCGTCCAGCCCATTGCGCCCGGTGAACGCATTTGAATTGCCCGAGTTCACCAGAATGGCCGCACCATCAGGCGTTGGCCCTCCCAATTTACGCTGGCAGTCCAGAACGGGCGCGGAGCGGGTTGCCGACTGCGTAAAGACACCGGCAACCGCCGTTCCGGGTGCCAATTTGGCCAGCATTACGTCGGCGCGACCTTCGTATTTGACCCCGGCAGCAACGGTTGAAAACGAAACACCGTCGATGATCGGCATCTTTGGAAACGCCTCAGGCGCCAATGGCGAAACAGCGGTAATCTTGGCCATGCGCTGCTATTCCAACAGATCCAGTCGGTTGATCAATTCGACCTTCTCATCCGTGTTCTCAAAAGGGCTGACCTGAATGTCTGCTTCATCGGCTGCGGCGGCTATGATGGTTGCGGCAGCTTCGCTTGCAAGGCGTGACTGTATGCCTTCCCGCGCTTGCTCAAGCGTCGGGATCTCTTTTTTCCGCGTGTCATTGAGGACAATCACGTGCCAGCCAAACTGCGTTTCAACCGGATCAGAGACTTCTCCGACTTCCAGCGCAATGGTAGCGGCTTCAAAGCTCGGGACCATCATGCCGGTGCCGAACCATCCCAACTCGCCGCCATTCGGTCCGGACGGGCCTGTCGATTTTTCCCGCGCGGTTGCCGCGAAATTCGCACCAGCGTCGATCGCCTCTTTCACCGCAATGGCTTCTTCTTCGGTTTCGAGCAGAATATGTGAGGCGTTGAATTCCTCTTCGGGGTCGATGTTGCCAAATTCTGCATCATAGGCCGCCTGAATATCCTCTTCGGTGATGGCCTGTTCCAGCGCGATCTCGATTGCCTTGGCAGCCTTCAGTGAGCGTTCCTGATTGTCCAGCGCCATCGCCTCCCCTGCGGATAGGCTTTCGATTCCCTGTGCCAGTGCCGTTTGCTGAACGAGCTGTTCAAGAAGACCGTTCCAGAGTTGATCAGCAGGTATTTGATTGTACCGTTCATCCAGCGTGGCGCGCGCCGCGATCATGTGACCCAGCTTGATGTCTTCACCGTTCACCGACGCGACAACCGTGTCCGCCGTGTAGGTAACTTCATCTTGTGCAACCACAGGGGCAGCAATCGCTGCGGTCAACGCGGAAAAAGCCAGAATTCTGAGATGTTTTTGCATGTAATCGTCCTATGAGGGGGCCGCGACGGGGCGCGACATTGACACGGTTTGGCGCGACCCTTACATCCCGCGTGTGGCGCTGCAAGAGTGTAGCGTTTAATAACTTTCTATGGGCTGCGTCGCAGACGAGCAAGCAGATCAGCACCTGCCCGTATCACTTCGGCTGGAGAACGCATGCTGGGCATCGGAACTATTTCAAAAAAGATCTTTGGCTCGCCCAACGACCGTAAAGTTAAAGCGACCCGTCCTGTCATTGCCCAGATCAATGCGCTTGAACCTGAGTTTGAAAAACTCAGTGATGAGGGGATAAAGGAAAAGACCGAAGAGCTGCGCAAACGTGCACTGGAGGGGGAAAGCCTCGATGCGCTGTTGCCCGAAGCCTTTGCCAATTGCCGGGAAGCAGCACGCCGTGCCTTGGGGCTGCGTGCCTTTGATACCCAGTTGATGGGGGCCATGTTCCTGCATCAGGGTAACATCGCCGAACAGAAAACGGGCGAAGGTAAGACGCTGACCGCGACATTTGCCGCATATCTCAACGGTCTGACGGGCCGTGGCGTGCACATCGTGACGGTCAATGAATATCTGGCAAAACGCGATGCCGCATGGATGGGCAGCGTCTTTGGCGCGCTGGGTCTGACAACCGGTGTGGCTTATTCCGAGATGCCGGAAGATGAAAAGCGCGTCGCCTACGCCAGCGATATCACCTACGCGACCAATAATGAGCTTGGGTTTGACTATCTGCGCGACAATATGAAATCCGAGCTGGATCAGATTTATCAAAAACAGCATAATTTCGCCATTGTGGACGAAGTTGACAGCATTCTGATCGACGAAGCGCGCACGCCTTTGATCATTTCAGGACCGTCTCAGGACCGTTCCGAGATGTACAAAACCGTCGATGTGGTGATCCCTCAGGTCAGTGATGAGCATTTTGAACTGGATGAGAAAACCCGCAACGTCACCTTTACGGATGAGGGCAACGAGTTTCTTGAAGAAATCCTGCACGCGCAGGGCCTCTTGGAAGAGGGCCAGTCGCTCTATGATCCGGAAAGCACAACGGTCGTTCACCACGTTAATCAGGGTCTGCGCGCGCATAAACTGTTTCAGCGCGACAAGGATTACATTGTGCGCGACGACAACATCGTTCTGATTGATGAATTCACGGGCCGTATGATGCCCGGACGTCGCTTGTCCGACGGGTTGCATCAGGCGATTGAGGCCAAGGAAGGCGTTGATATCAAGCCGGAAAACATCACGCTGGCCTCCGTCACTTTCCAGAACTATTTCCGCCTGTATGACAAGCTGTCCGGCATGACCGGAACGGCGTTAACCGAAGCCGAAGAATTCATGGAAATCTACGGGCTTGGCGTGGTCGAAGTGCCGACGAACAAGCCCATCGCGCGGGTTGACGAAGACGATCAGGTCTATCGCACCGCACGCGAAAAATACGAAGCGATGCTGGAAAAGATCAAGGACAGCAACGCGAAAGGCCAGCCGGTTCTGGTTGGTACAACCTCGATCGAAAAATCCGAGATGTTGAGCAATATGCTCAAAGAAGCGGGTATTACCCATAATGTTCTGAATGCGCGCCAGCACGAGCAGGAAGCGCAGATTGTGGCCGATGCGGGTAAATACGGCGCGGTTACGATTGCGACGAACATGGCGGGCCGTGGGACTGATATTCAGCTCGGCGGTAATGTTGATCTGCAGGTCATGAATGCGCTGACAGAAGACCCCGATGCGGACCCCGAAGCTTTGCGCGCCAGCATCGAGGCGCAGCACGCCGATGAAAAGGCCAAGGTGCTTGCGGCGGGTGGTTTGTATGTTCTCGCCTCGGAACGCCACGAAAGCCGGCGAATCGACAACCAGCTGCGTGGTCGGTCCGGTCGTCAGGGGGATCCGGGTCGGTCGTCCTTCTTCTTGAGCCTCGAAGATGACCTTATGCGTATCTTCGGGTCGGAACGGTTGGAGAAAGTCCTCAAGACGCTTGGCCTCAAAGAGGGTGAGGCGATTGTGCACCCTTGGGTCAATAAATCACTCGAACGGGCGCAATCAAAGGTCGAAGGCCGCAACTTTGACATCCGCAAACAGCTGCTGAAATTCGACGACGTCATGAATGAGCAGCGCAAGGTGATCTTTGGTCAGCGCCGCGAGATCATGGAAGCCAAGGACCTGTCCGAGATCACGACGGATATGCGCCATCAGGTCATCGACGATTTCATCGAACAATATCTGCCGCCTAATACCTACGCCGATCAATGGGATTCCGACGGTCTCTATGCGGCGGTTCAGGAGCAACTGGGCATTGATGTGCCCGTGATGGACTGGGTCGAGGAAGAAGGCGTGGATGACGAAGCCATCCGCGAACGTCTGGTCGAGGCGACAGACAGCATGATGACTGAAAAGGCCGGACAATTCGGCGCGGAAAACATGCGCAACATCGAAAAGCAGCTCTTGCTGCAGGCGATTGACACAAAGTGGCGTGAACACCTGCTGACGCTTGAGCATTTGCGCTCGGTTGTTGGGTTTCGCGGCTACGCGCAGCGTGACCCGCTTAACGAATACAAAAACGAATCCTTCCAGCTTTTCGAAACCATGCTGGACAGCCTTCGTGAGGACGTAACGCAAAAACTGTCGCAAATCCGCCCGATGACCGAAGAAGAACAACAGGCCATGATTGAACAGATCCGCGCGCAACAAGCTGCTGCGCAGGCGGCCGCCGCGGGTCCCACAATTTCGGCAGAGGCCGGGCCCGTCGCGGCGACGGCGGATACAGCTGTCGCATTTGACGAAAGCGATCAGTCAACTTGGGGCAATCCGGGCCGTAACGAACCTTGCCCCTGCGGATCGGGCAAGAAATTCAAACACTGTCACGGGCGGTTGATCTGAGCGGTCTGATTTGGGTGCTGGTGTCACCTGTTGGGCCGCTCCCTGATCGGATGTACGTGTCTTTCCGGTGTTGAATAATTCGGCGCCAAGCCTGAAAGTCGCCCTTAAGTAGAAACTGCACAGGGCGGCCCAATATGGCGATGAAAACTGCGGTACTCGGCGCAGTGTTGTTCCTTTTCGGCAGTGCGGTCATTGCCGCAGCGCAGGACGTCACCCTAACGTCGCGCGACGGTCGTATTGAGATCATGGGCGCTTTGATGGGTTATGACGGCGAATTCTATCGCCTTGATACGATTTATGGTGAGCTTACGATCGACGGGAGCGGTGTGACCTGCGAGGGCCCCGGATGCCCGCAACTCGAAGACTTCGTCGCGGAGTTGTCGATATCAGGCTCAGCAACGATGGGTTCCGTACTGATGCCCGCGCTGGTGGAGGGGTTTGCACAGCGCAATGGCTATGAAGCGCAGCGTGAAACCCTTGATGCCACGCATTTTAACTATTCTCTGACTGACCCCGGCACGTCAAAGCGGGCCGCTGTTTTCAGATTTCGAATCACAACCACAGACGAAGGTTTCGCGGATCTCTTGGCCAATGAGGCGGATGTGGTGATGTCCTTGCGCGAAATAACCGCGGATGAAAAGCAGCGCGCTTACGAGGCGGGTATGGGGGATATGACGGACCAGAACCGGTCCCGTGTGCTTGCCCTGGACGCCATCCTGCCCATTGTTTCGCCGCAAAACCCGGTGCAAGAGATCTCTCCGTTAGATCTGGCGCTGTCGTTTGCGGGTGAGATCGACAATTGGGCGCTTTTGGGCGGCCCTGATGCGCCGATATCCGTGTATGCGCCTGACGCGCAAACAGGTCTCGCCCAGGCGGCCAACGATGGCATTCTGTCGCCTGCCGATCTTGGCATGTCTGATGATGTGATCCGCGTGACAGGCGGGGATGCCATGGCTGTTGCCGTCGCCAGTGATCCCTTTGCCCTGGGCCTTGCGAGTTTCGCTGAGATTGGAAACGCCCAACCGTTGGTCTTGAAAGGCACCTGTGGGGGCGTGTTGCGCGCGACGCGGCGCTCGATAAAAACGGCGGATTATCCGCTTACGGCGCCGATGTTTTTATACACGCCCGCGCGTCGCTTGCCCAAAGTCGCGCGGGAATTTCTGGCTTTCGCGCAAAGTTCTGCGGCGCAGGCTGTGATCAGGCGTTCTGGGTTTGTGGATCAGGCACCCGAAGAGGTCCCGATCACGCAGCAAGGTGACCGCCTTGCCAACGCAATTGCCGCCGCCGGGGCCGAGATACCGTTGTCAGAATTACAACGGATTGTTCAGCGGTTGGGTGGAATGAAACGCCTAACCACCTCGTTTCGTTTTGAGGCCGGGTCGGCGCGATTAGATGCACAATCGCGTTCAAACGTCGTGCAACTGGCCCATGACCTTGAACAGGGTCGGTTTGACGCGCGCCAGATGATTTTTGTGGGGTTCAGTGATGGGCAGGGATCGGCAGAGGCCAATATGGAAATTGCATTATCGCGCGCCAATTCCGTTGCGGACGCTGTTCGTACCAAGGCCGAAACGGCGGATTTGATGCAGATTGATATGCAGGTGGATGCGTTCGGCGAGGCCATGCCTCTGGCCTGTGACGACAGTGTTTGGGGACGTCAGGCGAACCGCCGGGTCGAAGTCTGGGTGCGGTAAAAGGTCAAAGATACCCTTCGGCGCGAAAGCTCAATTCGGTCGATTTACCGATGATCAGGTGGTCGTGCAACGTCAATCCTAAGGTTTGGCAGGCTGCGTTGATCTGATCCGTCATTGAGATATCCGACTGCGACGGCGTTGGGTCGCCGGAAGGATGGTTGTGCACAAGAATGAGCGCGCTGGCGTTGAGTTCCAAAGCGCGTTTTGCGACCTCTCTTGGATAGACGGGAACGTGATCCACGGTGCCTTTGGCCTGTTCCTCATCCGCAATCACGGTGTTTTTCCGATCCAGAAAAAGAACGCGAAACTGTTCCGTTTCGCGGTGCGCCATCGTCGTGTGGCAGTAATCAAGCAAAGCGTCCCATCCACTGAGCACATGACGTTGTAGAACACGCGACCGGGCCATGCGATGCGCCGCTGCTTCAACGATTTTCAATTCGGTGATGATGGCATCCCCAACGCCTTTGATGTCGCGCAAGCGCTGCGGGGAGGCGGTGATCACCCGATTAAAATCTCCGAAACGTTCAAGCAGCGTTCGCGCCAGCGGTTTCACGTCGCGGCGGGGAATGGCGCGAAACAAGACGAGTTCGAGCAGTTCATAATCCGGCATAGCATTTGCCCCGCCTTCCATGAAACGCGTCCGAAGCCGTTGCCGGTGATCGACCATGTAGGACGGGGTTTTTCCCGGAGGTACGGCGACCGGCTCGGCCTCATCAAACAGGAATGCTTGCGGCGCCTCGGCGAAGGTATTTGGGTCCTGGCTCATCGGAGCAGGGTAGCGGCATCATGGTTTCTGATTGGTTAAAGCATCAGGATTCTGGAGCGAACTTGATCTGTCCGCTCCAATTAGGAAAACCACCGGTGAACCTAGCCCTTCATGCTGTCCCAAAAGCTCTTCACGGACGAGAAAAAGCTTGATGATTCCGGGTTGTTGTTTTCGGACAGCTCATCAAATTCCGCCAATAGTTCCTTCTGGCGCGACGTCAGATTGACCGGCGTTTCGACTGCAAGCTCGATAAACATATCACCGGCAGACCCGCCCCTAAGGGCAGGCATACCCTTGCCCCGCAACCGCATCTGTCGCCCTGATTGGCTGCCGGATGGAATCTGAACACGGCCACGGCCGCCGTCGATCGTTGGCACCTCTATGGAACCACCAAGCGCTGCTTTGGCCATGGACACGGGAACGCGGCAAAACAGGTTTGTGCCATCGCGTTGGAACAATTCATGTTCCGCAACTTCGATGAAGATATATAAATCGCCCGACGGGCCGCCACGCATGCCTGCTTCACCCTCACCGGCGAGCCTGATGCGCGTGCCCGTTTCGACCCCTGCCGGGATATTGACGGAGAGTGCGCGATCCTTTTCAACCCGCCCTGCGCCTTGGCAGCTTTTGCAGGGGTTCTTGATGATCTGACCAAGACCGGAGCATGTCGGGCAAGTGCGCTCGACCGTGAAAAACCCTTGCTGCGCCCGTACTTTTCCCATGCCCGAACATGTGGGGCAGGAGGTTGGTTCAGAGCCACCTTCGGCGCCCGAACCGTTGCAGGTTGTACATCCTATCGAGGTTGGAACGTTGATGGTTTTTTGCAATCCGCCAAAGGCTTCTTCGAGGCTGATTTGCAGATTGTACCGCAGATCCGAGCCGCGCGAGACACGGTTTCCGCCGCCACGCTGACCACCACCTGCAAAATTCCCGAACAGATCGTCAAAAACATCTGAAAACGCCGACGAGAAATCCTGATTGCCGCCAAAGCCGCCACCGGGACGTCCGCCACCGCCGCCGCCCATGCCACCTTCAAAGGCTGCGTGACCGTAGCGGTCATAGGCGGCTTTTTTTTCAGCGTTCTTCAGAACTTCATAGGCCTCGTTCGCTTCTTTGAACTGGGCTTCGGCGCTCGGGTCATCCTTGTTCCGGTCAGGATGCAGCTCTTTGGCTTTGCGGCGATACCCCTTTTTTATGTCATCGCTCGAAGCGCCCTTGGAGACGCCAAGCACCTCGTAATAATCACGTTTTGCCATGAAAATATCCCCTAGATGGAACGTGACGGGCCGGCCCGTAAGGCCGGCCCGTTCGGTGGTTCCGGGTTTCGCAGAGCCTTAGGCCCGTTTGTCGCCGTCGAGATCCTCGAACTCAGCGTCTACGATGTCATCCTGACCATCATGCGGCGCATCGGCAGGTTCGGCGAGATCTTCGTTCTCTTCCTGCGACGCCTTGTAGATCGCCTCACCCAGTTTCATGGCAGCTTCGGTGACGTTCTGGATGCCGGATTTGATCTTATCGGCGTTTTCTGTCTCCATCTCATCCTTCAGGGCGGCAATTGCGAGTTCGATCGCTTCCACGGTGGTTGGATCAACCTTGTCGGCATGCTCTTCCATCGACTTTTCGGTCGAGTGGATGAGGCTTTCGGCCTGGTTTTTCGCTTCGATCAACTCGCGACGTGCTTTATCCGCATCTGCGTTTTCTTCGGCGTCCTTGACCATTTTATCAATGTCGTCATCGGACAGACCGCCAGAGGCTTGGATCGTGATCTTCTGCTCTTTCATCGTGCCTTTGTCGAGCGCGCCAACGGATACGATACCGTTTGCGTCAATGTCGAAGGTCACTTCGATCTGTGGCATCCCGCGCGGTGCCGGTGGGATATTTTCCAGATTGAAAGCACCAAGGATCTTGTTGTCCGAGGCCATTTCGCGCTCACCCTGGAAGACACGGATTGTCACCGCATTCTGATTGTCTTCGGCGGTTGAGAAAATCTGCGATTTCTTTGTCGGGATGGTCGTGTTCCGGTCGATCAGGCGTGTGAAAACACCGCCCAGCGTTTCGATGCCCAGCGACAAAGGTGTCACGTCAAGCAGAACGACGTCTTTTACGTCACCTTGCAGAACACCCGCCTGAATCGCGGCACCCATGGCCACAACTTCATCCGGGTTCACGCCCTTGTGCGGCTCTTTGCCAAAGAACTTTGTGACTTCTTCGACCACTTTTGGCATCCGGGTCATACCGCCGACCAGAACGATTTCGTCGATGTCGGAGGCAGACAGGCCCGCATCCTTGAGCGCATCCTTGCAGGGCTTCAGTGACGCCTTGATCAGATCACCCACGAGGCTTTCCAGCTTGGAGCGGGTCAGCTTCATCACCATGTGCAGGGGCTGGCCGGTTGCACCCATCGAGATGAACGGCTGGTTGATTTCTGTCTGGCTGGAGGACGACAATTCAATCTTGGCCTTTTCTGCCGCTTCTTTCAGACGCTGCAGTGCCATCTTGTCTTGTGTCAGATCGACGGAATGCTCTTTCTTGAACGTATCCGCGAGGTAGTTAACGATCCGCATGTCGAAATCTTCACCGCCGAGGAAAGTGTCGCCGTTTGTGGATTTCACTTCAAACAGACCGTCGTCGATTTCCAGAATGGTGACGTCGAATGTGCCGCCGCCGAGGTCATAGACCGCGATGGTTTGTGTCTGCTCTTTGTCCAGACCGTAGGCCAACGCCGCTGCGGTTGGCTCGTTGATGATCCGCAACACTTCGAGACCGGCAATCTTACCTGCGTCTTTGGTGGCCTGACGTTGTGCATCGTTGAAATACGCCGGCACAGTGATCACGGCCTGCGTGACATCTTCGCCAAGATAGCTCTCGGCGGTTTCCTTCATCTTGCCGAGGATAAAGGCCGAAATCTGGCTCGGCGAATATTTCTCGCCTTTCGCTTCGACCCAAGCATCACCATTGCCACCGTCAATCACGTTGAAGGGCAGGTTCTTCTTGTCTTTTGCGAGGGCCGCGTCGTCATTGCGACGACCGATCAGGCGCTTGACGCCGAAAATTGTGTTGTCCGGGTTGGTCACGGCCTGCCGTTTTGCAGGCTGTCCTACCAGACGCTCATCATCTGTGAACGCAACGATGGACGGCGTTGTGCGCGCGCCTTCTGCGTTTTCGATTACGCGTGGCTGCGATCCATCCATGATGGCGATGCAGCTGTTGGTCGTTCCAAGGTCGATACCGATAACTTTTGACATTTTTTGATCCCTTTTGCTTAAGGCGAAGACACGGAGCGTTGGCCCGTTATGGCGCCGCTGCCCCATATATGATCACATGAAAGCGCTACGCTTCATGCGGTTCGCAGCGTATATAAGGAGGGGGTTCGTATGCTGCAACCTTTCACTTCTTTATGCAGGCGGATTCTGCATGTAATTTTCTTTATTGAGGCAACAAAGGCGTATTGCGGGATGCATTTGGGTGTTTTGGGCTTTGATATTTACAAAGGTTACCTTGATGTCGCTGCCCAACAGCGCCTGCTGGGTGATGTGCGCGACGTTGTGCGTGCGGCCCCGCTTGTTCACCCGGTAACCCCGCGTGGCAAGCAGATGTCAGTGCGTATGACGGCGGCAGGTAACTATGGATGGATCACGGACCGTCAGGGCTATCGCTATGCGACGACGCATCCCGACGGTCAGGAGTGGCCAGCGATCCCGGCGTCGGTGCTGCAGGTGTGGAAAGACTTGAGCAGTTCCGCGCGCGATCCTGAATGCTGCCTTGTGAACTTTTACGGCGAGGGCGCGCGCATGGGGCTGCATCAGGACAAAGATGAAGGCAGTTTTGAGTTCCCGGTGGTTTCGATTTCACTGGGGGATGAGGGGCTGTTCCGGATGGGCCATGCAGAACGGGGCGGCAAGACACAATCGGTGTGGCTGCAGTCGGGTGACGTGGTGGTCATGGGGGGCGTGGCGCGACTGGCCCATCACGGTGTTGATCGTATTCGATTTGGCTCTTCCAGTCTGCTTGAAAAGGGCGGGCGTCTGAATTTGACGCTGCGCGTTGTGACCTGATCTGGATGTGGATCGCACGTTCGGAAAGCGGGTTGCAGTGGGATTTGCGCACTGAGCGTGGGGCCGATTGATAGATCAGATCGACCAGCGTGAATGTCGAAACAAAACCGCCCCCTTGGACGCGCGATGCTCTGAACAGGACAGGCAGACCTTTTCAAAGCTGGCAGGGCGTCATGGAATTCTTGCTGTTCCGTTACTCTCGCCGCATAAGGGGCGGCATAAAGTTAAACGCCAGGGCTGCGAAAAGGTAAATTCATGTTTGATTACAACAAGCTGACACAGGTCATGCGACGTCTTTCGATTGAGGCGGGCGCAAAGATCATGGAAATTTACGAGTCAGATGACTTCGATGTGCAGACCAAATCAGACCAAAGCCCCGTTACAGCCGCCGATGAGGCCGCCGATGCGATCATATCGGCGGGACTCCGCGCAGCGTTTCCGGACGTTATGTTGGTTACTGAGGAACAGGCGGCATCCCACAGCCAAACAGGCGATACATTCCTGATCGTGGACCCGCTGGATGGCACCAAGGAATTTATCCAGCGCCGCGGCGATTTCACCGTCAATATCGCGCTGGTCGAAGGTGGTGTGCCGACACGCGGCGTGGTCTATGCGCCTGCACGTGAGCGGATGTTCTTTACAGATGCAAGCGGTCAATCCGTCGAGGAAACAGGAAGTTTTGCCCCCGAAACCATCGGCGACACCAAAGCCATGTCCGTTTCTGTCCCGGACAACACTGCTTTGATGGTCGTTGCATCAAAATCCCATCGGGATCAGGCGACGGATGATTACATCAACAAATACGCCGTGCGCGACATGAAAAGTGCCGGAAGCTCGCTCAAGTTCTGTCTGGTGGCGACGGGTGAGGCGGATCTGTACCCCCGTCTGGGCCGCACGATGGAATGGGATACCGCTGCGGGTCATGCGGTTCTTGCGGGCGCAGGTGGCGATGTTGTTCGTTTCGATGATCTGTCACCGCTGCGCTATGGTAAATCCGGGTATGCGAACCCGTTTTTCATCGCCTATGCCCCCGGTGTTGAGCTGACCAAAGCCTGATGTCTGTCCTGATCGCAATTCCGGCGCGCTATGCCTCGTCGCGGTATCCGGGCAAGCCGCTGGTCGGTTTGCGTGGCGCATCTGGCGAAACGCTCAGTCTGATTGAACGCAGCTGGCGCGCGGCCATGGACGTGTCAGGGATCGACCGCGTTGTCGTGGCCACGGATGATACCCGTATTCAGGACGCGGCGCAGGCCTTTGGCGCAGAGGTCGTGATGACATCGCCTGATTGCGCCAATGGTACCGAAAGATGCGCCGAAGTACACGCAGCGCTGGGTGGCGGTTTTGAGATTGTCGTGAACTTACAAGGTGATGCACCGCTCACGCCTGCATGGTTTATCGAGGATCTGGTCGCGGGTCTGTCGAACGCTCCCACGGCCGAAATCGCTACGCCGGTGTTGCGATGTGACGGCGAAACATTGCAGGGGCTTCTGAACGACCGCAAGGCGGGCCGGGTCGGTGGCACCACGGCGGTTTTTGCGCAGAACAATCATGCGCTCTACTTCTCCAAGGAAGTCATCCCCTTCACGTCGCAAGACTATTCGGAAGATGCGCAAACGCCGGTTTTTCATCACGTGGGCGTCTATGCTTATCGTCCTGCGGCCCTCGCGGCCTATCCGGGGTGGCAAGTTGGTCCGCTGGAACGGCTGGAGGGGCTTGAACAGCTTCGCTTCATGGAAAACGGCAGGTCTGTTCTATGCGTTGAGGTCGAGGCGAAGGGCCGGCAATTCTGGGAACTCAACAACCCTGAGGATGTACCGCGCCTTGAGGCAATGATGGCTGCGATGGGATTGGAATGATTCGGGATGTTTACCGTCTTCTCCCTGAGCGGTGGTCATTTGGGTGCAAATAACCTAGGGTAAAGCCGATGTTATGCCTGTTATCTAAGTGTTTCAATTTAAAAGGTATAACAATCCGCGACTTATTAGAATGGTAAATGGACATCCTGCATGGCCCTTCGGCTAGGATGAAAATTGGTAAGAAAGAACGAATATGGCAAACGAGGGTGGCGAGATGACGCGCAAAGTAACGAAAGCAATTTTTCCTGTTGCAGGAATGGGCACGCGGTTCTTGCCCGCGACAAAATCTGTCCCGAAGGAGATCATGACGCTCGTTGATCGACCGCTGATTCAATACGCAATCGACGAAGCGCGCGCCGCCGGGATCAAGGAATTCATCTTTGTGACGTCTCGCGGCAAAGGTGCGCTGGAAGACTATTTCGACCATGCGCCGCAGCTCGAGCAATCGTTGCGTGACAAAGGCAAGACAGAGCTGTTGGAAATGCTCGAAAACACCAATATGGAAAGCGGTGCAATTGCCTATATCAGACAACACAAAGCGCTGGGGCTGGGTCACGCCGTTTGGTGCGCGCGCCGCCTGATTGCCGATGAACCTTTCGCGGTTATCTTGCCGGACGATGTCATTGCCGGTGACAAACCGTGCCTGCAGCAGATGGTTGAGGCATATGAGGAAACGGGCGGCAATATGGTCGCCGCGATGGAAGTGCCTCCGGAAAAAGCATCATCTTACGGCATGTTGGATATCGAAACGGACATGGGGTCGATGGTGCGCGTCAAAGGCATGGTTGAGAAACCACCAGCCGGTAAAGCGCCGTCTAACCTTGCCGTCATAGGTCGCTATATTCTGGCCCCTGCGGTTTTGACAAACCTCAACGACATGAAAAAAGGTGCCGGCGGTGAGGTCCAACTGACGGACGCGATCGCGACCGAGATCAACAAGGAAAGCGGTGTCTATGGGTACCGGTTCCAGGGTCAAAGATTCGATTGTGGCTCAAAGTCGGGCTTTTTACAGGCGACCGTTTCATTCGGCCTGGCCCGTGACGACCTTCGGGATGATCTGTCAGAATACATCCATGATATCGTCAGCATGAGTAAGGCAGCGCAGTAGCGTGGCCATACTGCCTTAGGCCTGATTGCCTGTGTCCCGCAGTCAGGCTTCATCTGCTATTGGTAATGAAATCAAAAAGCGTCCATGCCTGAGGCTACGGAAAACTGTGTCCTGACCGCAGGCAACTTCCCTTGTCGCGTCTATTATTCGTCAGGTCGTAGTTTCATTTGACGCTGTCCCAAAGTTCGGCCTTGTCGGCGCAAAAGAGGATGGCCGCGGCAACATCACTTTGGGTTTCTCGGATCAGCAGCCCAGTGTCAGGCGGCTTGCTCAGCTTCGGCTGATGTCAGGATGGTATAGAGCGTGGCTGCGTTGCGATTTGCCCGCAGCTTCGTACACACGGAAGCGTCACGCAAGGTCCGCGAGACCAGCGCCAATGCCTTGAGATGATCGACACCCGCATCCTCGGGGGCGAACAGTGCGAAAGCGATATCAACGGGCTGGCGGTCAACTGATCCGAAGTCGATTGGTTTATCGAGAAGAACGAAAACACCTAGAACCGAGTCAAGATCGTTCAACCGCGCATGTGGCAGGGCAATGCCATGCCCCACACCCGTCGGCCCAAGTGCTTCGCGTGCCAGCATCGCATCAAGGACCACATCTGCATTCAAATCATAGACTTGCGCAGAGAGGTCGCTGATGTCTTGCATCAAGCGTTTTTTGCTGGAGGCCGAGTTCAGCACCTTTACGGCCTCCGGCTTCAGGAGTTCAGAAAATTCCATATCGCCCGCACTTTTTTGACGCACCCTGCGCCGTTAGACTTTATTGAGGATCGATCCAGCCGATGTTTCCGTCATCCCGACGGTACACAACGTTTACGCCTTCCTTGCCTTCGTTTCGGAACACCAGAACAGGAGCGCCTTGAAGCTCCATCTGCATTACTGCTTCGCCTACGGAAAGAGATGGGATTTTAGTTTCCATTTCAGCCACGATAATCGGTTGCAGTGTTTCAGGTTCCTGATCCTCCGACTCAACCTCTGATGCGAGGATATATGAGGATGCGCCGTAGATTTCAACAGGCTCCACCCGATCTTTGTGATGATCTTTCAACCTACGCTTGTATCGACGCAGTTGCTTTTCCATTTTCTCGCGACATGCATCAAAGGCTGCGTATATTTCAGTCTGGTGCGCTTTGGCCTGTGCTGTCAGCCCCGTGGACAAATGTACGGTCGCCTCGCAAACAAACTCATGTGCCGATTTGGAGAAAACCACGACGGCCTCGGTCGGGCGCTCGGCATACTTCTTGACCGCTTCGCTGAGTTCATCGCGTACATGGGTCTGAAGCGCTTCACCAATATCGATCTGTTTGCCGCTGATTTGATACCGCATAGGTTCTCCTTTTAAGTCAGACACTGCCAAAAATCACTCGCGTGAGCGTCATTGCTGAACTTTTGGCAGGTTACGGAAAATGGCTGCTCTTCAGGTTGTTGTTTTTTGTGCTCTGACGAGCTGTCTGACACAGTGAAACACAAGGACTGATCTTTGCCATACCCCTATTCAGCCCGACAATTGGGGCGGGAGTCAAACAAAAGAAACACGCATAAGCGGAAAAAAGGTAAAGGTTAACAAAGGGTATATCAGGAAATCCTGAATTTATCGCCCAAGTAAACTCTGCGCACGTTTTCGTTGTCGACAACATCTTGAGGCGTGCCTGACATCAGCACTTTGCCTTCGTGCAGGATATAGGCCCGATCCACAATTTCCAGTGTTTCACGCACATTGTGGTCTGTAATAAGCACACCGATGCCGCGCTTTTTGAGGTCGGACACAAGCGTGCGGATGTCATCCACCGAAATTGGGTCCACGCCTGCAAAAGGCTCGTCCAGTAGCAGGTATCGCGGGTTGGCCGCAAGACAGCGGGCAATTTCCACGCGCCGTCTTTCACCACCCGACAGGGCAAGTGCCGGAGCGCGGCGCAGGTGCTCGATGGAAAACTCCGACAATAATTCCTCGAGCCGCTCACGCCGTTTGTGGCGGTCGGACTCGGTAATGTCGAGGATTGCGGCGATGTTGTCCTGTACGGAAAGGCCGCGAAAGATGCTCATTTCCTGAGGCAGATACCCGATCCCAAGCTGCGCGCGGCGATACATGGGGAACGTCGTCACATCCTGCCCATCGATCCGCACGCTGCCGCCTTCCGGTGTGACCAGCCCCGCGATGGCGTAAAATGTCGTTGTCTTGCCCGACCCGTTTGGCCCCAGCAAAGCGACGACTTCGCCCCTGTCCAATTCCATCGAAAAATCGCGGATGACGGTTTTCTTGCGGTATGATTTGCGCAAATGCTCAACCCGTAGCCCGGCAGAGCCCTCTGCGACTGTCAGCTTGGGGCGTGCCATCTACTGATCACCGGTTTGCAGCACGGTTTTAACCCGGCCTGACATTTGCGCGGTGCCGTCGGATATCTGAACGGTCATCGTGTCAGCACTTATTGCCGAGGGGCCTTGCGCAACAAGAACACTGCCGCTCATCACGATTGTCCCATCGTCGACATTATAGTCTGCCCGCTCAGATTCGGCGGCATCCTGTCCGGAAATCAGCACGACATTGCCGGTGGCTTCAATGCGGTCTATCGCCTGTGCCGTCGTGTCATAGATCACCAGCACATTGTCGGCAGACAAGCGCATTTCGCCCTGGATCACGATCACATTGTCCGTAAACAGCGCAGTTCCGGCGTTTTGATCGACTGCGAGGCTGTCTGCCGTGACCTCAACTGGCAGCCCGCTGTTTTCCTGAACCGTGCCAAAAGCCACCTGAGTGCCTTGTGCAAACAGACCGGTGGCCGCAAAGACAAGCGATAGGGAAAAAACGAAGGTTTTGAAAAAAGTCACAGATTATTCTTTCACATTATCCGGATTGTGTAACAGTTTTACGCCCTTTGTAAAAACCCATTGGCCATCTTCTTGCCCTTCCGGGACAAAGAAGCGCATGGCACCGGCCTCCAGATCACCCAAGGGTGTTGTGGCGCGCACTGCACGTGGTGATGTCACATCCGTGACGGACATGCGCAGCAACAACTCATCGGAATACAGGACATAACCGGTTGAAGTCGTAATTTTCACATCCCCATTGAGCGTTGAGCGGTCATTTGCGATGTCAATCAGGGCATCGTTACCATAGGCGGTAATGTTCGAACCGCTGGCCATCTTCATCTCAATATCGACGTTTTTGCCTTTGTTGGTTCCACCGACACCAGTTGGCCCTGTCATGGTTTCAGCAATCACGGCAATCTGATCGCCATTCGCGGACATGCTGGTGTAATATGGGCCGGTGACTTGCTGGTTGGTCAGGCGTTCCTGCACTTCGCTGTCGGCAAAAGGAATCGTGCTGGGCGGATCAACGGCACGCGAAATCAAAAAGAGCGTCGACAACATACCAAGCGCTACCAGAGGCAGGGTCACCTTCAACCATGCCACCATCCGTGAGTAACGATCGGTATGCATCAAGATCATCCGAGCCCAACGCGCAAACAGTCGTGAATATGGATCAGCCCGATCAGTTTCTGCGGGACTTCTGGATCAACAACCAGCAGGCAGGTGATCTTTTTATCGTTCATGATGCCAACGGCTTGTTCGGCCAAGGCGTCGGGCGTGATCGTAATGGGCGATGGTGTCATGACGTTATTCGCCTCAAAGGACGCCAAGCCGTCCATATGTCGGCTGATATCGCCATTTGTAATAATGCCCTGCAGCCGCCCTTGTGGGTCAGATACGGCCACGACCCCAAACCCTTTCTGGCCGATTTCGCGCAACGCGTCGGACATGGGGGCGTTTCCTGATACGACCGGTACGGCGTCGCCTGTGTGCATAAGGTCCGCGACTTTGCTCAACTGTGCGCCAAGCTTTCCGCCGGGGTGAAAATTTCTGAAGTGTTCTGGTGTGAACTGGCGGTGTTCCATCAATGCGACGGCCAGCGCATCCCCCAAGGCCAGCGTCATCGTCGTCGACGACGTCGGCACGATGCCGGTTCCGCAGGCTTCCTGCGCGCGGGGTAAAATCAATGCGACGTCAGATTGCCTCAGCAACGTGGACTCCGGGCGGCTTGCCACACCGATCATGGGGATCGCAAAGCGGCGCGTATATGCAATGACATCTGCCAGTTCCGGTGTTTCGCCGGAGTTGGACAAGACGATCACAACATCGCCCGCCCCCATCATCCCAAGATCGCCATGGCTTGCCTCGGCGGGATGTACGAAATGCGCAGGCGTGCCGGTACTGGCCAGAGTCGCGGCGATCTTGCGTGCGATATGGCCCGATTTGCCCATGCCACAGACGATAATGCGACCCGTGGCTGCAATCATCAGATCAACGGCCTTGGCAAAGCTGTCATCAATGCTTTGCTCAAGCTGTTGCAGGGCGTCTATTTCAATGCGGATCACACGGCGTGCGGTGTCTTGAAAAACCTGGCTCATGAGTGGGCAAAGATGTCCGTGTCAGGCCACCCCATCAAGTCCAGTTTTGCCCGCATTGGCAAAAAGTCAAAGCAGGCTTGCGCTGTTTCCATGCGGCCTTCGCGCGTCAGCATCGTGTTCAGGGCCTCACGCAATTGATGCAGATAAAGCACGTCTGATGCCGCATAGTCGATTTGCGCATCGGTCAGGGTGTCAGCACCCCAGTCGCTCGATTGTTGTTGTTTCGAGATGTCGATGTTCAAAAGCTCCTGCAGCAGTTTGGCCAGACCGTGACGATCTGTATAGGTGCGCACCAGACGACTGGCGATTTTCGTGCAGTAAACGGGGGCGGCTGTCGCGCCAAAAGCGTTCAGCATGGCGGCGATATCAAATCGCCCGAAATGAAACAGCTTGAGCACATTTGGGTCTTCCAGCAGTTTGCACAGGTTCGGCGCTTCTGTCTGGCCTTTAGCGATCTGGATCAGATGCGCTTTGCCATCCCCGCCTGACAGTTGCACGACACACAAGCGGTCGCGGTGCGGGTGCAGGCCCATTGTTTCGCAATCAATCGCGACCATCGGCCCAAGGTCGAGCCCATCCGGCAGATCATTCTTATACACTTTATGGGTCATGGGTTTCCTATATCCTGCTGGCCGTCGTCGGCATAGCCTGTTGGGTCGTTGGTGTTTCAATGCGCTGCGTGTTAGCGCCGGAAACGATACGGCACAAGCCTGCAGCATATGTGGGCTTTTGTGGCTGCGCATTAAAGGGGAGACTGCGCAGGCGTTTCACCGTGATCGCAATTGTCTTTCGCGCCAAATGATCATTAACCCGCCCGCCGCAATAAGCAAAGCACCGGGGAAGAGTGTGTTCCAGGGTGTTTCGTCAAAGAATATCCACCCCAGAACAAAGGCCATCGGTATACCAAAGTAGCTGAACGGCGCGAGGTTGCTTTGTTCCGTCATGCGGTAGCTGGACACCAGAAACAAAACCGCCGTGCCCCCGAAGCCGCCCATAGCAATGATCCAGCCCATGTCTGACCAACTGGCGATGGGCGTAAAACCGCCCCAGAACAATGCGATAATGGCTGATGTGACCAACGCGGTTGCTGCGGAATAGAGGCTGATCAAGGGACTGGGCACGGTATCATCAAAAAGGCGCGAGGTGACGCCAACCAATGCATAAAGTGCTGCAGCCGCCAGTGGCAGCAGCGCGTAGGGGGTGAACGCATCTGTGCCCGGTTTCATAATCAGCATGACACCCGCAAATCCGATGAGCACCGCACCCCACCTGACGGGTCCGACCTTTTCACCCAAAAGAGGCACGGCAAGCGCGGTCATGAACAGTGCGTTGGCATAGGTAATCGTCGAAGCGGTGGCAAAAGCCATCAATCCAAGGGACAGATAGAAACACATCTGGGCGAAAGTCACGATAAACCCCCGCATCAGCGCCAGCTTCCATTGTCTGATCTTCACCGGTTGCCCTGCGGCGCGCCACGTGGGGGACAGATATATGGCAATGATTGCCGGGATTAACCCAAATATATTGCGCCACGCAGAAAGCTCCATCGCGGAATATCTCTCAGAGAGCAGCTTGATCACCAGCCCCATGGCGTCGAAAAGCAGCAAAGCAATCAGGCTTAGACCGATGGCAAGCGCCGTTTTGTCTTTCGCTGGCATGTTGTGAAATCCTGCATTTCCGCCCGCACAGTAGAAGCGTCACGACCAGAGCGTCTGACGAAATACCTGAAACATCAAGCATCACGTAACGCGTTGAAATCTTTGATTTCAGGCAGCGTTATGTGATTCAGGTTTTTCGCATGACGCTTTAATGTCACGTATTTCCTGCAAATGCTGCCGCGATCACCCGGCGCTATTTTTCCGGGTCGACCCGTCCACGCAGTGATTTGACCTCGCCACGTTGCTTTTTGGCTTTCAGTCGCCGCTTTTTCGACCCCAGTGTGGGTCTGGTTGCGATCCGCCGTTTGGGGGCCACCAGCGCCTTTTGAATGAGTTCTGACAATCGTTCGCGTACAATCTCCCGATTGCGGGCCTGACTGCGGGTTTCCTCGCATTGCAGGACCAGCGCACCGTCGGTTGTCCAGCGCCGCCCGGCAAGGCGTTTCAGGCGGGTTTTGACCGGTGCGGGCAAATTCGGCGAACGCGCGGCCTCAAACCGCAATTCAACGGCCGATGAAACCTTGTTGACGTTCTGCCCGCCGGGACCGGAGGAGCGCATGAAGCTCTCCGTCAGTTCCCAATCCTCAATGGTGATGTTGTCGCTGATTTTCATGATGACCTCAGGCAAGCCGCCCTGAAACGCTGACTGAATTGCCGGATGGATCTTTGGCGCATGGCGGTCTCCGCTCAGGTGTTCACATGGATAGGCCTATCAAAAAGGGCCGCACTTTTACAGTGCGGCCCAATCGAATGGTTGCGGAGGTGGGATCGGTTAGACGATCACGTCCACCTTGTGGTCTGCCCGGTAAGGGCTGCCTTAGCAGGCGACCTCCAAAGCTGTTCCGACACCTCGCTCCAATACCTTTCTTGACACTGGATCACCTCCTTTACCTATCTGTTTCTGATATTAGAATCGTCGCATAGGTTCAGAAATTTGCCAAGCTTTTTTTCGTTAAAGATGTGTTACTGCGCGGCGGTCATCCGCGCAGTGATCATGCGGAACGGCACCAGCGCCAGCAGCGCAAGGCTGAGTTTGACGCCCCAGTCCGCGATGGCAAGCGACACCCATAGCGGGGCCTGAGGGCCAAATCCAAGGATCGGCAGAACCTCGCCCGCCCAGGATACGTCATTGGCAGGTTCGATAAAGCTGAGGCTTGCAGAAAACGCGATGCTGAAAAATAAGGCAGTATCGACGGTGCTACCGATCAGTGTAGAGGCCAGCGGCGCGCGCCACCATGTCCCGCCGCGCAGCGCGGAAAAGATCGACACGTCCAACAACTGCGCCGTCAGGAACGCGATGCCGGACCCGATTGCGATCCGAAGTGTGACCAGTGGCCCATATTCGCCCATGATCTGTGTGCCGATCAACGAACAGATGATCCCGACGACAAAGCCGGTGAACACAACGCGCCGCGCGGCCTGCGCGCCGTAAACGCGGTTCATGATGTCGGTGACAAGAAAAGCAAGCGGGTAGGTGAAAGCCCCCCACGTCAGCCAATTCCCGAACAGGAACTGGACAAGAATATTGGAGGCAACAACGATGGCAGCCATGGCAATGATGCCGGGGAGGTGAGCGCGTGTCATGTGAATAATCCGTTTTGGCAAGGGTGCGGCACTTGGTCGGCAACCATCGCCGACGCCGCGTCTTTAGGCCTATTGCGGCTGCGTGGCAACCCTTTGCGTCAGAGCGTATTCGACAATTTCACCGCGCATGAAGGGATAGAAATTATCGTCAGACACCATGGTCAGCCTGAGGGTTCCGGCGGCGTCGCGCCAAACGGCAATCCCTTCGAGGTTGCCATGCGCCCCCAGTTTGGTGTGCAGAATGGTTTCGATATCCGTCACGCCGTCTTCCTGCACCGTCATGGCCCGCACACGGCTGTAAAAGGCGAAGGGATACAGGCCGCGCTCAAGCACATAGAGCCGCCCATCGGGGCCAAAATCGGCACCAACCGGGGAGAATTCGTCCGTGACCGGAAGGGTAAAGGCCTGTTGCCACGTCTCCCCCGGTTTGCGGCGATAGACCAGTGCGGCCCATGCACCGGGGTGGACATGCTCTGGGATCGCGAACAGTGATCCACCGTCCTGAATGGCGAGCGCTTCGAGCCCGCCGTTTTGTTTCAATGCGCCCCATGCATGGGTGTAGGATGGCAGTTTCTCGGGCGTGTCCAGCGTCGGATAGGCGTGCACGCGGTGGGCGTGTTCAAAGGACACGAAAACCGAACCGGACGCCGCCCAGGCAACCCCCTCCGCATCCGTCTGCAGTGTTTCCCAGACACGACCGCGCGGGTCGACCAACACACGTTTCGTGTCGATCTCGATACCCGTCAGTTGCCCGCCCCTGCGCAGGAGCTGGCCGCGCGCCACATGCCCGCGGTCCGTAACAAAGACAAATTCCGCGCCATCCGGCGTCAGATCAATGCCGGACAGGCCGCCGATCCAGTCTTCGTCGCGTGGAATGTCTGTCACTGACAACAGGTGTGCGGTTTGATCCGTTGGCGCGACTGGCTTGAACCAGAACCACGGCGCGAACGCCACAATGCCAATTACTGCGACTGTAAAACGTCGGCGCATTGTGCAGGCAAATCGGCAAGGCGAATGGGGGGTTTGGGCTTTCTAGGTTTCGCATTGGGGTTCGGTGGCGGTGGATTCAGGATATTATTGACCCAAGCCTGCGCATCTGCGCATCCGTCCCCTGCGGGTGGCGGTGTTTGATCCACACAACCTGTCGATCCGCTGGGGCAGGCCAGACGCACGTGAAAATGGTAGTGATGGCCATACCACGGTCTGATTTTGCGCAACCATGACCGGTCACCTGTTGCAGTCTCACAAAGCTGAACCTTTGCGCCGGGAAAGATAAAGATACGCGCAACGCGCGGGTCCGATGCGGCGGCCTTGAGGATCTCGGCGTGTTGCGGGGTCCAGTTGTCGTTGACAAAAGCCCCGGCGTTGCGCCGCAGCGAAATGGACGAGATGTTTTCGCGTTCCGCCACGCTCAGCGACAGATTTGTGGCGGGGCGCAGCCAGATGTCCGCGTCCAGACCAATCTGGTGACTGGCATGACCCGACAGCATGGGCCCCCCGCGTGGCTGGCTCAAATCCCCTACATAGAGACCATTCCATCCCGGTTGCTGCGCTGCTTTTCGGCTGAGGTCTTCGACAAAGCTCACGGTCTCGGGGTGCGCCCAGTTTCGGTTGCGCGACAGGCGCATTGCCTGCCACGTCGGGCCGGTTTCGGCCAGTTGCGCTGCCCCTGCGACACAGCCTTTTGCGTAGCTGCCAAAGGGGGCGGCGGCGCTTTGCGAGGCTGCTGATTTCGCCCCAAACAGCTGTTTTGCAGGCTTGAGGCTGTCTTTGTGTCCGGAGGTTCCGATGGTTGCCAGCGGCGCGACCTGCGCGGGCGGCGCGCCTTGCTCGGAACAGGCCAACAGGCCAAATGCAAGCACGGATGTCAGGATGAAATGTGCAGTCTTCATGCGTAATCCCCTTTGGGTTTGACCCATATGAGCAGGATCAGACCCAGAATGAAAAGCACGACAATCGGCGTGATCCCCATGCGCTGGCTTCCGGTGAGGTCTGATACAATTGCAATGGATGCAGGTGCAAGGAACGATGTTGCCTTGCCGGAAAGCGCGTATAAGCCAAAGGCTTCGGTCATTCGTTCCGGGTTGGCCTGATGGGTCATCATGGTACGTGACGATGATTGCAGTGCGCCGCCTGCCGCCCCGATGAGTGCGCCAGCAATATAAAACGCAATGTCTGGGACGGCAGAGCCTTCAGCCAGCCCAATTCCCAGAATTGACGTGGGCGTCAGCGACAAAATCAGCCCTGATGTCAGGATCAGGGTCACACAGCAGAAAACGATCACGGGCATTGGGCCGATGCGACGATCAACCCGGCCCCCGACCCAGCAAAAAACTGCGCCACTGATGGCCGCAAGAATGCCAAAAACACCAATGTCCATGATGGTCCACCCGAGGACGCCCAACGCGTAAATGCCGCCAAATGTGTAGAGGCCATTCAGTGCGTCGCGGTAAAACATCGAAGACCCCAGATAGGCGAGCAAAGACGGCGTTTGTGGGAGCTTTGCAATGGTTTTCCACAAACCATTCAAGCCGATGCGCAGATGGTTTTTCTGTGCGCGTTTTGGCCCGGTGTCGCGGAAATGCAAAAAGAAGGGGATAATGAAAATCATAAACCACGCAGCGGTAAGGGGCCCGACGATGCGTGTATCTGCGCCTGTTTCGGGGTTCAGGCCAAACAATGGCGAAAGGCCAGCGAGCGTGCGCCCCGTCTCACCAGCCTGAAACAGCACAAGCATGATGACCAGCGCAACCACGCCGCCAAGGTAGCCAAACGCCCATCCAGAGCCTGATATGCGACCGCGTTCGTCGCTATTTGGGTGAAGCTCGGGGAGGAAGGAGTTGGTGAAAATCGTGGCAAACTCCATGCCGATCAGACCAATACCGAAAAAGAACAGGGCCCAAAGGATCGAAGAATCCGCAGGCGCTGTCCACCACAAGCCAGCGGACCCAACGACGTAAAGCGTGCTGAACAGAACGATCCACGGCATGCGCCGCCCGCTGCCATCTGCGATTGAACCCAAAAGCGGCGCGAGTATTGCGATTGAGATCCCAGCCGCCGTCAAACCATAGCCCCAATAGGCCTGCGCCTGCGCGCGTGCCGCGTCGGCCGCCATGCCGTCAGCGATCAATGTTTCGGTTGCCGTCTGCGCGAAATAGGGGCCGAAAATGAAGGTCAGCAACAGGGTGTTGTAGGGCTGGCTTGCCCAATCAAAGAAATACCAACCCCAAATGCGTTGACGCGTTGAACTCATCCAGCTGCCTGCTCTGCCTTGTTTCCTTAAGGTAGAACAGGCCCTTTGTGAGCAGGCAAGTAAAGGTTTTTTAAATCGCACCCTCTACGACAAGCGCAGCCTTGCCCTTTGTGCGCCGCTTGCTTAACTGGACAAGGCCCAACGAAAGGTATTCTGATGCAATCGATCTTTGAAATTCTGATGCTTCTGTTGAATGTTGTGTGGTTCTTTATCATCGCGCATGTGATCATGAGCTGGCTGATCAATTTTCAGGTGCTCAACACGCAGCAACCTCTCGTTGCGCAAATCTGGTACGGGCTGAACCGCTTGCTGGAACCGATCTACGGCCCTGTGCGTCGGATTTTACCGCAAATGGGTGGGATTGATCTGGCACCTCTGGCCGTGCTTTTGATCGTTGCCATCCTGCGCATTGTACTGGTCAACAACTACGCGCTCTTCATCTAGTCGTGGGCTGACGCCGGCATTTTTCACAAATGCGCAGGATAGCCCTTGTCCGCGATTCGTGACTGTGGGAGTCTGCCCCGCAAAGCAGAAATAAAGAACAGGATCGACATGACCGGCGCACCCCAGATGCTTCGCGATGTCTTTGGGTTTGATGCATTTCGACCCGGGCAGGAAGAAATTGTCGATGCGGTGGTTGCTGGCGAAAACGTGCTGGCGATTATGCCAACGGGCGGTGGAAAATCGCTGTGTTTTCAATTGCCTGCACTGCTGCGCGATGGTGTCACCGTTGTGATTTCACCTCTCATCGCGCTGATGCGCGATCAGGTGCGGGCCCTGCAAGAAGCAGGCGTGGCCGCAGGGGCGCTGACGTCCGGCAATACGCCCGAGGAAACCGACGCGGTATTCGATGCGTTGGATCAAGGGAAACTCAAGCTTTTGTACATGGCGCCCGAGCGTCTGGCGGCAGGGTCGGCGCTGGGCCTGCTACGGCGCATCGGTGTATCGCTCATTGCCGTAGACGAAGCGCATTGCGTGAGCCAATGGGGGCATGACTTCCGGCCCGACTATTTGCGCATTGGTGAACTGCGGCGCGCGTTGGCTGTGCCCTTGGCCGCCTTCACGGCGACAGCAGATGCGGAAACCCGCGCCGAAATTGTTCAGAAACTGTTTGATGACGGAAATCCGCAGATTTTCCTTGGCGGGTTTGATCGCCCGAATATTCATTTGTCTTTCGCGGCCAAGGATGGCCCTCGACGCCAGATTTTGGATTTTGCGGCAGCACGCCCCGGGCAGTCAGGCATTGTCTACTGTGGCACACGCGCAAAAACCGAAAGCCTGTCTGCGGCCCTGCGCGATGCGGGTCGCACTTCGTTGCACTATCATGGTGGTATGGAGGCGGAGGATCGCCGGATCGCGGAGCGCCGCTTTCAGCAAGAGGACGGGCTGATCGTCGTGGCGACGGTCGCTTTTGGTATGGGCATTGATAAACCGGATATCCGCTGGGTGGCGCATGCGGATCTGCCAAAGTCGATCGAGGCCTATTATCAGGAAATTGGCCGGGCCGGGCGCGATGGCGCACCGGCTGAAACGCTGACCCTCTTTGGACCGGATGATATCCGTCTAAGGCGCAACCAGATCGACGAAGGGCTGGCGCCCCCCGAACGCCGTACTGCGGATCATGCGCGGCTCAATGCGTTGCTGGGATTGGCCGAAGCGATGAAATGCCGTCGCGCGACGCTCTTGGGCTACTTTGGAGAGACCGAAATCACCTGCGGCAAATGCGATCTCTGCGATGCGCCGCCCGAAACATTTGATGGCACCGTTGCAGTGCGCAAGGCCCTGTCGGCCATCCTGCGCACAGAGGAATGGTTCGGGGCGGGGCATCTGATTGATATCTTGCTGGGCGTTTCAACCGACAAAGTCATGCAGCGCGGCCATAATTCTCTGCCTACTTTCGGCGTTGGTAAGGAATACGACAAGCGCCAGTGGCAAGCCGTCTTCCGGCAAATGATGGGGCATGATCTGGTGCGTCCGGACCCCGCGCGCCATGGTGCATTGAAGATGACGGATGCAGCGCTGCCGATCCTGCGCGATCAGGCGACGATTGAATTGCGGCGCGACAGTATTCGCAACGCAAGCACGCGGCGTCCGGCAGTGAAGTCCATGGTTGCCGAAGAAGACGCACCGCTGCTTTCCGCGCTCAAGGCCAAGCGTCGCGCGTTCGCTGAGAATGCCAAGGTCCCGGCATATATTATCTTTACCGACCGGACCCTGATTGAAATGGCTGAAAACCGACCCCGGACCCTCGATGATCTGGCAGGTATTGGCGGTGTGGGGGCCAAGAAGCTCGAACGCTACGGCGCGGCCTTTCTCGAGGTGATCAATGGCGAAGCGGAGCATATGCACCCGAACCGGCGCAAGCTGGCAGGTAAAACCGCAGGCACAGTCTACGACCGCCTTCTCGAAGTGCAGGCCGGGTTGACGCGGGGCGAGGCGGGTCAGGACAAGCCGCTGAGTTGTTCCTCGTCGCAGCTGGCCAAACTCGCGCAGATGCACAACGCCGACGAAAAAGCGGTCGAGAGTTTACTGGGCGATCGCCGTGCAGAACGTTTTGGGTCGGCCTTTCTGGACGTCCTGCGAGAGGCGGGCTAGATACAACAGCAGAGAGATTTCCGGGGGATGATGTATGTTGGTGGTGATTTCACCTGCTAAGCGGTTGGATTGGGCGGAACGGGACGTTTTGGTCACGCAACCTGACTTTCAGGACGATGCGGTGCGCCTTTCAAAAACAGCCCGCAACCTCACCCTTGCAAACTTGAAATCATTGATGGGATTAAGCGATGATCTGGCGCGTCTTAACCGCGACCGGTTCAATGCGTTTTCGGAAGAGCCCGCTCCAGAGGCCACGCGACCCGCCGCTTTGGCGTTTGCGGGAGATACGTATCAGGGGTTGGAAGCGACAAGCCTAAATGAAGATGAACGCGCATGGGCGCAGGATCATCTGCGGATTTTGTCGGGTCTTTACGGGGTTTTGCGCCCTCTGGACGCCATTCAACCGTATCGGTTGGAAATGGGAAGCCGCCTGAAAACGCGACGCGGGTCGAACCTATATGAGTACTGGCGCGATGACCTGTCCAAAGCACTGAATGCGCAGGCACAAAGCGTCGGGACGGATGTGCTTATCAACTGTGCAAGTCAGGAGTATTTCGGTGCGGTTGCGCCCAAAGCCCTGCAGTTGCGGGCTATTACCCCGGCGTTCATGGAAGACAAAAATGACGGTAAAGGCCCGAAGATCGTCAGCTTTTTCGCCAAAAAGGCGCGTGGTGCCATGGCCCGCTTCGTGATCCAAAACCGCCTGTCTGACCCGGAGGCACTGACCAGTTTCGACACGGGCGGATACGTGTATCAGCCGGAGCAATCGACGCCGGACAAGCCTGTTTTCGTACGGCCCTATCCCGCTGCCTGATCCAATTCGTCAGGGCAGGGATGATCGGCGTCGGCTGGACGGAAGTCCACGATCTTTCCAATGATTTCGTTCTTGCGCAGTGGCTTTGTCATATAGTGGTCAAGTCCCGCCTCTAGGATTTCCTTGTCATCGCCGCTCATCGCGTGGGCGGTCAATGCAATAATTGGCACATGGACATCCGTCCCTTTTTCCATGTCGCGGATCGCGCGGGTTGCCTCTTTGCCATCCAGACGTGGCATTGAGATATCCATGAAAATCAGATCGGGTTTGAACACCGGATAAGCATCGACAGCCTCTTGCCCGTCATTTGCAAATTGTAGCTCGATATCAAGGGCTTTGATCATTTTGCCAAAGACCAGCCTGTTGGTTTTATTATCCTCGGCTGCAAGGATACGCATTTTGCGTGGTGCTGTTGGTTCAACGGGTTGCGGTTCAGGCGGTGAGGCCGCCTTGCGATGTGAAAATACCGGTGGTGTCTTGGTTTCATCGGCGGTTTCAGGAATTTCCTCATGGTCCGCCACAGGTTTTACCGCTTCAAGCCAGCCAAACAAGTCACTGCGCAGATAGGGTCGCTGGGCAATAACGTCGACTTTGTCGCTCAGCGGGTCCTTGCTGGCATGCCCGTGGTTGCTGCTGAGCAAAACGATTTGCTGGGTATGACCGGCCAGCCTCGCTGTTTCAGCAAATTGTAACCCATTCATATCTGCCATGATGTGGTCAACGATTACGAGGTCGACCGAACTGTCGAGCATGGCAAGAGCGCTGGCTGCATCCTGACAGGCCGTGACCTTAAGGCCCAATTCCTCAAGGTGCCGCTGCAATATGTCTAGGTTCAGCGGGAAATCGTCGACCACCATGACATGTCGCAATGCGGGGTCCAAAACCGGATGCGTTAGCGTGACCGGGCCCGGCGGCTCGAGTGCGATTTCAAACCCAAAGCAGGAGCCAACGCCCTCTTCCGAGGTGAGCCAGATCTGCCCATCCATCATTTTTATCAGCTGTTTGGTGATCGCCAGACCCAGACCCGTACCATCAAATTGACGGTTGCGTTCACTTTCAACCTGATTGAACTCGCCAAAGACGTGGTCGATCATGTCCTCCGGAATGCCAATGCCGGTATCTTCCACCCTGACCTGCACAATCACCTTTCCAGTGGCCTCGTCAGGTTTACCCGACACGCGCACAGTAACGGACCCCTCGGTCGTAAATTTGACCGCATTGCCGAGCAGATTTGTGAGAATCTGGCGCAGGCGGCCAGGATCGCCGATGAAGTCAGATGTAAGGAGCAAGGAATAATCGACACAGAGCAAGATTCCCTTGTCGCGCGCGATGGACTGCAGCAGCCTCAGCACCTCATGGATGGATTTTTCGAGGTTAAACGGCTCTGGGTGCAGTTGAAGTTTTTCTGCCTCAATCTTTGAGTAATCCAGCACGTCGTTGATGATAACAAGCAGCGCCTCACCAGAGTTCTTGATGGTGTCTACATATAGCCTTTGTTCTTCGCTCAGCGGGGTTTCGGTCAAAACATCCGCCATGCCCACGACCCCGTTCATCGGCGTTCTGATTTCATGGCTCATATTGGCGAGGAAGGCCGATTTCGCGCGGCTTGCCGCCTCTGCGCTGGCGCGGGCTGCTTTTAGTTGTTCTTCGTATTGCACAGCGGCGGTGATGTTGATGCCGAGTGAGATGATGTCACCGTCAGGTCCCCGACGATCAATCATTCTGATATACTCGTTATTCCACAGCTTGATAATGACGGCTTCGGGCTCGGCGGATTGAACGCGTTCAATCATTTTCTGCCGCCACTCTGCCGGTTGCATATCGCCAATATTGACGATGCCCTCTTCCGTCAAAAACTGCAGCACTGTGACATAGCTCACACCGGGTTGCATGTCTTCGAGCCCGTCAAAGACAGCAAGATATGAGTTATTTGCCATGATGAGTTCTAAGTCAGGTGAGTAGAACGCGAATCCGTCATTTATCGTTTCAATGGACTGCCACAGCCTGCGTTCAACGCGCTCGATCTGTTTGTGCGCCGCAGAAAGGTCCGATTTGACCCGTTTGTTTTCATCCCGCACATTGGCGACTTCGGCGCGTGTTTCGACGATTTCATTCGACAGCTGGCGCGCATGAAGCCCCAGTTTCCGGTTCGCAGCGAAAAGCTCGGCCTGCTTGAGTTCAAGCAGCCGCTCCGCAGCAAGTCTGCTACGCCTTTCCTGGGCCAGTTTATTGGCAATGCTCATTCAGATATTCGCATGGATTAACAACACCGATCTGTGCTGCAAACTGCCGCTTTTGGGTGAATATCTGTTTAACCGGACGCGATAACCGTCAATTCACGCCTTAACGACGCCCTTCGCGCAGCCAAGCGGCGGTTATCAGACCGGCAGAAAGCAATAGAACCAGCCACCCCGGCAGGATGGCGGTCTGGCGCACATCGCGGGTTTCATATGCGTTGCGCGGGGTCAGACCGATCCAGCCGCGCCCGGCAGCTGGTCGCCCTTCGCGCACATCACGCAGTCGGGGCAGCCCGTCTTCCAGCATCACCGTGCCACCGCGCAGCCCCGCGAGAACCGGCGCCAGAATATCCGGCGTCGCTATGGTTTGTTCAAATTCGCGCGGTGCAGCGGGGCCAAGGCCGATGACGGCCATCTGATCGCCATTCTCTAGTCGGTAAAGGCCGATTTCCGGGCCGTCGAAAACGGTCTCAAAAACGCCGGGGCTGGATTGTAGCAGGGGCAATTCGGTGACGTTCCCCAAGGGATCAGTGATCACGACAGGCGGCACGGATTCTTGCAAGGTACGGCGCAAAATGCGCATGGTTTGGCCCGTGGCTTCAGCGGTGAGCGCTTCTTCTTCGAGTTCGGGTTCACGCATCATCCAATGCGCGAGCCTGCGCAAAAGCTCCAATTGTGGCCCGCCGCCTTCATACCCGCGGTTCCACAGCCAAGCGTGGTCGGAGGCCAGCAAAGCAACGCGCCCCTCACCAACGCGATCAAGCACGAGCAAAGGTCTGTCCCCAGCGCCGGTCATGACGACATTGCCTTTTGGGTCGGTGATGTCGATATGGCGCAACCATCGGCCCCAATCGCCGCCACCGGGCAGGTCGGTCGACACGGGGTGGCGGTTGCCGATTTCCGTCACGGTGGGTCGAAACGGCTGATCAAGGACGCGGGCGGTCGGGGACGCGGGCAGTACTGGTCCCAAAGGTGAGCGATAGATGCTATCCGCGCCCGCAAAATCAGGGCCCGCCGCAACCAGAACGGCACCACCCTGCCGGATGTAATTGGCGACATTGTCGAGATAAAGCGCGGGTAAAATGCCCCGGCGTTTGTAGCGGTCAAAGATGATCAGATCAAAATCGTCGATCTTTTCCAAAAACAATTCGCGTGTGGGGAAAGCGATCAGGGACAATTCGCTGACCGGCACGCCGTCCTGCTTTTCCGGAGGACGCAGGATCGTGAAATGCACCAGATCCACGGAACTGTCGGATTTCAACAGGTTGCGCCATGTGCGCCCGCCGGGGTGTGGTTCACCCGAGACGAGCAGAACGCGCAACCGGTCGCGCACGCCATTCATCTGGATCAGGGCTTTGTTGTTACGATCTGTCAATTCGCCGTCAGCCTCTGGCACGGTGAATTCGATCACATTGCGCCCGCCGTGGGGCAAGGTCACGGGCAGGTCGATGTCCTGACCCAAAGGCACCTGAAATTCCTGCGGTTCCGCCCCATCGACCGAGATTAGCAAGGGCGCTGTGGAGGCTTCAGCCGGGCCATTCCCCATGTCCTCGATACGCAGGGTCAGGGTGACAGGTTCACCGATGATCGCAAAGGCGGGTGCGTTTTTGATGCTGAGCCGACGGTCCCAGTCGGTGCTCTTACCCGTCATCAGCAGATGCATCGGCGCGGGCAGGTTTACCGGCAAGTCCGCGTCATGCACACGACCATCCGATACGGCGATGATGCCTGCCACACGGCTGCGCGGTTCTTCGGCGAGGGCCTTGGACAGCGCCGTTATAAGCTGTGTGCCCGCATCCCCATCGCCATCTGCGACGGTTATCCGCCGCACTTCGGTATTGCTGCGTGCCGCTATGCTGTCCGCCAGTTCATCGGCAGCGCTTTGTGTTTGCGCGGCGCGGTCCGACAGGTTCTGACTGGCGCTTTCATCTTCGAGCAGCAGCACGATGTCGCTGAGTTCTGCGCGGTCCTCTTGCTGGTAACTCGGGCCTGTCAGCGCCGCGATGACGACGAGAGCCGCAAGACCGCGCAGGGCCCAACCGCTCAGCCCGCGCAGGGCGGCAAAAACCATACCCGCCATTGCAAGGACCGCAATCGTCACCAAAAGCGTCCATGGGATCAGCGGGTCAAATATCATCTGTCCGGTCATTGGCCCAACCTGTCTAGCAGCGCGGGTACATGCACCTGATCTGATTTATAATTGCCGGTCAGCACATGCATCACGAGGTTCACGCCAAAGCGGTAGGCCAGTTCCCGTTGCCGTTCGCCAGTAAACCCGCGCCCAATTGGCACCAGCGGCGCGCC
Source organism: Roseobacter litoralis Och 149 (assembly GCF_000154785.2). Taxonomy (NCBI): domain Bacteria; kingdom Pseudomonadati; phylum Pseudomonadota; class Alphaproteobacteria; order Rhodobacterales; family Roseobacteraceae; genus Roseobacter; species Roseobacter litoralis. Next base: position 4,293,496 of record NC_015730.1, read on the forward strand.
GTTCTCCGCCATCGCCCAGGCTGCAGCCCAGTCGTTGCCACCGATCACAACCGGCGTCACGCCGTCATTGAGGTTGCGAAACGGCATGCCTTCGATCTGTTCGGCATCCGGGGGGGCCGCTTCGACCCAGACATCGCGGCTGGTGTGGCGTCCCGGATAGTCCTGCAACAAGTAGAACGTGCGGGTCAGAACGTGATCCGCAGGCAGAGGTTCCAAGGGCGGTATATCGAGCGGGGCGGCCAGATCGCGCAGTTTGCGACCGTTCGGGCTGGCCGCACCGAACCGTGCGATATCTGCGTCTTTGGTATCAAACAGGATCAACCCACCCGAGCGCAGATAGGCGTTCAGCTTGGCGTAGGCCTCTGACGAGGGGCGGGGCTGATCCACCGTGATCGGCCAATAGAGTATCGGGAAAAACGCCAGCTCATCGCGCTCAAGGTCAACACCGACAGGGCTTGCAGGTTCGACCGAGGTGCGGAACGTCAATGTTTGCGACAACCCGAACAGCCCGGCGCGCGACAAATCATCTACGCGCGCATCGCTGGTGATCACATAGGCGAGCACCATCTCTTCGGTCGATTGCAGGGCAAATTCGTCAAGCTCAGTACTTTGTGCGGCGCTTTGCGAGGGCATGGCGAGTGGTACGCCCAAGGCGATGACGATGGCCGCCGTGCGACTGGCCGCGCCTGTCAGACGTCCCGTCAGGGCGAGCGACGCAATCACATCGGCAATGAGGGTCAGCAGCGCAAGGCTTAGCAGCAAACCCGCGATGGGTTGTTCGGGTGGCACGGAAAACCCGCGCACGGGAATGCGCGCAGGCCAGACGGCGGGTTCCAGCAGGGTTTCATCCGTCACAACGTTGCGCGCGAGGCGACGATCACCGGAGGCATAGATGCCCGGCTGCATCTCGGGGCTGGGCGGGGCCGTGACAAGGTCAGGGCCGGGCACACCGGGCAGATTACCCGCGTCTGAGAGTGTTCCAAATCCATCCATAACCTGTTCTGGCGTCCATGTTGTGCCGTCCAATTGGGTCGCATCAGGGCGCGTGCCCGAGGATGCAACGGCCAGACGTTCCAGCATCTGCACAAACAGACCCGAAAGCGGCAACGTAGACCAATCCGCCGTGGCCGTCACGTGAAAGAGCACAATTTGCCCTTGCTCGCGGGTTTTGCGCGTTACCAGTGGCGTGCCGTCGGTGAGTTCCGCAATCACGCGTTCGGCCAGTGTCGGATCAGGTTGCGCCATGATCTGACTGGTGATTTGCACATCATCGGGGATCGGCAGGCCGAAAAACGGTGAGTTTTCGCGGAACGGGGCGAGGGTCTTGGGCTCGCCCCAACTCATGGCACCGCCGACGGTTCGCCCACCGGTGCGCAGCCGCACGGGCATCAGCGGGTCTTCGTCCACGCGGCTGACATCGCTTGCGGCGACGCGCGGGCCGGCAAAGCGCACCAGCATACCGCCCTGATCCAGCCATTCGCCCAAGTCCTCCGCCTCGCCGCCAGACAAGGTGGCGATGTCGGCAAGAATGATCACATCCGGGTTGGCGGGCAGGATATCGGACAGGCTGCCCTTGATCAGATCAGCGCTGGGGGCGAGCGCCTGTTCAAGATAATGCAGCGGGGATAAAAGCTCCAACCCCTCGCGGTCTTCGCGCCCGGCGATCAGGGCAATCTCACGGCGGCGCAGCGCATCATCCGCCAGTGTCGTTGCCCCGGCAGAACGCTGGCCCTGAATATCAAACCGCGTGATCCGCGCGCGCAGCTCAGCGGGCAGCGTCAATGCGGTGTCCGCGGTTGTTTCCCCGGCCTGAAAGGTGGCCGTTGCCGTGGCGAGTAATGTCGCATTGCCCACCGGATCACGGCCCTGCACCTGCAATGCGACTTCACGTTCTGGCCCGGGCGCGGCGCGCAATGCTGTCAATAGAATAGCGCCGTCTTCAAAGTCCGCAGGCGCAAGGGCGACGACATTGGCGGCGGTCTGATATACATCGACCGCGCCTTTCGCCTCAAACGCGGCGAGTGCCTCATCGCGACCCGGATAGTCGAGCCCGTCACTGAACCACAGCGTGTCGAATGCACCGGTTTCGTTCAAAAATGAGGTCGCCTCTGCGATGCGGGCTGCATCAGGTTGCCATCCGGAGGGCGTAAATCCCGGTAAACGGCTGCGCCATGTATCGGCGGCCTGAAAAACGGGGGCTTCGGGTCTGGCCAGATCAAGGAATGCAACCGGGCGTGACGCACGGCTGGCGCGGCTCAACTGCGCATCAATAGCCTCTATCTGCTCGTCCCAGCGGGTCGCACCGGCCCAGCTGCTATCCAGTACAATCATCAGCGGGCCACTGCCATCGGCCTGATCCTCATTCGGGTTCAGGATGGGTCCTGCAAGGCCCAGTATGATTGCCGCGACCGCCAGTATCCGCAGCAATAGCAGCCACCACGGCGTGCGGTCAGACACGCTTTCATCGTCCTGCAAACCCAAGAGCAGCGCCACGCCGGGAAACATGCGTTTGATCGGTGCTGGCGGGATCGCGCGCAGGATGAGCCAGAGTATCGGCAAGGCCAGAAGCGCCAGCAAAAGCCATGGTGCGGTAAATCCGATGCCACCCAGAACAGTCATCGAAAGCCACCTGTATCCAGCGCAGAATAAAGCCACAGCAATGCAGATTGCGCAGACATATTCGTGTGATGCTGCCCGTATTGCCAGCCGGTCACCGCACAGAGGTGCTGCAATTCGGTCTTGCGGGCGGCCAGTCGGTCCAGATAGCGCGTGCGCAAGTCGTTGGCTTTGAGCGTTTCATGGCTAATTGTGCCGCCGACACTTTCGAAAATGGTGCGACCCGAGAAGGGGAATTCCTCTTCGGAGGGATCAAGCACATGCAACAGCACCCCGCGCACTCCACGGTCGGCGGCTTTGGTCAGCGCCAGTTTCACCTCTGAAACGTCGCCCATGAAATCGGAAATAAACACGGCACGCGCTGACGGGATCATCGCGCGGTGTTCGGGCGGCGCATAATCGTCCTCTGCATCCTTGGTGAACATATCTGCGAGCCGCAGTATCTGGGCATTTCCGCGCCGTGGTGGCAACGTCGTGCCAGTCAGGCCGACCCGTTCACCCCCGCGCACCAGCAGGATCGCGATGGCCAGTGCCAAGACCCGCGCGCGGTCCGCTTTTTGCGGCACGTCGCTGGTGCTGGAAAACCGCATGGATGCGCCCTGATCCACCCAAAGCATGACCGATTGTGCAATTTGCCATTCGCGTTCTCGGACGAACTGCGTGTCGCCCATCGCGGATCGACGGTGATCAATCAGGCGGCGGCTGTCTCCGGGTTGCGCGGGGCGGTATTGCCAAAAGTCGTCTCCCATGCCTGCGCGACGCCGACCATGATCGCCCAGCAGAACGGCGCCCGCCAGATGCTCAGCCCGCGCGAGCAAGGCAGGCAGCATCGCGGCCTGCGTTTCGGCAGTCGCGCGCAGCGCGGTTGGTCGCGCGTCCTGCGGCAGGGAAGACAAGGGACTCACGCGGCGGCCTTTGTCCCGGAAAGTGTCACCGCAGTGCTTTCAATCAGATCCGTCAGGCTGTCCCCGCGCGCCCGTGCGGCGAAATTCAGCGCCATGCGGTGGCTGAGAACGGGCCGGGCCATATCAATGACGTCTTCGGCGGAGGGTGCGAGCCGCCCTTCCAGCAGGGCCTTGGCGCGTACCGTCAGCATCAGCGCCTGTGCCGCGCGCGGGCCGGGGCCCCATGCCACGGTCTCACGCACCTGCTGGCTCGCGGTTTCTTCTTCGGGGCGGAAGGCCCGCACCAGATCAAGGATCATCTCAACCACGCTTTCGCCCACCGGCATGCGGCGCAGCAGCCGTTGCGCAGCCAGCAACGCGTCTGCGGAAAAGACTTCGGTTGAGGCTTCTTCGACCTCCCCGGTGGTTGCCAGCAGAATGTCACGTTCCGTGTTGCGGTCCGGATAGGCCACGTCGATCTGCACAAGGAAACGGTCAAGCTGCGCTTCGGGCAGCGGATAGGTGCCTTCCTGCTCAATCGGGTTCTGCGTGGCCAACACGTGGAACGGCACGCCAAGGCTGCGGTTTTCGCCGGCAACGGTAACTGTTTTTTCCTGCATCGCCTGCAACAGGGCGGATTGCGTCCGCGGCGAGGCGCGGTTGATTTCATCCGCCATCAGCAGCTGGCAAAAGATCGGCCCTTCGATGAAGCGGAACGCGCGGCTGCCGTCGGAGGCTGTATCCAGCACCTCGGAGCCGAGGATATCCGCAGGCATCAGGTCGGGCGTGAACTGTACGCGGTTGCCATGCAGCCCCATCACGGTCGACAACGTCTCAACCAGACGTGTCTTGCCCAGCCCCGGCAAACCGATCAACAGGCCATGCCCACCACAAAGCAGCGCGGTCAGCGTCAGCTCAACCACACGTTCCTGACCGATAAAGCGTTTGGTGATCGATGACTTGGCCTCAGCCAGTTTCTCGCCCAGTGCTTCGATCTCGGCGACCAAATCCTCTGCTTCACTCATGACAATCCGCTCCGTTGGGTTATATGCTTCACTGTAAATCTATGGCGCTCTAATGAAATGGCAAAAGCAATGAGTGGACAAAAAACCGTTACCCCATCGGCAGAGGGCCTTGCAGCGTCAATAAATGCAGCAAAAACACGCGGCTTACCGCCCGTTCATTTGTGGAATCCGCCGTTTTGTGGCGATCTGGACATGCGAATTGCCCGCGATGGCACGTGGTTTTACGAGGGAACGCCGATTGGCAGGCCCGGTTTGGTCAAATTATTTTCATCGATTCTCAAAAAAGAAGGTGAAGATTACTTTCTCGTCACCCCGGTGGAAAAGGTCGGGATCACGGTGGACGATGCGCCCTTTGTCGCCGTCGATTTCGAAGCGCGCGGCACCGGCAAAGATCAGGTGTTGAAATTCTTCACCCATGTGGATGACAGCGCCGTGGCCAGCGCTGAGCTGCCCATCCGCGTTGAACGCGATCCCGAAACCGGCGAACCGTCGCCCTATATCAGGGTGCGCAGCAATCTGGATGCGTTGATTGACCGCAAGAGCTTTTACCGGCTCGTTGATCTTGGCGCGCATCATGACGGCTGGTTTGGTCTGTGGTCGTCTGGAGCTTTCTTTCCGGTGATCCCCAGCGCGGATTTGCCGTGACGTTGGCATTTTAAGGGCTTTCCGCTTGGGTCTTGAGGTCGCGATTGATAGCGTGATCCGAAGGGGAGAACGATCATGCCGAAACTTGCCGCCAACCTAAGCACCCTTTGGGCTGAGTTGCCCTATCTTGACCGATTTGAAGCGGCGCAGGCGGCAGGGTTTGAGGGCGTCGCGGTGCCGCTGCCCTACGAAATGCCTGCCAAAGAGACGCAACGCGCCGCCCTGCGATCAGGCCTGCCAGTGGTGCATATCTGCGCACCGCCCCCCAACTACACGGGTGGAGATCGTGGATTCGCCGCAGTGCCGGGGCTGGAAAAGCGGTTTGAATATGATCTGCGCCGCGCGTTGCGCTATTGTGAGGCGCTGCGGGTGCCAGTGCTGCACATCATGGCGGGTGTCGCCTCCGGCGCGGCAGCGCGCCAAACGCTTGTGGCAAACCTGCGCCATGCCTGTGACGCAGCACCCGACGGGATCACGCTGACGCTGGAACCCAAGGCACAAGCCGATGCGTTTCTATCCGATTTTGAGGTCACGGCGGGGGTGATCCATGATGTTGGTGCGCCCAACCTTGGTTTGCAGTTTCACAGCCAACACGCCGCAGCCCTAGGCGGTGATGCCGTGTCGGTGTTCGAGACCTATGCCGACCTCGTACGGCATATCCAACTGGCGGATACTGAAGGCGCCGCGCCCGGCACCGGTGCGATGGATTTTGGAGCTTTCGCGGAGGCGATCAACCGGGCGCAATATGCCGGGTGGCTGGTTGCCGATTACACCGTTGATGGGCGCACCGAAGAACATCTGGACTGGATGGCCCTGTTTCAGACCTAGAGCGTCTGACGAAATGCCTGAGACATCAAGTATCACGTAACGCTTTGAAATAATTGATTTCAGGCAGCGTTACGTGATTCAGGTTTTTCGCATGACGCTTTAATGCGCCACGGCCCAGTTCGGCCCCTCGCCCGCATCCACGGTCAGTTTCACATCAAGGTGTACCACCGGGTCGGCGGCGCTTTCCATGACGCTGCGTGCGGCGTCGATCAAGGCGCCCTGCGATCCCTGATCGACCTCGAACAACAGCTCATCATGTACCTGCAGCAGCATCTTTGCGGGCAGATCCACGATGGCGGCGGGCATGCGGATCATCGCCCGGCGGATCACATCGGCGGCGGTGCCCTGTATCGGCGCATTGATCGCTGCGCGCGCGGCAAACCCTGCCTGAGGCCCCTTTGCCCCGATGTTTGGTGTGTGAATCCGACGGCCAAACAGCGTCTCGACATAGCCGTGTTCTTTGGCGAATGCCTTGGTGTCGTCCATATAGGTGCGGATGCCGGGGAATCGTTCGAAATACCGGTCGATAAAGCCCTGCGCCTCGCTGCGCGGGATACGCAGGTTGCGCGCCAGACCAAAGCCCGAGATGCCGTAGATGACGCCAAAATTGATCGCCTTGGCCTGTCTGCGAATCTCCGGTGTCATTTCATCGAGGGGAACATCGAACATCTCTGACGCGGTCATGGCGTGGATGTCCTGCCCGTCGTCAAAGGCGGCTTTCAGGGCCGGGATGTCGGCGATATGCGCAAGAATGCGCAACTCAATCTGGCTGTAGTCGAGTGCTACCAGCGTTTTGCCCTCTTCGGCGACAAAGGCTTCGCGGATGCGACGGCCTTCCTCAGAGCGAATTGGGATATTCTGCAGGTTTGGGTCGGTTGAGGCCAGCCGCCCGGTCGAGGCCCCGGCAATCGAATAGGATGTATGCACACGGCCCGTGTCCGGGTTGATGTGGTCCTGCAACGCGTCCGTATAGGTCGATTTCAGCTTGGACAGTTGCCGCCAGTCAAGGATGCGGCGCGGCAGTTCATGCTCGGTCGCCAGATCCTCAAGCACATCGGCACCGGTTGCATAGGCCCCGGTTTTGCCCTTCTTGCCACCCTGCAAGCCCATTTCATCAAACAGGATTTCACCCAGTTGTTTTGGGCTGCCCACATTGAATTTACGCCCGACCAGCGTGTAAATCTCATCTTCCAGCGCGGCCATTTTCTGGCTGAAGGCATTGGACATCCGGCTGAGGGTATCACGGTCCACCTTAATCCCTGCACGCTCCATATCCGCAAGCACGGCCACCATCGGACGTTCAAGCGTTTCATAGACCCGTGTGACCTGTGCGCGGTGAAGGGCCGGTTTGAACTGCTGCCACAAGCGCAGGGTGACATCCGCATCCTCAGCAGCATAGGGCACCGCATCGTTGAGCGGCACCTTGTCAAAGGTAATCGCAGACTTACCAGAGCCTAACAGCGGCTTTATGGGCAGGGGCGTGTGGCCCAGATACCGTTCCGACAAGGCGTCCATGCCGTGCCCGTGCAGACCGCCGTGCATGGCGTAAGACATCAGCATTGTGTCATCGATGGGCGCGACGGTGATCCCCACCTGCGCGAATATCTTGGCATCATATTTCATGTTCTGCCCGATCTTGAGGATGCTCTCATCCTCCAGAACGGGTTTGAGCATTTCCAGCGCCGTCTCCAGCGGCATTTGCCCTTCCGCCAGATCGTCAGAGCCAAAAAGGTCATCGCTGCTGGCCGCTTTGTGAATTAGCGGGATATAGCAGGCCTTGCCCGGCTCAACGCAGAGCGAAACCCCGACCAGATCCGCGGTCATGTCATTCAGTCCGGTTGTTTCGGTATCCACGGCGACATAGCCACGCTCGTAGATTTGATCGATCCACTCTTGCAGGGCTTTCGCACTGTCGACCTGAGAGTATCCGGCCTTGTCAAAAGGCACATCGGCGATTTCAAGCGCCGCCGGCGCATTGGCGGGCGTGTCGTTGATTTCTGGCATCTCGACCTTAAGCTGGTCGGCAATGCGTTTGGTCAGCGTTCGGAATTCCATTTCGGCCAGAAACGGCATCAATTGGTCTGGATTGGGGTCGCGCACCTCAAGGTCTTCGAGGGTGAAGTCCAACGGCGTGGCCTCATCCAGCAAAACCAGCCTGCGCGACAGGCGGATCTGGTCTGCGTGATCTATCAGTGTCTGTTTGCGTTTGGGCTGTTTGATTTCGCCTGCGCGTTCCAGCAGGCTGTCCAGATCGCCGTATTCATTGATCAGCAGGGCGGCGGTCTTGATGCCGATCCCGGGCGCACCGGGTACGTTATCGACAGAATCGCCCGCCAGCGCCTGAACGTCGACCACCCGTTCCGGATAGACGCCAAATTTCTCAAAGACCCCGTCGCGGTCAATCCGCTTGTTTTTCATCGCGTCCAGCATCTCGACGCCGTCGCCCACAAGCTGCATCAGATCCTTGTCAGAACTGATGATGGTGCAGGTGCCACCGGCCTTGCGGGCCTGAACGGCCAATGTCGCGATAATGTCATCCGCCTCATAGCCTTCTTTTTCCTTGCAGGCGATGTTGAAGGCTTCCGTCGCGCGCCGGGTCAGCGGGATCTGCGGGCGCAAGTCTTCGGGCATGGCCTCCCGGTTGGCTTTGTACAGATCATACATGTCATTGCGGAACGTATGGCTGCCTTTGTCGAAAATAACGGCGACATGGGTTGGCGCATCAGGGCCGGTGTTTCCCTCAACATAGCGGTGCAGCATGTTGCAAAAGCCCGAAACGGCTCCAATCGGCAGCCCGTCGGATTTGCGCGTCAGAGGGGGCAGCGCATGATAGGCCCGAAAGATAAACGCCGACCCGTCGATGAGGTGAAGGTGATGCCCTTTGCCAAAAGTGTTTGTCATCGAACCGCTCCCTCAAGATGTCTCAAGACATGACAAATGCGTCACCTGTCTTTGGCTTACACATAACCCCAAGGCAGGTGCAATGCGTGCAAGCGCTCATGTTTTGTCTGCGTAATCCTTGTGGATATATTTGCAGTCGCAATAGCCACATTCCACCCAGCCGGTGTCTTTTGGAATTTGCAGCCACACGCGCGGATGCCCAAGCGCGCCTTCGCCACCGTCGCAGGCAATACGAAAGCGATCGACAATCTTTGTCTCAGGGGGCTGCTGCATGGGAAAGTTTCCTTGACTCTACACGGCTGCTTTATGGCCAAAGCCGCGTCTCGGGGCAAGCCCATCTGAACAGCGATCCGCTATCCTTTATCGGCACGTGCCTGATAGCAATTGTTGCGTGCGGATCGAATGTGCACAAATGCGACGGCTGGGTTTTCAAGGATCGCGTCGATACTGGCCGATAGAGTTATGGCAGGCACGACGGTGCCCGTGCCATAGACAATCCGCTCCGCCGCATCGTAGCCTTTGATCAGGTATTCAGGCGAGGTGGCGAGAATGGGGGGCAGATTGCTGACGCTTTGCCATCGGTCACACTGGTCTGAGCACAGAAAAACCGGTCCTGTTTCCGCATAGGGATGCACCCGGGCAAAAGGACGATGAGCGAGAATCAACATGCCGTGACCTTGTGGGATGTCTTGCAGGCAGTGTCGGCAGGGGTTGGAAAACCCATCCGAGGTGCTGAATTCGGCGACCTGACCGTTCGCGTCAACTCCCCCGGCCTGAAGGGCGCGCACCATCTCTGTTGGTAAGGCACTGTAAAGTGGCATTTTGACTTCCCTCATCGTCTGGATGACGCGCCCTGAATGGCGGATTTCATGTTTTTGCCGCAATCCGTTTCCTGCGCTTTCGAATGTGACTCCAAATGAGAACAAAAAGGGAATATGGTGATTTGTAACCATGTTTGCTGAACTCAATATCACCTCTAATTTCTCTTTCCTCAAAGGTGCCTCCCACCCGGAGGAATACATGTCCCGTGCGGCGGCGCTGGGTATCGGAGCCATTGCAATCGCAGATGAAAACACGGTGGCGGGAATCGTCCGTGCCCATGCGCAGGCGCGCGACATCGCCCGGCAGGTGCGCGAGCGGCAGACATGGGAGGCCGCAAATGGCCAGATCGGCCCTGCCCTGCCGGCGGGGTTGCGGGTGACGCCCACGTTCCTTTACGCAATGCCGCGCCTGATCCCTGCGGCACGGCTGGTTTTCTCGGATGCTTGCGAAATCACGGCCCTGCCGGAAAACCGGGTAGGATGGGGCACCCTGTGCCGTCTTCTTTCAATGGGACGGCAGCGTGCCGAAAAAGGCTCTTGCGAATTGCGCCTGCAAGATCTGTTGGAAGGGGGCAGCGGGCTGCAATTGATCCTCTGGCCACAGGCGCAGGAGGTGCCGTGCGGCGCGGGTGGATGGGCGCAAACCGCGCGACAGTTGACGCGCCGCTTTACCGGGAAAATTCATATCGGCCTTTTCCCACAGTATGATGGCCGCGACCCTCAGCGCTTTGCAGACCTCACCGAACAGGCGCGGCGTCTGGGTTTGCCGACGGTGGCCAGTGCGGCCCCTGTCATGCATCACGGCGCGCGCCGCAAACTTGCAGATGTTGTGACCGCAATCCGAACCGGATGCCGCGTTGATGATCTGGGCCGCGACGCCTTGCCCAACAGTGAGGCACGCCTGCGTTCAGAAGCCGAGATGCGCCGCCTTTTCAAAGGGTTTGAAGCTGCCGTGGACCGCGCCCACACCCTTGCCCAAAGCCTGAAGTTCTCACTGGATGAACTGCGCTATGAATACCCGTCAGAGATTGCAGAGAATGAAACCCCATCGGACCGGTTGCGCCGTCTGGCCTATGAGGGGCTTGCCTGGCGCTACCCGGCAGGGGCCTCTGACAAGGTTCACCGCCTGCTGGAACATGAGCTCACTCTCATTGGCAAGTTGAAATACGAGCCCTATTTCCTGACCGTGCGCGACATTGTGGCCTTTGCCCGGTCGCGCGACATCCTGTGTCAGGGGCGCGGGTCCGCGGCCAATTCGGTGGTCTGTTATTGTCTGGGCGTCACCTCCGTGTCCCCCGAGATCGGCACGATGGTTTTTGAGCGTTTCGTGTCAGAGGCCCGCAATGAACCCCCTGATATCGACGTGGATTTCGAACATGAGCGCCGCGAAGAAGTCATCCAGCATATCTATGAACGCTACGGCCGCCACCGCGCGGGGCTTTGCGCGACGGTCGTGCACTACCGGGGCAAACGCGCGATCCGCGAGGTGGGCCGCGCCATGGGGCTGAGCGAAGACACGATCTCTGCGCTCTCCTCACAGCTTTGGGGGTTCTTTTCCACCAAGGGGATCGAGGCGGAACGCATGGCCGAAATCGGGCTGGATGCAAACGACCGCCGCCTGCAACAAACCCTTGCACTGGTCTATGAGATCAACGGCTTTCCCCGCCATCTGTCCCAACACGTGGGGGGCTTTGTGATCACCGAAGGGCGGCTTGACGAACTGGTCCCCATTGAAAACGCCACGATGGAAGGGCGCACGGTCATTTGCTGGGACAAGGATGACATCGAAACGCTGGGCATCCTCAAGGTTGATGTCCTCAGCCTCGGCATGCTCACCTGTATCCGCAAGGCGTTTGATCTGATGCAGATGCACCATAACGTCAGCCACACGCTGGCCTCCCTGCCGCCCGAGGATCCGGTGGTCTATGATATGCTCTGCCGCGCGGACAGCATCGGGGTGTTTCAGGTGGAAAGCCGCGCGCAGATGAATTTCCTGCCGCGCATGCGCCCGCGTTGTTTCTATGATCTGGTCATCGAGGTCGCGATCATCCGCCCCGGTCCCATTCAGGGCGATATGGTGCATCCCTACATCCGCCGCCGCAATGGAGAAGAAGAGGTCTCCTTTCCCTCGGACGAGTTGGGCGAGGTGCTGGGCAAGACACTGGGCGTGCCGCTTTTTCAGGAACAGGCGATGCAGATCGCCATTGTCGGCGCGGGCTTTACCCCCGATCAGGCGGACCGTCTGCGCCGTTCGCTGGCGACCTTCAAAAAGCACGGCAACGTCAGCGAATTCAGAAACCTGTTTCTGCGGGGCATGAAAAACAAGGGCTATGATGAAGATTTTGCCGAGCGCTGTTTCAGTCAGATCGAAGGATTCGGATCGTATGGTTTCCCCGAAAGCCACGCGGCCAGTTTTGCGCTGCTGGTCTATGCCTCGTCTTGGATCAAATGCCACCACCCCGGCATCTTTGCCTGCGCGCTGCTGAATTCGCAGCCCATGGGGTTTTACGCCCCCGCCCAGATCGTGCGGGACGCGCGCGAACATGGGGTCGATGTGCGGCCCATCTGCATCAACGCCAGTTTTTGGGAAAACGTGATGGAGCCGGATGGTCAGGGTGGCCTCGCGCTGCGGTTGGGGTTCCGGCAGATCAAAGGCGTCAGCGAAGAGGACGCCACGTGGCTGACGGCGGCGCGCGGTAACGGCTATCGCTCCGTGCGGGATGTGTGGCGACGGGCCGGGCTGCAGCCAATGATGATCGAACGTCTTGCCGAGGCAGATGTTTTTGCAGCCCTTGACCTTAATCGCCGCGCCGCCCTGTGGGAGGCCAAAGCACTTGTGCCGGGCGCGCCGCTGCCGCTGTTTGCAGGCGATATCGACGGTGAAGCCATTGATGAACCCGCAGCCCTGTTGCCCGAAATGACATTGGGCGAAGAGGTGGTCGAGGATTATGTCGCCATGCGCCTGACGCTCAGGGCGCATCCGATGGCGCTGCTCAGGCACCGGTTGACCCCACAGCCGGGAGCAAAACCTGTGTCCCTTGCACCTGCGGAGGGCAAAGCACCCGATCTGTCCAAACTGAGCTATACAGGCGGTAATCCGGACTAGGGCATCTGTGCCCTTCACCCCGCGCCTGCCAAGCGTTACAAGGCCCGAAACAAGGCAAAACAGCAGGCGCACATATGACCGGACCTAAACCAGTGGTACTTTGCATCCTTGATGGCTGGGGATTGAGCGAGCGGCGCGAAGGCAATGCGCCCTTGCTGGCCGATACGCCCAATATGGACCGCCTCATGGCGACCTGCCCGCATGCGACGCTGACGACCTTTGGCCCCGATGTCGGGCTGCCCAGCGGCCAGATGGGAAACTCCGAAGTCGGTCATACCAATATTGGCGCAGGCCGCGTGGTCGCCATGGATCTGGGCCAGATTGATCTGGCGATCGAAGAGGGGATTTTTGCGCAAAACTCCCGTCTCAGGGCCTTCATCGTGACCCTTCAAGACAGCGGCGGCACGGCGCATCTGATGGGCGTCGTCTCGGACGGTGGGGTGCATGGGCACATCAACCATATGGTTGCCGCCGCCAAGGCCCTCGCTGATGAAAATATTCCCGTGGTCATTCATGCGCTGACAGACGGGCGTGACGTGGCCCCACGCTCTGCCCTTGGGTATTTTGAGACGCTGCAGGCGGCTTTGCCGGACGGCGTTGAGATTGCAACCGTCACCGGGCGTTATTTTGCCATGGACCGCGACAATCGCTGGGACAGGGTATCCAAAGCCTATCAGGCCATCGTCACGGGCACGGGACGCAAGGCCGCGTCCGCATCTGATGCGGTGGATCAGGCCTATGCGCAGGGTGAAAACGATGAATTCATCTTACCCACAGTTCTGGACGGATACACGGGTGCAAAAGACAACGACGGATTCTTTTGCCTGAACTTTCGCGCCGACCGCGCCCGCGAAATCATGGCGGCAATCGGCGATCCCGAATTCAGCGCATTCGACACCGGAGACCGCCCCGATTGGGCAAGGCTGATGGGTATGGCGCAGTATTCGCAGGCGCATGCGGCTTATATGACGACCATGTACCCCAAACCGGAAATCGTGAACACGCTGGGGGATTGGGTGGCGCAACAGGGCTTGCGTCAATACCGGCTGGCGGAGACTGAAAAATATCCGCATGTCACGTTTTTCCTGAACGGCGGGGAAGAGGTCTCTTTCGCCGGTGAGGACCGTTTGATGCCGAAATCCCCTGATGTGGCGACCTATGATTTACAGCCTGAGATGTCATCCAAAGAGGTCACGGATGCCTTTGTCGCGGCGATTGAGGAAGGCTATGATCTGATCGTCGTGAACTACGCCAACCCCGACATGGTCGGGCACACAGGCGATTTGCAGGCCGCGATGAAGGCCTGCGAGGCGGTTGATCACGGGCTTGGCCGGGTTCTGGCCGCGCTGGAAAAGGCGGGTGGTGCGATGATCGTCACGGCCGATCATGGCAATTGCGATGTGATGATTGACCCTGAAACAGGCGGTCCGCATACCGCCCATACCCTGAACCCTGTGCCTGTGGTTATGGTTGGCGCGCCAGAGAACACGACCCTCAGTAACGGACGGCTGGCCGATCTGGCCCCGACCATCCTGCATTTGATGGGATTAGAACCACCAAAGGAAATGACCGGCAAATGCCTGATGTCATAAAGCTGCTGGCCCTTTTGATGGTGCTATTGCTGCCTGCATTCGCTGTCGCACAAACCACGCCTGCGGAGCGTGCGCGACTGGCTGTCGAGATGCTGGATGAGGCGAGCAGTAAACTGGAAGCTGCCCAGTCTGCACGCGACCGGGTGCGCGCCCTGACCGAAACCGTCACCGCATTCGAAGAAGGCCTTGGTGCCTTGCGCAGTGGCTTGCGGCAAGCCTCCGCCCGTGAAGCGCAGTTATCCGCGCAACTCATCGCGCAAGAACGGGAGATCGCGTCCCTCTTGGCTGTTTTGCAGCGGGTTGGGGGCGCGTCGTCGCCGGTCATACTGCTTCACCCCGGTGGCCCGACGGGGGCAGCACGCGCTGGTATGCTCGTGGCCGAAGTGACCCCGGCGCTCAGTGCCAAGGCGGCTGATGTGCGCCGGGATCTTGAGGAATTGCAGGCGCTTGCGGCCCTTCAAACGGATGCATCAACCCGTCTGGAAGCGGCCCTGCAACAGGTGCAGGAAGCGCGCGCGGCGCTCAATCAAGCCATGGCCGATCGTACAGATTTGCCCAAACGCTTTGTGAGCGATCCTATCAACGAGGCCATCCTTATCGACACGGCTGAAACGCTGGATGAATTCGCGGCTGGTCTGGACCGCGTCATTCTCGAAGAGATCGCCATCGTCCCGCCTGATCTGGCCGGAGACAAAGGCGCGCTTGATCTGCCCGTGCGGGGTCGCCTTTTGCGCGCTGCGGGCGAAGCAGATGCGGCTGGTATCCGCCGTCCGGGCATCATTATGGCAACGCAACCCGCTGCCCTGGTTACCAGCCCCGTTCCTGCAACAATCCGCTATGTCGGGCCGTTGCTCGATTTCGGACAGGTGGTGATTCTCGAACCGCAGGCCGAAGTTCTCTTTGTCTTCGCGGGGTTGGAGACCGTATACGGTGCGGCCGGTGACGTGATTAAAGCGGATGCACCGCTGGGTCTTATGGGCGGTGTTGGCGACAAAATTGCCGCAGAGTTGTCAACAGATGGTGATCAGACTGGTACAGGGCGTTCAGAAACGCTCTATATAGAGGTAAGAGTGAAAAATACGCCTGAGGATCCGAGCGATTGGTTCCGGACAGAAAAGGATGGATAGAGATTTATGAAAAAATTTGCCATGGCGGCATTGGGCGGAACCCTGGCTGGTGTCATCGCGACAACCCAGATCGCAGGTCCCTTGCTCGCGCAGGATTCCGCAAAGTCGAGCAACGTATACGAGCAGCTTGATCTTTTCGGGGATATTTTTGAACGCATTCGTGCGCAATATGTTGAAGAGGTCGACCCCGGAGAGCTGATTGAAGCTGCGATTGATGGTATGCTGACCTCGCTTGATCCGCATTCCAGCTATCTCAGCCCGGATGACGCAGCACAAATGCGGGTTCAGACACGCGGCGAGTTTGGCGGCCTCGGCATCGAGGTCACGCAGGAAGAAGGCTTTGTCAAAGTCGTCTCGCCCATTGATGGCACCCCTGCGGATGAGGCGGGCGTCGAAGCAGGTGATTTCATCACGCATGTTGACGGCGAATCCGTTCTCGGTCTGGCGCTGGACGAGGCGGTGACCTTGATGCGGGGCCCCGTTGGGTCCGAGATCATCATCACATTGGTGCGCGAGGGCGAGCCAGAGCCGTTTGATGTCTCCATCATTCGCGACACGATCAAACTGACCGCTGTGCGCACGCGGACACAGGGTGATACGGTTGTGCTGCGGGTAACGACGTTCAACGATCAGACCTACACCAACCTGCAATCCGGTCTCAAAGAGCAGATCGAAGAAGCAGGCGGCATTGATGCGATCAACGGGATCGTCATTGACCTGCGCAACAACCCCGGTGGTTTGCTGACGCAAGCGATCCGGGTGTCGGATGCCTTTTTGGAAAAGGGTGAAATTGTATCCACCCGTGGTCGTGAAATTCAGGACGGAGAGCGGTTCAACGCAACCGCTGGCGATCTTGCCGAAGGCAAACCGATCGTGGTTCTGATCAATGGCGGCTCTGCCTCTGCCTCCGAGATCGTAGCGGGTGCTTTGCAGGATCACCGCCGCGCGATTGTTGTCGGTACCAAGAGTTTTGGCAAAGGCTCCGTGCAAACAGTGATGCCCCTGCGCAGCGATGGTGCGATGCGCCTGACGACTGCGCGGTATTACACGCCGTCAGGTCGTTCGATCCAGTCTCTGGGCGTTTCCCCCGACATCGTTGTTGAGCAGCCACGCCGCAGTCTGGCAGAAGAAGAAGAGGACGAGACAACAAACCGTCCGTCCCGCTCCGAAGCGGATCTGCGCGGTTCTTTGAACAATGACAGCCTGTCGGAAGATGAGATCAAGCAGATCGAAGCAGACCGCGCCAAAGCCGAAGCTGCAGCGGCCCTGCGCGAAGAGGATTACCAACTGGCCTATGCCATTGATATTCTCAAAGGTCTGTCGGCCATCGGAACCAGCAACCGCTAGGTTATTGAAGCGCCCCGCCGTGTCAGGCGGGGCAATTCAGGCGCAATATCCAGCTTGGACATTGGTCATTTGGTTTTGTGAGAGAGGGTGGGTTTTAATGCGATGAAGGCCAGATAGTGCCCTCATAGTGTCAAAATATGCCGGATCAGAACCTGCTTTTGACTGTCCTTGGTCCCAAAAAAAGCCTCACGCAGCACCGGGCCGCGTGAGGCTTTTTTCGTTGTATCTTGTGCATTCGTATCGCAAGATGCGCGCCCCAAGCGAAAGGCAGCGACCTGTGATACGAATCACAGGCAAAGTGCTTTACAGTTCCATGTACTCGTGGCCTTCGTCTTTACCGCCCGGATGGGTCACGGCCCCAAGATAGGTCGGCCCCACAAGTTGTGCGTATTTCCACAAGGCACCAGCACCATAGATCGTCGGGCGCGCGCCCTTCCAGTTGGCTTTGCGCTCGGCCATGTCCTCTTCGGACACGTCAACGGAGATTGTCCCCTCAATCGCATTCAGGCTGATCATATCGCCGTCTTCAAGCAGCGCGATTGGACCACCATGGGCAGCCTCTGGACCGACATGGCCGACACAAAAGCCACGCGTGGCCCCCGAGAAACGCCCATCTGTGATCAGCGCGACTTTCTTGCCCATGCCCTGACCGGAAAGCGCCGCGGTCGTCGCCAGCATCTCGCGCATGCCGGGGCCGCCTGCTGGACCTTCGTTGCGAATGACAAAGACATCGCCTTCTTCATAGGTGCGGTTCTGGACGGCTTCAAACGCGTCCTGCTCACATTCAAAGATGCGCGCAGGGCCGGTGAACAGCAAATGCTGCGGTTCCATCCCGGCGATTTTCACGATGGCCCCTTCGGGGGCAAGATTGCCCTTGAGGCCGACGACGCCACCGGTTTTCGACAGCGGTGTTTCAATCGGATAGACAACGCGCCCGTCCGCTTCAAGGCTGACCTTGTCCAGTTCCTCGCCGATGGAATAGCCGGTGACGGTCATGCAATCCTCGTGCAACAGACCCGCCTTGCGCAGCTCTTTCATCACCACGGGCACGCCGCCCGCTTCGTACATGTCCTTGGCGACATACTGCCCGCCCGGTTTCAGATCGACGAAGTAGGGCGTGTCGCGGAAGATCTCGCAGACGTCTTCGAGGAAGAAATCGATGCCCGCCTCATGCGCCATGGCAGGCAGGTGCAGACCGGCGTTGGTCGACCCGCCCGTACAAGCGACGATCCGGGCTGCATTCTCAAAGGCCTGCCGCGTGCAGATATCGCGCGCGCGGATGTTCTTTTCGATCAGGTTCATGACGGCCGCACCCGAGGCTTCGGCATAGGCGTCACGGGATTCGTACGGCGCAGGTGCCCCGGCAGAATTGGGCAACGCCAGACCGATGGCCTCGGATACACAGGCCATGGTGTTGGCGGTAAACTGCCCGCCACAGGCTCCGGCCGAGGGGCAGGCGACGCGTTCGAGCACTTCCAGCTCTGCTTCGGTCATCGTGCCGTTTTGCTGATGGCCCACCGCTTCGAACATGTCCTGAACGGTCAGATCGCGATCAACGTATTCCGCAGGCACGGACGCCCCCTTGGGCGCACGTCCCGGCAGGATCGACCCGCCATAAAGGAAAACCGATGGCACATTCAGACGGATCATCGCCATCATCATGCCCGGCAGGGATTTGTCGCAACCCGCCAGCCCCACAAGCGCGTCATAGCAATGCCCGCGCATGGTTAGTTCGACCGTATCGGCAATCGCCTCGCGTGACGCCAGTGACGACCGCATGCCCTCATGGCCCATGGCGATGCCGTCGGTGACGGTGATGGTGGTGAATTCACGTGGCGTGCCGCTTTCGCGTTTCACACCCATCTTGACCGATTGCGCCTGACGGTTCAGGGCGATGTTACAGGGGGCTGCCTCGTTCCAGCAGGTGGCCACGCCAACAAGCGGTTGATGGATTTCTTCCTCTGTCATGCCCATCGCGTAATAATAGGACCGATGCGGCGCGCGTGAGGGCCCCTCGGTCACATGGCGGCTGGGCAGCTTGGATTTATCAAAGCGCTGGCTGGACATGGTGTCTCTCCGTAACAAAAACCTTGAACAGGCATAGCCAACCGCCCTGCGGGCCGCAAGGCTCAAGCGTAACGGCAGCCCACACATGCGTCCTTGTATTGATGTGCCCACAGACCTAAGTTGCACGTCAGGCAGGGACACTCACTGCTGTCGCCCTGCGGGTCCAGTCGGCCTGTCCTCAGGCCTATGACGAAAGCCGGTATATGGAATCCTCGATTTTTTCTTTCATCTGGAAGTATTCCAGACGACAGCAGATTGTTCTGCTGTTGTTTACTGTTTTCACCTTCCCGTTTCTCTATGCCACGCTGGAGTTGCCCAAGCGGATCATCAACGACGCCATCGGTGCCACGTCTTCGATCGTTGAAATCTGGGATGGTATCCAAGTTTCGCAGGTCGAGTTCCTGATGATCTTGTGTGGGCTTTACCTGTTGTCGGTGCTGGTCCACGGTTTGCTCAAGATGCGCCTGAACACCATGAAAGGTGTGCTGGCGGAACGCCTTTTGCGCAGGTTCCGCTTTCAGTTGGTGAGCCGCATGATGCGGTTCCCGCGCGCCTATTTCCGATCGACCTCGCAGGGTGAGCTTGTGTCGATGGTCACTTCCGAGGCCGAGCCGATGGGCGGTTTGATGGGGGACGCCGTGGCGCAGCCGGTCTTCCAGGCCGGGCAGATGTTGATCATCGTGGCCTTTTTGTTTGCGCAAAGCGTCTGGTTTGGCCTTGCGGGGATCGCGCTTATTCCCTTGCAGGCGTGGCTGATCCCCATGTTGCAACGGCAAATCAACCAGTTGAACAAAAGGCGGATTGTCGAGGTCCGCCAGTTCGCCGCTGAAATCGGCGAAACCGCTGCCGGTGTGACGGACCTGCGGACCAATGGTGGCTGGCGTTTTCGTCTGGCCGGATTCACGGACCGGCTGGGCCGCCTGTTCGACATTCGCTTTCAGATCTACCAGAAAAAATTCTTCATGAAGTTCCTCAACAATTTCATCACACAGCTGACGCCATTCTTTTTCTATTCGGTCGGCGGCGTTCTGGCCATTCGCGGTGATATTACCGTGGGCGCGCTGGTGGCGGCACTCGCGGCGTATAAGGATCTGAGCTCGCCGTGGAAGGAGTTGCTGACCTACTACAATCAGGTGCAGGACATGTCCCTGCGATGGGAAATTGTGGTCGAGCGTTTCGCGCCCAAGGGCATGATTGAGGAAAGCCTGTTCGAAGGTGAGCCCGACGAAATGCCGCGTCTTGATGGCGCAATCTCGATGAAGAACGTGACCGTGCGCAACGCCGACGGCAATGCGGTGCTGGAAAACATCAATCTTGAGATTCCAGCAGGTGCGCGCGTTGCTGTCAAATCCACCAACCAGTCCGAGCGTATCGCTTTTGCCGAACTGTTGACGCGAGAGGTCATCCCCGCGCGGGGCGATATCACAATTGCCGGCAGGCATCTGAATGAATTGCATCAAGCTGTTGTGGCCGCGCGCATCGGGTATGCACACTCGCGGCCCTACCTGTTTAACGGCACTTTGGGTGAAAACCTGTTCATGCCGCTCAAAACCAGCCCGAAAACCGTTTTGTGGGACCCACAGCACAAAGACAAAGCGGCAATCGAGGCGCAACGTTCCGGCAACAGTCTGGACAGCACCAAAGCGGACTGGCTCGACCCGCAGCTTGCCGGTCTGAATACCGCCGAAGAAATACGCGGATGGTGGTTCCATCTTGTCGAAGCCATGGGCACGGATGACATCATGTTCCGCCGCATGCTGGATGCGCGCATGGACCCGGCGAAACACCCGGAACTTGCGCAGCAGCTGGTTGATTTGCGCGATGACGTGCATGCGCGGCTACAGGAACGGGGGCTTGCGTCGCTGGTCAATCGCTTTGACCCGGATGAGTTCAACCCGTCGGTCCCCTTGGGGGGGAACCTGATGTTCGCCTCGCCCAGAAAACACATCACGCAACAGAACCTTGCATCAGAGAGCAACTTTCTGCGCCTGTTCACCGAAATTGGCCTCGCAGAGCAGGGGATCGCCATTTCCCAGACGCTGATCGAAACGTTGCACCAGACCTTTGGCATGGATGGCACGAGCCACCCCCTGTTTACCGCACTGGGGATCGAAGAAGAACTGTATGAAAAGCTGGTAGATATCGCCATGCGCCGTAAGGACAGAGGCGATCAGGCGATCAGCGAAGAAGAATTCGCACTGTTGCTGACAGTGCCATTTGCCTTCACCGCAGAGCAGATAGGCCCGGGTTTTCCCGAAAGCTTCAAACAGGAAATCGTTGAAATCCGTAAAACCAAGAGCGAGGAAATTCGCAACCGCCTGAAGGACTTGTTTGTTCCTGTCGCGCCCGAGAATTACCTGCCGCGTCTGACGTTGATGGACAACGTTCTTTATGGGCGAATTGCGGCCTTTGCGGGTGTACAGGGCGAATTGATCGAGGACATCGTCGCCGAGGTGCTCGCGGAAAAAGGCCTGAAACGGCTCGTCGCAGAGACGGTCCTTGATGTTCCAACCGGGTTGGCGGGCTCGAATATGACGAACATCTTTCAGGAACGTGCAGCTTTCAGCAGGGCGGGCATCAAGCGGCCCGATATTCTCATCCTCGATACGGTTTTGGCCAGCCATGATGCAACGTCCCGCCAGCGCACCCGGGCGCGCCTTCAGGAGTTGCTGCCCAAGACCACCATGATTTTCCTTGAGGATAATTTTGAAAACCCGCAGGCGTATGATCTGCATATCGAAATCAAAAATGGCCGGATTGACGGCGAATCCGATGTGGAAGAGGTTGAGGATGATGCCTCTGGCTCGGACGATCTGAGGCGTAAAATCCGGGTGATCTCGCGCACTGCGTTGTTTTCTGATCTGGAGGCGCGCAGTCAGCGGCTGCTGGCTTTCGCTGCTCAGTGGTATGACGCGCCCAAGGGCAAACAGATATTCTCAATGGGTGAGCGGGCGGATGCGGTCTATCTATGCCTCTCCGGCAACGCGATGATGAGCTATGTCGACAACTCCGGCACCCGTCAGGAAGTGACAAAGGTTGAGCCGGGGCGGTTGATTGGCGACCTCGCGATTATTCTGGATGAGCCGCGCCAGCTTGACCTGATCGCCCAGACAGACAGCCAGTTCCTGCGGATCGGCGCAGAGCAGTTTCGCGCCGTGATCGGGGACGATCCCGACGTGCTGATGAGCCTTTTGAAAACAGTGGCAAGCCATCTGTCTGGTGCTGCGGAAGTGCTGCGTGCATCAGGGGTGAGCATTCGCGAAGTTGCCGAAGAGCAGCAAGCCGCAGGGCGCTCGGATCAGCAGCGTTCAAAGGCAGCGGAATAGAGAGTTTGCGTGTCCTTGTTTAGAGCATACCGCGCACATGAGGCGCTGATTACACCGGCGCGGCCCAAGGCACAGGTTTGGCGGTTGGTGATTGGCGTGATCCTGATCGCAGGTGTTTTTCTGCTGGCCAATCAGTTTTTGCATCAGTCTCTTTTTACGCTTCTCGGCTCTGAAACCTATGGGGCGTTGACTGGCAGAGATGGCCAGATGTCACAGCTATCGGTTATGTTCTTGTTGTTATCGTTCGGCCTGCTGACGGTGGCGGTTACCGTCGCGCTGAAGGTCGCCCATAACCGGGGCATATCCGCCGTCTTTGGGAACGCCACCCTGTTTCGCAGCCAGTTTACCGTGGTTCTGCTGATGCTTGTGATCCTTAACGCTGCGGTATTTGCGCTGCCGCCTTGGGACATGGGCGCGCCGTTGGTGCCCAATGTGAACTTCGGCGCTTGGCTTGTGGTGCTCCCTTTTGCGATCGTTGCGATCATCGTGCAGGTCAGTGCCGAGGAAATCCTGTTTCGCGGGTATCTGCAGCAACAACTGGCGGCACGCTTCAGATCGCCGCTGATCTTTCTTTTGGTGCCGTCGGTGTTGTTTGGTCTGGGGCACTATATGCCTGAAGAGGCCGGGGAAAACGCCAATATCATCATGGTCTGGTCAGTGATTTTCGGCGTTCTGATGGCTGATCTGACGGCGCGTGCTGGCACACTGGGACCAGCGATTGCCGTGCATTTCGTCAATAACGTCATCGCCATCCTTTTTGTCTCAATGCCCGACAGCCTGTCTGGTCTGGCGCTCTATCTCAGCCCCTTTGCCCTGACTGACACCCAAGAGCTGCGCGCTTGGCTGCCGGTAGAATTCGCCATGATGGTGGTAACGTGGCTGGCGGCCCGATTGGCGATCCGGCGCTGATTGCACTTTCCCGCGAGGGCGATTATCTAAAGCTGAACAAGGCCACAGGGGCGTCGCTATGAACTGGATCACCAATTACGTCCGCCCGCGGATCAATTCGATTTTTTCGCGCAGAGAGACACCAGACAATCTTTGGACCAAATGCCCGGAATGCGGCACGATGCTTTTTCATCGCGAGGTGTCGGACAATCTGAATGTCTGCACCAGTTGCGATCATCATATGAACATCACCGCCCGCGATCGGTTGACTGCATTGTTCGATGGCGGTGTTTTCACGGATGTTGAAGTCACGCCGCCAACCGTTGATCCGCTCGGGTTTCGGGATCAGAAAAAATACCCGGATCGTTTGAAGGCGGCCCAGAAAGAAACATCGGAAGCCGAAGCAATGCTTGTCGGCTGTGGGGAAATCGGTCGCACACCCATTGTTGCCGCTGCGCAGGACTTTTCGTTCATGGCGGGATCCATGGGCATGTATGTGGGCAATGCCATCATTGCAGCCGCGCAGGAAGCGGTCCGGCTCAAGCGCCCGTTGATCCTGTTTTCCGCCGCCGGTGGCGCGCGCATGCAGGAGGGTATTTTGTCGCTGATGCAGATGCCGCGCACGACAGTTGCGGTGCAAATGCTCAAAGAGGCGGGTCTGCCTTATATCGTCGTGCTGACCCATCCGACCACGGGCGGTGTGACAGCCAGCTACGCCATGCTGGGGGATGTGCATATTGCCGAACCCAATGCGCTGATATGTTTTGCCGGTCCGCGTGTGATCGAACAGACAATCCGTGAAAAGCTGCCCGAGGGTTTTCAGCGCGCTGAATACCTGCTGGATCATGGCATGCTGGACCGGGTGACACACCGCATGAAAATGCGGGATGAACTGATCACCATCACGCGCATGTTGCTGGGCCTGCCACCCGCTGTGCGGGGGGATTTGCCGCCGCCTGATCCGAATGCAGCACCGTTGAGCGAAGGCGCGTCAGAGACTTCATCGGATAGTGCCGGGAAATGAACGCTCAGTCGTCTGACGTTATTCTTGAGCGGATGATGGCGTTGCATCCCAAGGTGATCGACCTCACGCTGGACCGCGTCTGGCGGCTGTTGGATGCGCTGGGCAATCCGCAACGCAATCTGCCGCCTGTGATCCACATCGCAGGCACGAATGGCAAAGGCTCGACACAAGCGATGATCCGCGCCGGGCTGGAGGCTGCGGGAAAGTCTGTTCACGCCTATACCAGTCCGCATCTGGCGCGCTTTCACGAACGCATCCGTGTGGCGGGAGATTTGATTTCCGAAGCAGACCTCACGGCAGTGCTCGATGAATGCTACGCCGCGAACGGGGGTGGCGACATCACCTATTTCGAAATCACTACCTGTGCCGCCCTGCTGGCGTTTTCGCGCACATCCGCCGATTTTACGCTGCTTGAGGTTGGTCTGGGCGGGCGGCTGGATGCGACGAATGTGGTGGATGACCCGGTGCTGACCATGATCACGCCGGTCTCCATGGACCACGAGCAGTTTCTTGGGGATACGCTGCGCAAGATTGCTTTTGAAAAGGCGGGCATTATCAAACCGGGCGTGCCCTGCATCGTGTCGCGTCAGGCCGATGATGGCATGGAGGTTATCGAAGAGGTCGCACGCCGTCACGCAGCGCCGCTGCTGGCCTATGGGCAGCAGTGGCACGTGGGGCCTGATCGCGATCGGATCAGCTATCAGGATGATACCGGCTTGCTGGATTTACCGATGCCCAACCTGCCCGGCGCGCATCAGATTATGAACGCGGGCGCGGCACTGACCGCTCTGCGCCATCTCGGGTTTGACGAACACGCCGCCGAAGCTGCGGTCACAACCGCCTTCTGGCCCGCCCGTATGCAGCGCCTGAAAACCGGGCCTCTGACGGATGCCGCACCGCAGGCGGAGCTTTGGCTTGATGGGGGGCATAACCCCGCAGCGGGTGATGCACTGGCCGCGCACCTTCAAACCCTGTCTGAGCGGCCAACGCGTCTGATTTGCGGGATGTTGAACACCAAGGATATCGACGGGTATCTGCGCCCGCTGGCCGCTGTGACGCAGGATCTGACCGCTGTGTCCATTCCCGGTGAAGCCAGCACACTACCTGCCGAGGCCACCGCCGAAGCGGCACGCGATGTCGGATTTTCGGCGGATGTGGCGGATGATGTGGGGGCGGCGCTGGCGAAAATCGTCGCAACCACGCCACAGGCGCGGGTGCTGATTTGCGGCTCGCTCTATCTGGCCGGTGCGATCTTGCGCGAAAACGGGTAGGGGCGCTATTGCCCCCAGTCGCTCCCCTGCATCTCGCGCAGTCTTGAGGCCGTGCGTTCGAACTCAAACGTGCCTTCGCCCTCGACATAGAGCATTTCCGGTTTCGCCGCTGCCGAGCAGATCAGGCGCACCTTGGCCTCGTAAAGCGCATCAATCAGCGTCACGAACCGCTTCGCCTCATTGAAGTTCGAGCGGGACAAAGAGGGAATACCGTCGATCATCAGCACTTTTACAGCTTCGGCCAGGGTCAGATAATCTGCGGGCCCCAATGGCTTGCCGCAAAGGTCGTGAAACCCGGCGCGCGCCACGCTGTTGCGGAAGGCCGGGAGTTCGACATCCCGACCTTTGACCTTGAGGATAAGCGGGGTGCCCGGCCCCCCGGCCAGATCGTCCCAAACCGCATCCATGGCCTTGCGCGCGTCAGAATTGACCGGCGTGAAATAGACCTGCTGCCCCCCGAGCCGGTCCTGTCGGTAATCGGTCGGGCTGACCAATTCATGCACGACCATGCGCTCTTTGATCAGGGCGATGAACGGCAGGAAAAGATCGCGGTTCAACCCATTTTTATAGAGCTCATCCGGATGCCGGTTCGACGTGGTGATGACCACGACGCCCGCGCTGAACAGCGCCTCAAACAGACGGCCGACGATCATCGCGTCGGTAATATCGCTGATCTGCATCTCGTCAAAGGCGAGCAAGCGCACGGAGGCGGCAACATCGGCGGCAACCGGGCTGATCGCGTCTTCGACGCCGGATTTGCGCACCTCATGCATGGCGGCGTGTATTTCCTGCATGAAGGCATGAAAATGCACGCGGCGCGCTGGAATGCCGTCAAGGTGCTCCACGAACAGATCCATCAACATGGATTTTCCGCGCCCCACGCCCCCCCAGAAATAGACACCCTTTGGCGGTTCCGGTGCCTTGCGGAACAGCCCTTTCTTGACGGGCTGCAACAGGGCGTCATGCACACGTTCAAATTCGGGCAAAGCCGCAATCTGCGCCGGATCGGCGATGAGCGTGCCGTCTTGCGTGAGGCTCATGTAGTGTTGCGACAGGCTGGTCATAATCCCCAATAGCGACTGTGGCTGCGCGAGAAAAGAGGCGGGTGATATCAAGAATTGTGCGGTGGGCATAAAAACTGCTGATTTGACGTTTTGATCCGACATCGTAGTCTGCCCACACATCAAGGATCACATTTTGCCCAAACCCGCCCCACTTTTCACGCCGGTTCTGATTGTTGGCTGCGCGATCATCATCGTCAGCTTTGCGATCCGGTCGACCTTTGGCGTGTTCCAGATTCCAATTGCTGAGGAGTTTGGGTGGCTGCGGGCCGAATTCTCCCTTGCGATTGCGATCCAGAACCTGGCCTGGGGGATCGGTCAGCCGCTTTTCGGCGCGCTGGCAGAGAAGATTGGCGACAGAAAGTCGATCGTGCTCGGTGCCATCATTTACGCGCTGGGGCTTTTGCTGTCGGCAGGGGCCAGCACGCCTATTGAGCATCAGCTTTATGCGTGGCTCTTAGGCTTTGGGATTGCGGGCACCGGGTTTGGCGTGATCCTCGCCGTTGTGGGGCGTGCGTCCTCTGCCGAAAACCGGTCCATGTCGCTGGCGATTGTCTCTGCGGCAGGCAGCGGTGGGCAGATATTTGGACCGCCCATCGCGGAATGGTTGCTGTCTTTCATGTCGTGGCAGGCGACTTTTGTGGTTTTTGCTGTCGCGATCCTCGCCATTCTTTTGACGCTACCGATGATGCGCGCACCGGCCATGGCCACAAAAACCGACCTTGAGGAAAGCCTCAAGGAGATCCTTGGCAAGGCCTTTCGGGACCCGTCTTTTACCTTCATCTACCTCGGGTTCTTTTCCTGCGGGTATCAGCTTGGGTTCATCACGGCGCATTTACCCGCCTTTGTGACCGAGCTATGCGGTCCGATCATGCCGGGTGGTATGCTCGACAGTATGGGGATCAGTACGACCTCTGCATTGGGGGCGGTGGCTATTTCCCTCATCGGGCTTGCCAATATCGCGGGTACGTTGCTGGCTGGTTGGGCCGGTAAATACTATTCCAAGAAATACCTGCTGGCCGGAATTTATACGGCGCGAACGGTTGTCGGGGCGCTGTTCATCATGTTCCCGATCACACCGACGAGCGTCATTCTTTTCTCGCTCGCCATGGGGTCACTGTGGTTGGCGACCATTCCGCTGACCTCGGGGCTGATCGCGCATATCTACGGGCTGCGCTATATGGGCACTCTGTATGGTATCGTGTTCCTGAGCCATCAGTTGGGGGGCTTTCTGGGCATCTGGCTGGGTGGGCGCATGTATGATGTCTACGGGGATTATACGCTGGTGTGGTGGATCGGTCTGGCCGTCGGGGCGTTCAGCGCAGTCATACATCTGCCGATACGCGAACGGCGGCTGGAAGGGTTGCAGACCGTTTAGGCATCCTTTGCAAGAAAAGGCGCAAGCAGGGCGTCAATTTCATCGCAATGCGTATAGGTCAGCCCATGACCTGCGTCCGGGATTACCCGTTGCTCGGCGTTTGGGTTCCATTCAGCAAGCTGATCCTTGGCGGCCAAGGGGATCACATCATCCGCTGCACCCCAGATCGCCATGACCGGAACCTTCTGCTGCGCCAGTGAGGCATGTTCAGCCGCAAGACCATCGCTCAGCATACCAAGCAGGCTGGAGTGGACCGCCGGGACAAAGCCACGCCACGTCAACTCGGCATGCTGCAGCGCATTGATCCCCGGCACGCTGGATGGCACATGCGCCTCTGCGCGCAGGCCCTTGCGCAGGATCGACGGGTAAAGGGACAGCATGACCCAGCGTCCCAGAACGGCGTTTTGCACCGCCGCTTTGAACAGGCCCGACCCGACCGGGCGCATCCCGGCAGGGGCCAACAGGACCATCCGCCGGATATCCTGCGGTCGATCCGCCGCAAAGAGGGCCGCAATCGCCCCGCCCATCGAATAGCCGATCACGGTTATGTCCGTTCGTACCCCTTGACTGGCCAGCAGGTCGTTCAACTGCTGCAGGAAAAATGCGGGGTTCTGCACGCCTTTGGGTCGGTCGGAGTAGCCGCGCCCGTATAGGTCATAGGTCAGAACACGAAACCCCCGCCGCTCAAGCGCAGGGCGCAGACCCTGCCAGACAAAGCTCGGCGTTGTCAGCCCGTGGATGCAGACGATGACAGGGCCCTCTGCCGGGCCGGACCATTGATAATGCGTGACCCCTTGCGACAGCTCAATAAACGCGCCCGGGGCCGATTTGCGCGCGGCGGCGTTCATGGGGCGGCGCAGGGCCTCGATCACAAAGGGTGCTGCCGCAATGCCCGCCAGTAGCAGCAGTGCCCAGATCATGCGGCCTGTGCCTGCCAGCGCTCCAGAATGAAGCGGCTGGTCATGAGGTCCAGATGCGCGCCACCGCCATTCTTGAACAGGGTGATTTCATCGTCGCTCTGGCGTTTGAACGATTCCGGTGCATAGTAATCCGCCACGATCTGATCGGCACTGAACGCGCCTGCCGCAATCGGAATTTTTAACTCGCCAATGTGATCGACGGTCGTGTCAAGGCTGTCGACAAAAACGCGGGCCCGCTGCAGGGCATCGTCATCGACCTCGCGCATATCGGGTCGGTAGGCCCCGATCAGATCAATGTGCTGACCCGGTTGCAGCCACGCGCCACGGATCAGCGGCGTGGTCGTCATGGTCGCCGCCGTTACGATATCTGCGGCCCTGACCGCTGTTTCCAGATCCTCAGCGATGGCGATGCTGGGGATTTCGCGGGCAAGCTGCTCTGCGTTCTGCGCGGTGCGGTTCCAGACGGTAAACTGCGCGTCCGGGAAAAGCGCTGAATAGGCGCTGTGCAGTGCACGCGCCTGTGTGCCTGCGCCCACGATCAGAATGGTGCGGCTGTCGGCCCGTGCCAGACGGCGCGCGGCCAGCAGGCTGTCCCCGGCGGTTTTCCATTTGGTCACAAGGTGGAAATCGACAATCGCCTCCAGCGTGCCGGTCTTGTCGCAATAGAGCGTGACGCCGCCATTGACGCTCGACAGCCCCTGCGCCGTGTTGCCGGGGAAGATCGTGGCCGACTTGACCGCAAGGCCCAGACCGTCGATCCACGCCGCCCGGTTCAGCAGCGTATCAGGGTCGCGGTACAAAAACGTGTCGGCAATTTCAGCCTTGGGCAACAGGTGGCCTGCGGCCAAGGCATCCGTCAGCCCAATCCAGTCCAGCACTGCCTCCCCTTCAGAAAAGGGGATGATGGGAATGGTGGTCATGCGGCTTCTCCGGGGTCGAGCAATCCCGATGCCACCAGCCGGTCGGCCCAGCCTTGCGGCCCTTCAAACAGATGGGTTTGCCAGCCAAAACCCTGTGCGGCGGCGATATTGTCATCGCGATCATCCGCAAACAGCAGTGCGTCGCCCTTGATGCCTGCGGTCGCCTCAACCTGAGCGTAAATTGCGGGGTCGGGCTTGATCATGCGCATATGGCCCGAGATGAAATCGCGATCAAACTCGCGCAGGAACGGGTAATGCGTTGCGGCATGATCATAGCTTTCCACACCAAAATTCGTCAGCGAAAACACCGGCACCCCCTTGGCCTGCAGTGCTTTCATCAACCTGACGGAATGGTCGATCACGGGTGAGGCCATCTCGATCCACCGATCGTGCCACATCCGGATTTCCGCCCGCCAGTCGGGGTATTTATCGGCCTCGGCATAGATCGTGTCGGTGAAGTGTTCGCCGAGGTCGATACGCTCGTTCATCGCATGCAGGTCCAACGCCTCGAACATGGCGCGACGGCGGTCCTCGCCGATGGCACGGTCGTAAAATCGGTCCGGATCCCATTCGATCAATACATTCCCCACATCGAAAATGACGGCCTGTGGTGTCGGGTTATCGCTCATATCGGCTTTCTTTCCTTGGGTTAGGCCAGCGTGGCGGCCTTGCGCAAAGTGCGTTCCAGCCCGTCGAGGAACCGGGACCGATCCGCCTTGCCAAAGCTCTTGCCACCGCCTTGCCGGAATGGATCAGCGGCGCGCAGGTCTGTCATCAGATCGCGGCTGGCCAGCACATTGCCGATATTGGCCGAGGTGAGCGCTTCGCCATTGTGTTTCAGCACCAGCGCGCCCGCCTCGATACACTTTGCGGCCAGTGGAATGTCGCCTGTCACGACCACATCCCCGGTGCCGCAGCGATCCGCGATCCACATGTCTGCCACATCCGGCCCGTCCGGCACGATCACGGTTTCCACCAGCGGGTTTTGCGATGGCCTTAACCCGCCATTGGACACGATATACACCTTGACCCGGTGCCTTGTGGCAACGCGCTCGGCTTCGGATTTGACCGGGCAGGCATCCGCGTCGATGTAAAGCGCTGTCATGCGTAAAGCGCGTCGGCGTGAAAGGCGATGTGTTCCTCCATGAAGGTGGCGATAAAGAAATAGCTGTGGTCATAGCCCGGTTGCAGCCGCAGCACCGCCTGTTGACGGCGTGTATTGACCGCTTCGGCCAGCGCTTCGGGCTGGAGCAGATCAATGAATTGGTCTTTGGTGCCGGTATCCACCAGCATCGGCCCGTCAAAGCCCTTTTCGCGCATCAAAAGCGTCGAATCATGTGCGGCCCATGTGCTTTGATCATCGCCAAGGTAGGCGCCTAGCTGTTTGCGGCCCCAGTCACTGGCGGTCGGATGAGAGATCGGCGCGAAGGCAGAGACGGAGCGGAAACGCCCCGGCAAGGACATCGCAATCGTCAAAGCGCCATGCCCGCCCATGGAATGGCCCGTGATGGCCTGCCGCTTCATGTCGAGCGCAAAATTCTGCTCCAGCAAATTTGGCAATTCCTCGGTCACATAATCCCACATCTTGAAATGCGACGACCAAGGAGCTTGCGTGGCGTTCACGTAAAACCCCGCACCTTGTCCCAGATCATAGGCGTCATCATCGGCCACGCCCTCACCGCGTGGTGAGGTATCGGGAAAGACCAGCGCGATGCCGTGCTCTGCCGCCCAGGACTGCGCACCGGCCTTGATCATCGCGTTTTCATGCGTGCAGGTCAGGCCCGACAGGAACCACAACAGCGGCACGGGGCCGTCCTGTGCTTCCTCCGGCAGAAACAGACCGAACGTCATGTCACAATTGCAACTGGCCGATGTGTGAGAATAGACACCCTGTGTGCCGCCGAAACAGGCGTTTTCAGAAATCGTTTCCATTGCGGGTCTCCCTTTTGTGTTCGCTCATTGGCTATCGCGTGATCCGCCCGTCGGCAAGCCCCCGAGCTTTCATATCGGTGCCACGAGGCCAATGACAAAGCTAACGGATACGATGCTGATCACGGTAGACACCAGAATGGCGGCGGATACCCGGTGCGATGCAACGCCGTAATGCTGCGCCAGAATATAGACATTGCCTGCAACAGGCAGCGCGGAGGCTGAGATGACAACGGCGGCGGTGTAGGGGTCGACCGGGAACAGGATGATCACACCGATGGCCACAAAAAGCGGGTGCAGCACCAGTTTGCAAAAGCTGAGCCAGCCCGCGATCACAAGCCGCTCTGCCGATTTTGAGGCCAGTGAGGCACCGATGGCGAACAGGGCACCGGGGGTCGCGGCCCCACCCAATATGGTCAGAAAGTCGTTCATCGGTGTGGGGATCGGAATGGCAAGGGCGGACCACAAAAGGCCGGAGGTGATCGCGAGGATCATGGGGTTTTTGACAAGCCCCAGCGCAATCGTGCGCAGGATACGCAGGCTGAAGCGCCCGTCGCGTGACCCGGTGATCAGGATGACAATCAGGCTGGAAAACACGATCAGATCAACGGCAAGCGCCATCATGATGACGCCAATCGCAGCCTCGCCCAGCAACAAAGCAAGCATGGGAATGCCAAGAAAGCCAACATTGCCGATGGCTGCGCATTGCGCCTCGACCGCGACCGTTGCCACATCAAGCCGGCGGATCATGCCCACGATGGTCGCGATCAAATAGACAGCAACGGTGCCCAGCAGATAGCCGCTGACAAGGTTCGTGTCCCACACATCCGCGAAAGAGAGATTCGCGGAAAACCGGAACAACATCGCGCTGAGGGCAAAGTAAAAGACGAATTTCGTCAGATAGGCGGTCGCCTCTTCGGTAAAGAACCGAATGCGACCGGCCCAATAGCCCAGGCCGATCAGCGCAAAGAACGGGACTGTCTTAAAGAAGATTTCAATCATACCGACACGCCGGGCGTGTTTCCCTTTCTGTGGTCTGGTCCGGTCAGGCAAACTGCTTTCTGTGTCTTATCACTTGATGCGTGATGCGCCAGAACGATGTGCGCATTATTCTGATCACATCCAACGGATTGTCCCAAACAGAACGGGCGCACAGGGTCCAGCACCAGCGTTGTTAACAGATGCAAATAGGTCGCCAGACATTCAGACACTAAAGCAATTTGTATTTTCTCCTTGGGAACTGAACCGTTCGGTTTATAGTTGAGGCCTCTGGCATCCGAGGACCCTATGACTGTTGCAACTCTGGCGATCCGCAAGGGACGAAAATTCGATCAGGTTCTGGATGGGGCGCGCGACGTCTTTATGGCGGATGGCTTTGAGGGGGCCAGCGTGGATGAAATCGCGCGCGTGGCCAATGTGTCAAAAGCAACCTTGTACAGCTATTTCCCGGACAAACGACTGCTGTTCATGGAGGTTGCAACCGCCGAATGTCAGCGTCAGGCCCGCGGCGCGATGGACAAGATTGATATGGAGGCCTCTCCGCAAGATGTGCTGGCGCAGACGGGGCAGCATTTCCTGCGGTTTATCACGTCAGATTTCGGACAAAAGATTTTCCGGATCTGCGTCGCTGAATCCGAGCGGTTCCCGGATCTGGGGCAGAAGTTCTATAATTCGGGCCCAGCGATTTTCCGCACCGAAATGGCGGCCTATTTCAAGCACGCCGAAGCGCGCGGGCAATTGCGCATGTCTGACCCTCTCATGGCGGCGGATCAGTTCGGCGAATTATGCAAATCAGACGTCTGGCCGCGTCTGATCTTTGGTGTGATTGACAAGGTCAGCGAGGCGGAAATCATTCGCGTGGTGGACAGTGCCGTCGAAACCTTCATGGCGCGATACGGCGCTTGAGCGGACTCGACTCGCCCCTGTCACAGGGCTAGATATGTTGAGAACAAAATAAGAACAAACGAATCTGTCTGGTCGCTGCTGCCATGAAAACCCGACGTATCCTCTCCATCTGGTTTCCGCATTTCGGGGCGGATCGGCTTATGCGGCGCAATCCGCAACTGGCCACTGTGCCTTTGGGTGTGGTCGAGGAACAGCATAACAGCCAGGTGTTGACCTCTTTGAGCGCGGCAGCCGCGCAGGCCGGTCTGCGTGTGGGTCAGCCGGTGCGCGATGCCCATGCCATGTGTGAAAAACTGGTGACACGGGCGCGCAGCCAGCCAGCCGAGGCTGCATTTTTAACTGCATTGCAACGCTGGGCCGGAAAATTCAGCCCATGGGTTGCGCCCGAAGGGGATGACGCGCTGGTGATTGACCTGACCGGATGCGCGCATCTTTTCGGGGGCGAGGAATCGTTGTTGCAGGTGGTGCAACAGGATTGCGAGGATCTGGGGCTGTCGGTGCGGATGGGGCTTGCGGATACCCGTGGGGCAGCGTGGGCATTGGCGCGCTTTGCCGGGCAATCCGCAGGGTCGCACCGCACAGGCGACGCCATTGATCAGGAAGCCCGCGCCACACGCTCACGCGCCAGCAAGCGCCGACATTGGACCAAAGGTGGTGCGGCCCCTGTTGTCACGCCGGGACCTGCGGCAGGGGCACACCCTATTTCGGCCCCGGGGCAGACCTATTGCGCGCTGAGCCCTTTGCCTGTGGCGGCGCTGCGGCTTGATGCTGAGATGACATCGCAGCTGTCCCGTCTTGGTATCCGGCGCGTCGGTGATCTGCTGGGCCAACCGAGGGCCGTGCTGGCCCGCAGGTTTGGCCGGGGTCTTGTGATGCGGATGGATCAGGCGATGGGCTCTGCCCCCGAACCGGTCTCGCCCGCGCGCGCGCCTGCGCATTTTGCCGTCCGCATGACCCTGCCGGACCCCATCGGGCTGGAAAGTGATTTGCTGGCGGGGCTTGACCGCTTGCTGCCCCGGCTGTGCGAAAGTCTTGAGAAAAAGGG
This sequence comes from Roseobacter litoralis Och 149, assembly GCF_000154785.2. NCBI lineage: Bacteria > Pseudomonadati > Pseudomonadota > Alphaproteobacteria > Rhodobacterales > Roseobacteraceae > Roseobacter > Roseobacter litoralis. The sequence goes on from NC_015730.1 coordinate 4,328,122, forward strand.
GCGCGGGGCGCGCCGTGTTCTGTTTCAGGCCTATCGGACGGATCACGACATACAATCGGTTGAGGTGGGGCTGGCGCGTGCCGCGCGCGAACCTGCGCAGATCAAACCGCTGATTGCGCTCAAGCTGGGCAGTATCGACGCAGGCTTCGGGATCGACATGCTCCGGCTCGAAGCGGTGCAGACCGAACCGATCCACGCCCGCACCCCGGTGGGGCATCTTGAGGCAGGTGCCGCAGTGAGCACCCGTCTGGCCAGTAACACGTCGATGGACGATCTGATCGGGCGGATTGGCGCGCGCGTCGGGCTTGAGGCGATTACGCGGCTCAAACCTGCCTCCAGCCATATCCCTGAAAAGGCCTCAACCGTCCACGCCGCGGCATGGTCGACCCCTTTTGACGGGCCATGGCCCGACCCGCCCAACCCGCGGCCCCTGCTGATCTGGCAGCCTGAACCCGTACAGGCCCCGGACAGCCCGAAAGTACCCGATGTCTTTCGCTGGCGGGGGCAGCGCCTGCGCGCTGTCCGGGCGATCGGGCCAGAACGTATCGCGCCCGAATGGTGGCTGGATGATCCCAACTGGCGCAGTGGTGTGCGGGATTACTGGAGCACTGAGACCGAAGACGGCCAGCGGTTATGGTTGTTCTATGCCCATGGGCATCTGATGTCTTCGGGATGGTTTTGCCAAGGTACCTATGCCTGAGAGGATGTTCTGACGCGCCTGCGCATTTCAGAGCTTGATTCGCGTGGAAAAGGGCGCAACTCTGGCCATATGAATTACCATGTCCCCCCGACCAGCACCCTTCATCAGATGCCGCCCAGTCAGGTTGCTTTTCACCGCACAGAGTTATCCGTGATCCTGTCGCTTTACGGGCGGTTTGTGGCAGCGGGAGAATGGCGTGACTACGGAATTTCCTGTCTCAAGGATGTTGCCATCTTTTCGGTATTCCGCCGCACCGCCGAGACGCCGCTCTATCGTATCGAAAAACGTCCAAAGATGCGCGACAAGCAAGGGATGTATGCTGTTGTCGGGATGGATGGGCAGATCATCCGCCGGGGTCATGATCTGAAAAAAGTACTGAGGGTGCTGGAACGCAAACTCATTCGCGCCGTCGAGTGACCATTGCCCCCGTCAGGTGGGCATTTCCAGCCTTTTGAATTCTGTCGGCACCCCGTCGCCTTGCATTTCAATTCGCGCCAAGGCGTCTGTGATGGGTTCAGTTGTCACCAGCATATGCCCGGCATTCGCATGGATCAGCGTATCCTTGTCCAGAACCAGCGCCACATGACCTTTCCAGAAAATCACGTCATTGCGTTGTAACGCTGAACCGGGCGGCAACGTTACGCCAAGCTGTTTTTCCTGTTGGTCGCTGTCACCGGGACAGGCGATGCCACAGGCCAGACAGGCCGCTTGCACCAGACCGGAACAATCAATCCCGAGATGCGCGTTTCCGCCCCAGAGATATGGCACCCCCAAAAAGAGTTCCGCGATTGTGGCCGGGTCGGTGGCGCGCGCTTCTGCTGGTCGCACATGTTGCCTCGGGACAAACCCCTGCGGCGTCTCAACAAAGGTTGCGGTTTCTGAAACGACATTCAGCCCGGCACCAAAGCCCACATGCATCAGGTCCGGTGATTTGAAATTCGCCTCCGCATAGACATGCGTGGCACGGCTTGTGACACGGTGCGTCACCGGATACACCGACCCTAAAGCAATATCGGATACCCATCCGCAATACCCGTCCTTTTGTGCCCGGATCAGGCTGTGATTTTCCATACGCCCCAGTATGGTCGCACGCTCGCCAAACAGAACCTGCCTGTCGCGCGGTCCCGCAGGGTTTTGATGCAAATCGGCGACGGGCACCTTAATCTGCGCAGGTGTGTCGAGGGTCACATGGGCCGGATCAGGCGTCACGCGACGATCTGTCATGACGTTTGCATGGCTTTAATGACCTCCAGCAAGGCGCGGGTCGCCTGACCTGCGCCACCCTTCGGGCGTCCCGGCGCATCGCTCGGGTTCCAGCCATAAACGTCAAAATGCGCGTAGGCGCTTTCGCCCACGAATCGTCGCAGGAAAAGCGCTGCGGTGATGGAACCGGCAAACCCGCCTTTTGGCGCGTTGTCCAGATCCGCAATTCCCGGTTCAATCATCGATTCGTAAGGAGTGTGAAAGGGCATGCGCCAAACCGGGTCGCATTGGCGCGTGGCAGCGTTTTCAAGCGCGGTAACAAAATCAGGATCGTCGCAGTAATAAGGTGCCAGATCAGGACCCACAGCAACACGGGCCGCCCCGGTTAGCGTCGCCATCGAGATGATGAGGTCTGGCGCGCCTTCCTGTGCGTAGGTCAGCGCGTCGGCCAGAACCAGACGCCCCTCTGCGTCGGTGTTGTTGATTTCAACGCTCAGACCCTTGCGCGACGGCAGGATATCGCCCGGTCGAAACGCATTGCCAGCCACTGAATTTTCAACAGCCGGAATAAGGACGCGCAGGCTGATGTCAGGCTTGGACGCCATAATCATATGCGCCAGTCCAAGGACATTGGCCGCCCCGCCCATGTCCTTTTTCATCAAACCCATCGACGCGCCCGGTTTCAGATTCAGCCCACCGGTATCAAAACACACGCCCTTGCCAACCAAGGTGATCTTGGGTCCGCTGTCGCCCCATTTCATGTCAATCAGGCGTGGCGCGCGATCCGCCGCGCGCCCGACCGTGTGGATCAGCGGAAAATCCTGCGCCAGCAAGTCATCGCCAAGAATAACCTCGATCGATGCGCCATGCTGTTGGGCGAGGTCTTGCGCTGCGGCTTCAAGATCCGGGGGGCCCATGTCATTTGCGGGCGTATTGATCAAATCCCGGGTCAGTATTTCAGCCTGCGCAAGGATTTCCAGCCGTGCGGTATCCAGCTCCTCAGGCCGCGTGAGCTTCGCCCCCATGGCGGTGGTTTCGCTGTAGCGGCCAAACCGATAGGCGGCCAAAAGCCATCCCAGAACTTCCATGTCGGCATTGGTTTCCGGCAGGCCCGATGCGATCTTATAGCACGCTGCGGGCAGTTTGCTTGCGGCAGCCGCCAGATGAAAACGTCCCCGTGCGCGCGATTTCGCTGTGCCATATCCCGCAAGCGCCATCAGTGGTAAACCAGCATCATTCGGGATCAGTAAAACCTGCCCGATCCGCGCCGCGAACCCATTCGCGGATACCCATGCCTGAACCGCTTGGGGCTGGTCGCCCAACCACACCTCAAGCGAGTCTTCATCTATGATGTGTAGCGGAATTGTCTGATCGTCAGCATCGGCAAACAGGGAAGTCATAAGAGGGCGCCTTTCAAAAAATCGCCCTCGCAGCCTAGTCTGATCTGATGGCGGCGCAAGGGATCAGATCGTGATGTCCTGCAAGTCCCAAATGGCGCTTAACGATTGCTCGCCGATCCGCAACAGCCTGCCGAGCGTCGCTGCCACGGCTGGACCATCATTGCCATCCAGCGCTTCGATGACGTCGGCCGCGACGCGGGCCAGCACCAACATGCCGATCTGTTCTGATATCGCGATCAGGGAACGGGCGCATTTGCGTAGATCGTTCGCCTCGCCCGCCGCGTGCAGCCGGCTGCAATGCGAAAGCCGCAGTGCCAGCTCTTCCATCGCGCGGCAAACAACGTCCTCTGCACCGGCCTCACCGAGCTGCGCATATAGCGCGCTGAGCCTGTCCTGGCAGACATGCACCTTTTCATTTAGCCTGATCTTCAGGACATGATCCATTTTTCTCACCCTTTATTGCCCCCACGGCACGAAGAGTTTTCGCGCGAAATTCTGACTAAAGAGTTGAGACAGATCAATGTTTCCTCTCGAATTTTTGGATAATTGCAGGTAATCCTCGTGGGACAGAGGTTGAAAGTCGTAAAATATGGATCAAGCCAAACCGCTTCCAGGCTATCTGGTGCAGCGTTATCACGGGTGGAAGGCCACCGGGTATCAAGAAAACCAATCATGGTACAAGCAGCTGGCGCGTGGTGGTCAACACCCCCGTGCGATGGTGATTTCCTGCTGTGACAGCCGTGTGCATGTCAGCGCCCTTTTTGGTGCCGATCAGGGGGAGCTGTTTATTCACCGCAATATTGCCAGCCTTGTGCCACCTTATGAACCGGATGGGGATCCACATGGGACGTCGGCGGCGGTAGAATATGCCGTCACCATGTTGAATGTGGCGCATGTGATCGTTCTTGGGCATTCGGGCTGTGGCGGCATACAGGGATGCATCGATATGTGTCAGGGTAATGCACCGGACCTCGAAGAAAAATCGAGCTTTATCGGCCGGTGGATGGATATCCTCAGGCCAAGCTATTCCCTTGTTGCCGCAGAAAACGATCCTGAAATACAGGCGCAGGCGCTGGAAAAACAATCGGTGCTCGTCAGTCTGCGCAACCTGATGACTTTCCCCTTTATCAGCACCCGTGTCGACGGCGGTTTGCTCACGTTGCACGGGCTTTGGACCGACATCGGCGAGGGCAGCCTTGAGGTGTTTCACTCCGATGATCAGGCCTTTCATGCAATTTGAAAGACGGTGAATACAGATCAGGACCTTGATCGTACCGGCAAACAGTCCTAAACGCCTCAGGACCAGCAACGGAGGCGCTCGTGGACCAAATTTTATCACTGGCAGCCAACAACCTGTTGTCTCCGATCATTTTGTCGTTTGTTCTGGGCGTCGCCGCCTCTTTGGCCCGTTCTGACCTCAGCGTGCCAGAGGCCGCCGCCAAGGCCCTGTCGATCTATCTGCTGTTCGCCATCGGCTTTAAGGGTGGGGTCAGCGTTGCGGCACACGGGGTGGATGCAAAGCTTGGCCTGACCCTGCTGGTGGGAATCATCCTTTCCGCGGGCCTGCCACTGATTGCTTTTGGTTTGCTGCAGGTCATGACAAGGCTCAGCCGACTGGATGCTGCTGCGGTCGCGGCGCACTACGGGTCGATTTCTATTGTGACCTTTGTGGCCGCCACCTCGGTGCTGCAAAGCAGTGGCATCGCCTATGAAGGGTACATGGTGGCGGTTGCTGCGGCCATGGAAGCCCCGGCGATCCTTTCAGCGCTTTGGCTGATCTCGCGCGGCGGAGATGGACGCCGCATGGACAAGGATCTGTGGCGCGAAATCATGCTGAACGGGTCCATCGTACTGCTGGTCGGCGCGTTTTTTATCGGCTGGATCACCGGCGAGGATGGTCTGAGCGAAATCTCAAGCTTTATTGTTGCGCCGTTCAAAGGGGTGTTGTGCCTCTTTTTGCTGGATATGGGCCTTGTTGCGGGGCGTGGTCTGCGCAGCCGCAGCGGCGTTCTCACATCCGGTGTGTTGGCGTTCGGCCTGCTGATGCCTGTGGTCGGCAGCAGCCTTGGAGCGGTCTTTGGCCTGTTGCTCGGGCTGTCTACGGGGGGTGTCGCGCTGTTGATGGTACTGTCTGCGTCGGCATCCTACATCGCTGTGCCAGCGGCCATGCGCGTGGCCTTGCCAGAGGCTGACCCCTCCATCTACCTGACGCTTTCTCTGGGCGTCACATTTCCCTTTAACCTGACGCTGGGCATCCCGTTATATGTGGCCGTTGCCTCTGCGCTGACAGGAGTCTGAGCCCGTGAAAACACATCAAGCCAAACGCGTCGAAATCACGATAGAAGCGATCATGCAGTCGCGCCTCACGGATGCGCTGAGCGCTGCGAAGGTCACAGGCTACACGGTTTTGCCTGTTCTGGGTGGGTCCGGGCGGTCTGGTGAGTGGGTGCGTTCCGGCGAGATCGGTCGCGCCAGTGGCATGGTGCAAGTTGTGTGCATCATTCGACCGGAGCGTCTGGATGGGCTGTTGGAAGCTGCTTTTGCCGTGGTGGACAAGCATATCGGCGTCGTTTCGATAATGGACTGTGACGTCGTGCGCGCAGAGCGTTTTTAACCCTTTATAAACTATGTTTAAGCAAATCTGCCCGCTATGACGAAGCACGCCATTACCCTCCAGCTTTCTGATGATCTTTTCAAAGCCGTCCATGACCTTGCCACGGAGCAACAGGGGACGGTTGCCGAGGTCGTCGAACATCTTGTGACCGAACATCTGGGGAGCCCGAAAAGCCCGGCCCGCAAACTGCCACGCGCGGGTGATAAGCTCATATTTGCCCTGCAAAAGCTGCTTTTTCGCGACATGGCTGAGGCCCGCGACTGGGCTGATCTGGATGATCGGATGCGCAAGCACGGGTACTATATGAAGATCACGTTGGGTGGATTGGCCTTACATACCGAAACCAGCGGCAAGCGGGTCTGCCATACGCATGACCTTGGTTTTTCCTATGGAACTTTCGTGCGCCGATTCGGACCCGGCAAACCCAAGGACCCGCGTGAGCTATAAAGACGTGGCACGCGTGATCGGGATATCGCGGTGATTCCGAATATTATCCTGAGCAGTGCTTGCTTATTGGGCATGTTCCTGTTGTGCTGTTTTCAAAGTTCGGGATTTTTATCAGGCGAGGTATGACCTTGGTTTGGGACGCTGTGATCAGCTACAGGCAGGCGCTTGCGCTGTGGTTCCCGCTGCTGTGTGTTCACATGTTCGTGCGGTTGATTATCGCGGCGGTCTTGGTCCCGTTGATTGCGGCACTGCTTGCGATCACATTGTCCTTTTCCGACCAATCCGCCCTCACGGATCAGGATATCGCCCGGTTTTTATTGACGCCGGTAGGGGCAATCGGAGCTGTCGTGATTGCGTCACTGGTCATCGTTGCTGCGACCATTGATATCGCCGTCATGACCGCCGTCTTGCGATCTGATCAGCGGGGTGCTGGCAGGGCATTGGCGGCTGCTTTCGGGTTCCTGACCAGATCACTGCCGCGACTGGCTGTATTTGCCGGCCACCTTCTGATGCGCGTTTTGATAATATCTCTGCCGTTTCTGCTGGTCGGTGGCGCTATTGCGCTGTTTCTGCTGCGCGACTTTGACATCAATTACTATCTGGCCAACCGCCCCCCTGCGTTTATGACCGCCATCGCCTGCGGTGGTGTGATTGCCATAGCACTGGGTTTTTTACTATTGGAGCGGTTATCCGCATGGGCGGTTGCGCTGCACATGAGCGTGTTTGATCTTGTGCCGGCAAAAAAAGCCTTTCGTAACAGCCGTGAAAAGATGCGCGGCCATCGGTTTGATCTCCTGAAACGAATTATGTCCTGGCTTGTGCTTCGGGCTGGGGTGGCTTTTGTCCTGATTGGGTTCATCGGGTTTTTGCTCGCTGAAATCCCTCCGTTTTTTAGTGGAAACCTTGCCCTGTTCTTTACCGTCACAGCGGTTCTGATCGGCATATGGGTTTTTGTGAACGCCGCTTTGAGCGCGATTGCCAATGGGGCCTTGGCCGATATCCTGAACGAGGAGTTTGAGCGCTGCCTTGAGGCGCGCGCGGCCAAAGATGATGCCAGAGCCGAAGCCTTTTCACCCCGCCTCGCCCTGTTGCCTGTGTTGGCTGTGCTGCTCGCGGTGGGCAGTCTGTTTGTTGGGGGTACGGCGTTCAATCAGGTCGGCGGTGTTGAGCAAGTGGATGTGATCGGTCACCGGGGTGCCGCGGCGAGCCGTCCGGAAAACACGATGGCGGCCGTGATCAAGGCGATTGAGGACGGGGCCGACTGGGTCGAAATCGATGTGCAGGAGACTGCCGACGGTGAGGTTCTGGTAGTCCACGACAGTGATTTCATGAAAGCGGCAGGTGTTAATCGCAAGGTCTGGGATGTGACCATGGAAGATGTCGCGCAGATTGACATCGGCACGTGGTTCGATCCCGTCTATGCGGATGAACGGCCCCCCTTGCTGCGCGATGTGCTTGAGGTGGTCAAAGACCGCTCCAAGCTGATTATTGAGCTGAAGTACTATGGCCATGACGTTGATCTGGAAAACCGCGTGATCGCCTTGGTCGAAGCGGCGGGTATGCAGGATCAGATTGCAACGATGTCACTGAAATACCCGGCGGTGCAGAAAATGCGGGCATTGCGCCCGGATTGGCGCAGCGGTGTTCTGGCAGCGACCGCTGTGGGTGATCTGTCTGGCCTCGACGGTGATTTTCTGGCGGTCAGTGCCGGGCGCGTGTCAGCGCGTTTACTGGCACAGGCGCAAAGCGTGGGCAAAGACGTTTACGCATGGACCGTCAATGACGCGGTATCGATGTCGCGGATGATCTCGCTCGGTGTGGACGGGTTGATCACAGACAAACCCAAACTCGCGCGCGAGGTCATCGCCTATCACAAAACACTCAGCACCCCGGAACGTCTGATGCTGCGCCTTGGCGACACGATCGGATTTGCCTTTGACCTCACCCCCGAAACCGGGGACGAAATATGAGAGCTACCGTTTTCATCTTAGGGCTCGTGGTGCCTCAGGTTGGACTGGCGCAAGAGGATAACGCAATGGCCAAGGTACAGCGCGGGCTTGAGATGCCATCCCACCGCGCCCTGCAATCGGTGATCTCTGACTCCGAGTTGTCTGTTTTTGAAACGGATGGATGCAGCGGCGGCATGTCATGGAGCTGGCGCGTGGTGGCCGATCTCTTTCCTGACTTTGAAGCAGCGCAAGGCGCGCACCCCCCTTGGGAGCAATGCTGCGTCGCTCACGACCGCGCCTACCACAACGCGGCCGGAGTCACGTCCGCAGACCAGAGTTTCGAGGCGCGTCTATCGGCAGATCAGGCGTTGCAGGCCTGTGTCGTCGAACAGGGTGAGGCGCAGGTCAAAGACCTCGCCCTGCGCTATGATGTCGGTGAAGACAACATCCGGCTCGCCTATGACATGATCGCCACGTCTATGTTCAACGCCGTCCGTTTTGGGGGCGGGCCGTGTTCCGGCCTGCCTTGGCGTTGGGGGTTCGGATATCCGGGGTGCATTCCGGGGCTTTGATCCGGCGCGCAGGTTCGAAGCTGGCGAAAAAAAACCGCCGGTTTGACCCGACGGTTTTTCCAAGTGCCTTGGGTAAATCAGCCCTTTTTCAGGACCCGGTTGCCCAGTAGTTCAGCGATTTGCACCGCGTTGAGTGCCGCGCCCTTGCGCAGGTTGTCGGACACACACCACAGGTTCAGACCATTATCAATCGTGGAATCCTGACGGATACGGCTGATGAACGTCGCGAAATCGCCAACGCATTCGACGGGCGTCACATAGCCGCCGTCCTCGCGTTTATCGATCACCATGACGCCCGGTGCTTCGCGCAGGATTTCGCGGGCCTCGTCTTCGTCAAGATGGTCTTCGAACTCGATATTGATCGCTTCGGAGTGGCCGACGAATACGGGCACGCGCACGCAGGTTGCCGTGACCTTGATCTTGGTGTCGATGATCTTCTTGGTTTCAACGACCATTTTCCACTCTTCTTTGGTGGTGCCGTCTTCCATGAACACATCAATATGCGGGATCACGTTGAACGCGATCTGCTTGGTGAATTTCTTCGGTGGCTTGTCATCGGTCGGATTGTAGATGGATTTGGTCTGGTCCCAAAGTTCATCCGCCCCTTCCTTGCCCGCGCCTGAAACCGACTGATAGGTCGAGACAACAACGCGTTTGATGGTCGCGCGGTCATGCAGTGGCTTGAGGGCCACCACCATCTGCGCGGTCGAACAGTTCGGGTTGGCGATGATGTTCTTCTTGGCATATCCTAGAATCGCATCGGCGTTCACTTCGGGCACGATCAACGGCACATCCGCGTCATAGCGGTACAGTGACGAGTTATCGATCACCACGCATCCGGCTTTTGCCGCTTTGGGTGCATATTTCTTGGTCGCCTCGGACCCAACGGCGAACAATGCCATGTCCCAGCCCGTGAAATCAAACGTATCAAGGTCCTTCGTCTTGAGCGTTCTTTCGCCAAAGCTGACGTCTGTCCCCAGTGATTTGCGTGACGCAAGCACAGCAATTTCGTCCACCGGAAAGTGGCGTTCAGCAAGAATGTTCAGCATTTCGCGGCCCACATTGCCTGTGGCACCCGCAACAACGACGCGGTAACCCATCTAAATACTCCAATGTGTTTGATGTGATGGTGGGCGCGTCTTATACCGCTCAGCCCCCTGTGGAAAGGGCCGTCGTGCCTGCCTGTGCTGCGGCATAGAGTGCGCAGGTCGTTTTGTGATACGTGGAACATGGGGCAAAGAGGTGCAAGTCTATGGTTTCTCACCATCAGGGGGATAATTTTTACGATGGCTTGCCGCGTGAAACGAGCTTTGATCACCTGACGGACCTTGGTCGATACACGCCCTTGCCGGATGATTGGCAGATTGGCGTCGCTGATATCGTGAATTCCACCGGAGAAGTCGCCGCCGGGCGATATAAGACGGTCAATATGGTGGGGGCGGCGGTCATATCAGCGGTTATGAACGCGCTGGATGGGCAGCCGTTTCCATTCGTCTTTGGTGGCGACGGAGCCGGATTTGCAATTGGCCCGTATGATGCTGCGGCGGCACAACAGGCATTGGCGGCGGTCGCGGTTTGGGCGCGCGCAGAATTTGACATTGGCATGCGGGTGGCATTGGTGCCGGTGGCCGACGCGCGCGCTGCGGGTCACGATGTGCAAGTCGCCCGGTTTCAGGCCTCACCGGGGGCGGATTATGCGATGTTTGCCGGCGGCGGGCTGCTCTGGGCGGAAACGGAAATGAAAAGGCAGCGCTATGTCGTTGCCCCTGCCGCTGCCGGGACGATACCGGATTTGACCGGCCTGTCGTGCCGTTGGGCCCATATGAAAGCGCGCAACGGCAAAATCCTGTCACTGGTGGTCGCCGCAATGCCAGGAGCGGACGCCGCAGATGTGGCGGAGGTCTATAAGCAGGTCATTGATGTGGCGGAGCAGTTGGACCGGGGCGGTCATCCGGCCCCTCAGGTCGGCATGGTCTCACGTTGGCCACCGGCGGGTGCCACGCTTGAAGCGCATGCCGCGCGCGGGTCCGGATCGCTGGGTGCCGCGCGGCGCAAGGCGCTGTTCGAAGCACTGGTCGCTTGGGTCCTGATCCGTACCGGGCTGAAAATTGGCGGGTTTGATGCGCGACGCTATGCGCGGGTTGTTGCGGATAACGCTGATTTCAGAAAGCTGGATGACGGGTTAAAGATGACGCTGGATTGCGATGCAAAAACCCAGACGCGCCTGCAAGCGGTCCTTACCGCTGCGGCTGATCGGGGCATCGTTCGCTTTGGGATGGCCACACAGGACGAGGCCATGATGACCTGTATCGTTCCGTCGATCCTTACCGACGACCATCTGCATTTCATTGATGGGGCAGCGGGGGGATATACGCAGGCGGCCGCGCAGATGAAGACGCGTTAACCTTGTTTCCACTTGGCAGCGATTGATTTCCCGGTGTTCAAAAGCATCGCGATATCCATGGCAACAGCAACAAACCGGGCACCGGCATCCAAGGACGCCTTGATCATACCGTCGTCTGTGGTCAGAATACCTGCGGCCTTGCCGCTGTCGCTGATCCGCTTGATGGTTTTCAGGATTGTCGCCTGCATGTCCGGGTGCATGGTCTGCCCAAGGTATCCGAGGCTTGCAGACAGATCTGCCGGGCCAATGAACACACCGTCAACGCCATCGACCGCAAGAATAGCGTCGAGGTTATCAAGGCCGGTTTTATTCTCAACCTGCACCAGCAGGCACGTCTGCGCATCCGCGGTCGGGCCATAGTTTTCGATCTGGCCAAAGCCTGATGCACGCCCCACCGCGTAGCCCACGCCACGCCTGCCCTCCGGCGGGTATCGGCAGGCGCGCACGAGTTCCTGCGCCTGCTCCGCGGTTTCCACCATGGGCACGAGGATCGTCTGGGCCCCAAGGTCGAGCATTTGCTTGATGATCCACGTCTCGCCCACCGGCACGCGGATGATAGGGTGGCTGTCACTGCTTTTCAGCGCGATCATCTGGTCGCGGATCGAACGCACATCATTGGGCGAATGCTCGCCATCAATCAGCAACCAGTCAAACCCCGCATTGCCCAATATCTCTGCGGTGTAGCCCTCGGCCATGCTCATCCAGCAGCCAAAAAGCGTCTCCCCTTCGGACAGGGATTTTTTGAACGTGTTCAGTGGCGCGGACATATCAGGCTTCCTTTTTGGGGTATTTGCGGGGTCTGTTCTGGACGTTCACGCGCTGAAACACCAGTGCAGCGCGCGGTTTCAGATAACTTTGATCACGTCCTTGTCGATGGCGAGCATATAGCCACGCCGCGCGATGTTCTTGACCAACAGCTCTGATACGATCTGGTTGCCAAGCGTGTCGCGCAAGCGTTTGATCCGTGTGGCGCCTGCGGCCTCTTCGCAATCGATCGCCTTGCGCCCTGAAATCATGCCTTCGATCTCTGAACCGGACAGAACATCGTCATCCATGCGCGCCTCAGCAAGGACCGACATCGTCTCCATCGCGGCGTCGGTCAGTTTGAAGCCCAGATTGTTGAGGTAGACCGTGTTTTCCTCGCGGCTGATCAGCAGCGAATTCACCTGTATGCCGACCCGTTCGATCTGCGCCATACGCCGGTTGAAACCGACCAGCATCACCAGAAAGACCAGTGCCGCGATCAGCATGGCCGTGGCAAAGACCAAAAGCACGAATATCACCACGCGGTAACTCATCAGGGTTTCAGAAAAGGCGGTGCCGGATTGTGCGAGAATCTCAAGCAGTTTGATTTCCGCCTGCGTGGTCAGATCGTCGTTCTCCACAAATAGCTTTTCAACGCGGGCATTGAACGCATTCGCATCCGGCAAGGCCCAGAACAGCAGGGCGACCCCGACCGCAAGAATGGCGAGAATTCCCGCAATGCCATACCCAACGATCCGCCCACCCGAGCGGCGCATGTCAGTAGCGGAGGTAGTTTGGTCCTGCACTGTCTTTCCTTTCCGCCAGCCCGCTTTGGTCAAAGACCGATATCACGTTCAGCAGCGTCCACCCCTTTGGCGCAAGTCGGGCAGTCAGTTCCGCGCGGGCCGCCTTTTTGGAACATTCAGAAACCTCCGCAACCCCGTAATGCAGTCGCAGCGGATCGTCCTGTTTCGCCTTGTAATCGGCATAGCACCCGGCGGCCATGCCGGGCTGCGCCATGCATAAGGCGACAAGTGCGGCGCTGATAATGACAGAATATCTCATGTGAAGAACCTGCGCAGGATCACCGCGATATTCAATAACAAAAGGGGTCTGAGCCATGTGATATCGGATAACCATCCCACGATATTGTCTGTCGGCACGGGTCCGTCCCAGTTTGTGTCCAGAACGGCAGCACCCAAAGGCTGCCCCATGCACATCAGATAAGGACTTGCCCCATGACACGTAGATTTATTGCCACAGTGGTGAGCGCTGCGATCGCAGTTGCGGTTATCGGAAACACACCCGCACGCGCCAATGAAGACCTGACCCGCACGCTCGCTGCCATCGTTGGCATCGCGGTTGTCGGGGCGGTCATCAAGAACAAGCTGGACGATGACAAAAAGGAAAAGCGGGCGAAACGCGCGTCGAAAAACCGGTCTGAGGTGATCCACTCAAATACTTGGCATCAGGATCATGCGATCCAACGCGCGACACCGTACCGCGCGCCAAATCGCGCAAACCGGTGGTTGTTGCCCGGTGAGTGTTTGCGCAGCTTTAGCACCGATGATGGGCGCTACCGGGTCTTTGGTAAAAAATGTCTTGAACGCAACTATGGCGCTACACGCCAATTGCCGGACGCCTGCAAAGTGAAATTTCGCACCAACAATAAGAAACGCTCGGGCTATGGCGCGCGCTGCCTGCGCCGTGCGGGATACCAATTGGCCCGCAGTTAAAGCGGGTCAGTCCAAGGCTGCATCGGTCCCTTCAAAGCGGACTTGCGCCTGAGGGAGGGCGTTCGGGCGTCTTCCCTCCTTGTTAACGAGTTCTGCGCCTCCGGTTACCGGGGGCGTTTTTTCGTTCTCAGCGCAGTAAATACCCTGCAAGCGGCAGCCGGGGTCTTGTGCCGGATGGCGAGACATTGGAAGAAAGCCCATGGAACCGAATTTTGAGATGGAAGAGGCCGCAATGGCGCTGGGCGCGCTGCGCGTGGCAGGCGTTGATGAAGTCGGGCGCGGCCCACTCGCCGGACCCGTGACGGCGGCGGCGGTGGTGCTTGATCCGGCCAACATTCCTGACGGGTTGAACGATTCCAAACAATTGAGCGCAAAGCGGCGCAACCTGCTGGGCGAAGCGCTGGCCAGCAGCGCAGACATCAGTGTTGGCCACGCCAGTGTCGAAGAGATCGAGCAACACAATATCCTGCGCGCCAGTCACATTGCGATGTTGCGCGCGCTTGCCGGTCTCAGGCTGCGACCGGATTATGTGCTCATCGATGGCTCCATGGTGCCGAAGGGACTAAATCTGCGCGCACAACCTGTGGTCAAGGGCGACACCAGATGTCTGTCGATTTCCGCAGCCTCAATCATCGCCAAAATAGCCCGCGACAAGATCATGGTGGATTTAGCGCAACAGCATCCGGGCTATGGCTGGGAGACGAACATGGGATATGGATCGAAAAGCCACATATCTGCGTTGCGAAATCTTGGGGTAACCCCACACCATAGACGTACCTTCAAACCGGTACACCATATGTTGTATCAAGATAAAATCGTAAAGCCTTGATTCAATAAAGAATTTGACCGCGAATCGACTTTGACTCATCTTACTCCCAACGAACGAGTGCAAAATGCACCGGGACCAGAGGCAGAATGATGATGACAAAGACCAAAAGTGCTGCAGCACTTCCTTTGAACACGATTATTGATGGCGACTGTATCGAGGTGATGAACGGTTTGCCGGAGGCGTCCGTCGATCTGATTTTTGCGGATCCGCCTTACAACCTGCAACTCAAGGGCGATCTGCACCGGCCTGACAACAGCCGCGTGGATGCGGTGGATGATGAATGGGATCAGTTCGCCAGCTTTAAGGTCTACGATGATTTCACCAAGGCGTGGCTGAAGGCTGCGCGCCGTATCCTCAAACCTGATGGGGCAATCTGGGTCATCGGCAGCTACCACAACATCTTTCGCGTGGGGGCCGAACTGCAAAACCAAGGCTATTGGATTCTGAACGACGTGGTCTGGCGCAAATCCAACCCGATGCCCAATTTCCGCGGCAAGCGGTTCACCAATGCCCATGAAACGATGATCTGGGCGGGGCGCGATGAAAGCAGCAAATACACGTTTAATTATGAGGCGCTCAAGGCGCTGAACGAGGGTATTCAGATGCGCTCTGACTGGGTGCTGCCGATCTGCACGGGTCATGAGCGTTTGAAGGACGAGAATGGCGACAAGGCCCATCCGACACAAAAGCCGGAGAGCCTGCTGCATAGGGTACTGGTGGGGGCCACGAACCCCGGCGACGTCATTCTCGATCCTTTCTTTGGCACCGGAACGACCGGCGCAGTGGCCAAGATGCTGGGCCGTGATTTCATCGGCATCGAACGCGAAGCGGCCTATCGCAAGGTCGCCGAGAAACGCATCGCCAAGGTGCGCAAGTTTGACCGCGAAGCCTTGCAGGTCAGCGTGTCCAAACGTGCCGAGCCGCGCGTGCCGTTCGGGCAGCTGGTCGAGCGTGGCATGCTGCGCCCGGGCGAAGCGCTTTATTCGCCCCGTGGTCAAGTTGCTAAGGTGCGGGCCGACGGCACATTGATTGGGAATGACGTCAAAGGATCGATCCATCAGGTCGGTGCGCATCTCGAAGGCGCGCCCAGCTGCAACGGCTGGACCTATTGGACGTTCAAACAGGATGGCAAAAAAGTTCCAATCGACGTTTTGCGCCAGCAAATCCGCTCAGAAATGACCAACTAGACATTCAAACATTCGAACACCGCCGGTGCCTGTGGCCTTTTTGAACAAGGCTGCCTGTGAGGGGCACTCACCTTAACCCCGCCTTTATTGGCGGGGTTTTTTTGTCTTTGCGTCTATAAAACGTTCTGGTGTTTTAACTGCGACATGGTGAAAGGGGTCGGTGGCACAGGAATTTTTCGCTGGCACCGGATCACCTTGCGAGGTCAAAGGCCTTGCGCATGACCGTCGGCAGATCGGTGGGTTTGAATTCTGCAGCGTCGCGAAATTCCCCCGTTTCGGGTTTCGTCCCGATGGCCACCTGCGCGCGAAACACATGCAGGATCAGGTGGAAGTGTGTGAACGTGTGACGCACTTCGCCGTCGATCAACTGCCACTCGGCCGCGCAAGGCGGCGGGGCCTCGGGCAGGGGATGGCCGACATCGATCCAGTCTGATCCGGGCCAGCCCAGCATCCCCCCAAGCAAACCTTTGTCGGGCCGCGTCTCCAAAAGCCACGCGCCATCCGCCCGCCGAGCCAGAAAGACCGTGCCATGACGGGTTGGCTTGGCTTTTTTCGGCGTCTTTTTCGGCAGACCGGCGGCGGTCCCCTCTGCGCGCGCGGTGCAAGGGTCACGCCACGGGCAGATGCCGCAGGCGGGTGATTTTGGAGTGCAGATCGTCGCGCCCAGATCCATGACCGCCTGCGCGTAATCACCGGGGCGATCTGCGGGCGTCAGCGCGTCCGCCTTTTCCATCAGGATCGGTTTGGACGCGGGCAAGGGGACGTGAACGTCATGCAGGCGCGCCATCACGCGTTCGACGTTCCCATCAAGCACCGTTTGCCTGAGATCAAAAGCAATCGAGGCAATCGCCGCAGCCGTGTAGGGTCCGATGCCGGGCAGTTTCAGTAATTCGGCATGATCGGCTGGAAATGCGCCGCCATAGTCCTGAACGACTGTGCGTGCGCATTTCAGCAGGTTTCGCGCGCGCGCATAATACCCAAGACCTGCCCATTCCGCCATCACATCGGCGTCTTTGGCTGCCGCCAGATCACGCACCGTCGGCCAGCGCGTGGTGAATTTTTCAAAGTAGCTTTTGACCGTGGCGACCGTGGTTTGTTGCAGCATCACCTCGGAGAGCCAAATCCTGTAGGGGTCCGGCATTTGCCCAGCCCGGCGGTTCTGCGGTGGCACGCGCCACGGCATATTGCGCGCATGCACGTCGTACCACGCAAGGATCGCATCGCTCAGAACCAGTGGGTCATTTGCATTGTCACGCAATGTTTATATCCTTTGGGGCGCAGTAAGGCTGGTTGCGCAGCACTTCCGACGCTATGCTAGATCGACGTTTCAAGGAACATAGCGATGCCGCCTCGCCGCGCCAGTACAAAAGGATTTACCCGGACTTCGAGCCTGCTGACGCAGCGTATTCGCACGGCGTCTGAAACACGTGGCTTTGCACAAAGCCGTTTGCTGACCCATTGGAAAGAAGTGGCAGGCGAAGCAATTGCCAGAATTTCCCGCCCGGTTGAGGTCAGCTATGGACGTGGCGGGCTAGGGGCGACGCTGACGTTACTGACCACCGGGGCCAACGCGCCCATGCTGGAGATGGAAAAGGAAAAGCTGCGCGCGCGGGTGAATGCGGTTTACGGCTACAACGCCATCGCGCGTGTGCGTGTGACACAAACCGCAGCGACCGGATTTGCCGAAGGGCAGGTGGATTTCATGCTTGGTGATGCCAAGCCAAAGACCGCCCCAATCGACCCTGCGCTGCGCCAAAAAGCGGCTGACACCGTTCAGCCTGTCGCGGACGAAGGGCTCAGAAGTGCGCTGGCGCTTTTGGGCGAGAACATTCTGAACAAGACAAACCGATGAAAAGGGAAACGCTATGTCGCGTATGATGATTATTTCGGCTGCAGTCGCAGTCATCGGCCTTGGGGCCTATTTTGTTACGTCGACGGGCACAAACCCGGTGACGCCTGCGAACCCTCTGGGGGCTGCAAACGCGCAAGAGGCGGCTGATATCGATACCTCCACGATTGTTGATATGTCGCTTGGGAACCCTGACGCGCCTGTGACCGTGATTGAATATGCAAGCTACACTTGCCCGCATTGCGCCCGGTTCCATGAGGGGCCGTTCAAGCAACTCAAGACCGATTACATCGACACGGGCAAGATCAACTTTGTTTACCGCGAGGTGTATTTTGACCGCTACGGGCTGTGGGCGTCGATGATCGCGCGCTGTGCCGGCACGCCAGAATCGTTTTTCGGGATGAGCGATCTGATCTATCAAAAGCAGTCTGAATGGTCCCGCGCGGGTGAACCGGCAGCGATCGTTGACGAACTGCGCAAGGTCGGCCTGCTGGCTGGTCTGGATCGCGACACGATGGAAGCCTGCCTGCAAAATGGTGACAAGGCGCAGACACTCGTCGCCTGGTATCAGGAAAATGCAACAGCCGACGGCATTGAAAGCACCCCAAGTTTCCTGATCAACGGCCAGAAATACAGCAACATGTCCTATGCGGAAATGGCCGAAGCGATCGACGCCGCAGCGGAGTGATCCGGGCGCGCAAGGAATACGGCACACAGGGTATCTGATCAGGCTGGCGGTTTAGCTGGCCTGATCAAGGTCTCATATTCAAGGTTTCAAAACGGGTTTCAGCAGGTCTGCCAACTCGTTTTCCTGACCCTCAAAACTCAGACGAACGGGCAGCGTAATCACTTTGGTGCGGAAACTGTTTGGCAGGCGTGCGGCGTCTTTTTCGGTGGTCACAAGCTGCGCGTTATGCCTTTTGGCATCTGCTTCGAGGCGTGTCATCAGGGCTGTGCTCAGCGGCTGATGATCATCCAGCGGTTCACTGTGCACAACGTTTGCGCCCAAAGAGCGCAAGGTCGCAAAGAACTTTTCCGGGTGCGCGATACCGGCAAAAGCAATCGCGCGCATGTCGGACCAGTCCATACCCGTTTGCAGCGGGGTCAATGCACCCCGGATATGCACCAAATCGCGGGGCAGGATGCTGGTATCAAACCGTGCTTGTGCATCCGTCGTGCCAATAGACAGCACAGCATCGGCACGTTGCAGACCGACGTCCACCGGTTCGCGCAAGGGGCCCGCAGGCAGACACCGCCCGTTGCCAAATCCCTTTTCAGCATCAACAACAATCAGGTTGAAATCCTTGTGGACGGACGGGTTTTGAAACCCATCATCCAGTACAACCACGCTCGCGCCTGCTTTTACGGCGGCTGCGCAGCCTGCGGCACGATCGCGCGCAACCCACACTTCGGCAAAGGCCGCCAGCAGCAAAGGCTCATCCCCGACCTGCTCTGCATTGTGTTGAGACGGATCTACCTGAACTGGCCCCTTAAGAGAGCCCCCATACCCGCGCGTGACAACATGTGGCGTTTCAAACATATCCATGAGCGTCGTCAGAACCGCAATGACCGTGGGCGTTTTACCGGTCCCGCCGGCGTTCAGATTGCCAACGCAAATGACAGGTACATCCAACTTCAGAGGTTGGCCGCTTGCAAGGCGACGGGCTGTTGCAATGCCGTAGACTGCCCCAAGCGGCTGTAAGAGCCGTGCAAAGACCGACGGCGCATGCGGAGACGTATACCAGAAGTCAGGGGCGCGCATGTGTCGTCTCCAGTTCGCCGTCCAATGCCGCTTGGACCAGATCAATGACGCGGTCGGTCAAGTCCGCCCCCTCACTGACCACATCCCAGCCTGCATGCGCCATTGCTGCCGCCTGATCAGGTGCAATCAACTGCGTGACCGCGGCCCCGAGGGTCTCGCCATCCTTGACGATCCGTGCCGCGCCCGCTTTGGCCAGTCGTGAATAGAATGGCATGAAGCGACGCACATTGGGTCCATATAAAACCGCTGAACCCAGCGCTGCGGCTTCAAAAGGATTGCGCCCACTATAGCCCGCAACGAGTGAGCTGCCCATGAAGGTCACAGGTGCAAGGCGATAAAAAAGACCAAGGTCGCCATGATCTTCGGTCAGTAAAACCTGGCTTGCATCATCGGGCTCCTCTCCGAGGGTCCAGTCTGCTTTTCGCAGACCATCCGCCACGATTTTCTCGGCAAATACCTCAGAAAGACCACCATGGGCGGGATGCAGTACCAGTAGCAAACGATGGGACAGCCTGAGCGACTGCCGATGCGCCTGCAGGATAATTGGCAGTTCTTCTTCCTGAACATTGTTTGCCAGCCACACGGGCCGCCCCCGCAGGGTTTCGGTTAAATCAGTCAGATCCGCCTCGCGGCAAGCCAGCGCATTCCCGCCCGCCTGCAGAGGTGGCTTTTTGTCGATCCGCGCGGTTTCAACACCCAGAGCCTGCAATTTCTGCACAGCGGCGTTTGAGCGGACCATAATGGCGACAAAGGGTTCGAGCAATTGGCGCGAAAGCTCCGGAAGCCAGCGGTCACGCTTGCCGTCGAACCCGGCCTCATCGGCATCAATCAGCGCGATTGGGCACCCGGCCGCATGTACCTTGTCCACCAGATTGGGCCGCAGATCACCCCACGCCCAGATCGCAACCTCCGGCATCCAATACCGCCAAAAGGACGTGATTGCATGGGGGTGCTCGCTTGGGATCTGTTCAATCTGGATCAGATCATGGGGCACCCAGCTGTGCAGGGTTTGCTCATAGGATGCAGGGTCGGGCAGCGTGATAAGAACATGAACCCCAAAGCGGGTGTTGCACAAGCGCTGTGCGAGATCCTGAACCGCCAGCATATTTTCCGGCTCACCTGCGTGTATCCATACCAAGGTGCCACGCGGACGTTTCCCACGTGGCTTATAGGCCCGATCGGTTGAGCGTTTGGACAACGCGCGATAGGCCGTCAGCCCGATGGAACGGGCCATAGTGAATTACTCCAGTTCTTCCGTCGAGGAGGCGGCGGTTTCCTCGTCACGCAAGCGGTGGATATGCGCGATGAAATACCGCATATGCGCATTGTCCACCGTGCGTTGCGCCTCGGCTTTCCAGGCGTCGAAAGCGCCAGCATAATTTGCGTAAATACCGACGATGTGGATGTCGTCGACGTTTTTGAACGTATTCTTACTGGGATCAACCAGTTCACCGCCAAAAACAAGATGTAGCCTTTGTGCCATGCAAGCAGTCCTCAAAACGAAACGCGGGTGCATTCAGCGTTGCTGATATGCCCGTCGCGGTCAAGCGGTGCCCCCGCTCTACTGCGCGAGTGCTTGCATCAGGCTATAGTGCAACGGTTTGCCCGACGCCACCATGCCATTGAGCCTTGGGTCACGATTATTGAAAAGCAGTGGCTTGCCGGACTGGTCCGTGGACGTCCCTTGTGCCTCTTCGACGATCAGGGAACCTGCGGCGACATCCCATTCCCACGTTGGTCGGAAGGTCAGCATGGCATCAAAACGACCCTGTCCGACCAGCGCCAGACGATAGGCCAGAGATGGACGGTGTGATCTGTTGAATCCCGGCACGCCGTTGGGCCAGTGATCCGCTGCGATCATCGGTTTGGCAGCCAAAACTTCTGCGTTTTCGATGTCGTTTGCGGTGGAAACCGAAATAGGCAAACCATTCAGCATGGCCCCTTTGCCCCGCGCCGCCGTATAGAGCAATCCGCGCAGCGGCAGATAGACGGCGCCTGCGGTAATGCGGCCTTTGTGGGATATGGCAACCGAATGCGCCCAGGTGCTTGAGCCATCCACGAAACTGCGGGTGCCGTCTATCGGATCGATGATGAACACCGTATCGCGCGACAGGCGCTCGCCTGTGTCTTCGCTCTCCTCAGAGAGCCATCCGTAGTCTGGTCGTGCCAGCCGCAAGACGGTTTCAAGATAGGTGTTCACAGCCAGATCGGCTTCGGTCACGGGGCCTGCACCGCCGGGTTTGTCCCAGCTTTGTGCACTCTGGCCGCTGAAACTGGTCGCAACGCGGCCGGCCATGACGATTGCGTCTGTGATCAGATCAAGGTCAGACGCCTGCAAGTGTCATCCCCGGCACCAGAAGCGAGGGCACGACCCGGCTCAGATGTGCGCGTGCGTCGTTTGCGGGGACTATGGTCAGCAGCATATCCCGCAGGTTTCCCGCAATCGTGCATTCGTTGACGGCATATGTCATTTCACCGTTTTCGATCCAGATGCCTGCAGCACCACGGGAATAATCCCCGGTGTTGGAATTGATCGTCGAGCCGATCATTGAGGTGACCAGCAGGCCCGTGCCCATGTCGGCAATCAGGTCTGCGCGGCTTTGATCCCCTTGGGTGAGTGTGACATTCCACGTTGTGGGGCTTGGCCCCGAAGAGGCACTGCGCGCGGCGTTCCCTGTCGAGGACATGCCCAGTTTGCGCGCCGTTGCAAGGTCCATGGTCCAGCCGGTCAGCACACCATCTGCCACGATGTCACGCGCCTTGGTTGGCAATCCTTCGGCATCAAAGGGGCGGGACCCAGAGGTGCGGGGCCTGTGGGGCAGCTCATGCAGGCTGATGCCTGATGGCAGAACCTGCTCGCCTTTCGCGTCGCGCAGCCAAGACGCACCCCGCGCCACGGAGGACCCATTGGCCGCCATCAACAAGTGACCAATCAGCGTTGAGGAAACACGTTCGTCGAACAGAACCGGATAGCTGCCGGTTGGGGGCTTGCGCGCGCCTGCGCGTTCAACAGTGCGCGCAGCGGCGCGGGTGCCGATGTCCTCAGGGCTGCGCAGGTCCGATTGGAATATCCGGCTGTCGCCATCGTAATCTCGCTCCATCTCGGTGCCGGTGCCGCAGATGGCGACGCAGGACAACCCGCGGTCGGTGCGCGCATAGCCCCCCCGAAATCCGTTGGAAGCCGCAAAATGCACCTCGCGCGATGAATACCCGGCGGAGGCGGATTGCACCTGACTGACTTGCGGGTTGCCAAGGGCTGCGGCCTCGGCGCGGGCTGCGTCCTCTTGCAGCGCGGCAGGCGATGGTTCCGGTGTGGGGTCATATAACTCCAAGGCGGCGATGTCGTAGCCTTGGGTAATCTGATCGGCGTCGGCAAGTCCGGCGCAGGAGTCTTCGGGGGCTTCTTTTGCCATGGCAACGGCCCGCTCGGCCATATCTTCAAGCGTATCCGATCGTGTGTCGGAGGCCGAGACAATCGCGCTGCGCTGGCCCAGAAAGACGCGCAGACCAATGTCGATACCTTCCGAGCGTTCGGCCTGTTCCAGCGCGCCGTGGCGCACTTCGATGCCAAGGGACGTGCCCCGCACGGCCATCGCATCGGCATCATCAGCCCCCGCGCGCCGGGCGGCCTGCAAGAGTTGTTCGTTCAGATCGCTGAGGGCCTGCGTCATCATATGCTCCGTTAGAGGTGGGATTGAGGTAGCGGCCTCGCTCCCCCTCTGCAAGGGCTGCGCTCAAAAACCGCGTCTGCGCGGTTACTGGATGCGCTGCCCGTTTGCCATCACATGGCCCTGATCGTTGATTTCGATCTTTGAGTTGAGCGTATCCGGCGCGTTTCCGGGCACCGCAAGCAAGCCCATCATCATGCGCGCGCCCATGGCCTGTTCCTCGGGCAACAAGCCGCCCGCCACCAGTTTGTCGATCAACCCATTTGCACCCGTCAGGGTCAGATCAACCGCCCCCTCAGGCTTGGGTGCACCCTCCGCGCTATTGTCGAACTCAAACGCGCCGTTGCCGACCAATTCCGCGCCAGCGACTGTGATCTGCATACGGTTGATGTCGAGCTTGTCGATTTCAGCCGGTGCCGTGCCGGGGTCGATCTCAGCGGCCACTGACGGGTCGAGGAAGTTGAACATCAAACGCGCCTTTCCGGCCAGATCAAGCGCGATGGTCGCAGGGTCACGGGGCAGTTGCCCGCCGGGATCAAAAAGCCCCCAGAGCATGTCGGACATGGTGAAGCCATCAAGCGTAAAGCCCAGTGCAAAATCGTCCGGCGCCTCGGATTTGCGAATGGGCATCGCGATGTTCATCGCTGTCTGGGCCACGTTGAAATTGATCGGCAGCGGGAACTGGGGCGAGGTCATTTCCACCTGCATGTCGTCTTGTGCCGCATCATAGGTAAGCCCGTCCTGACCCAGTGTCACGCCGATGCGACCTGACTGACTGATCACCGATGCATCCGATGGCCCAGTCGGCGACGTGACATTCAGAGTCAGCGCGTTTGCGGCGTAGTTAAACGTCCCACCGGCCGTGAATCCTGCAGCAAGCATCGCCTCGACGTTGTTTGTATCAACGGCACGCAGGGGCAGGGTGCTTTGCCCATCAAATGTCAGGGACTGCATCTGCCCTGACATGTCGCTGCTATCGCCAGAGGCGGCATCGCTCGCTTTGAGCGCGTAGCGCACCGCGCCAATTTCCATATCCTGCGTGTATCGCCGATGGGCATCCAGCACCATATCTGTCGTACCTGAGATATCATCCAAAGTGATCACAAACGCATTGCTCTGCGCGGGCAAAACCTGCCCATTCACTTCAAAACCGGTTGATTCCAGTGAAACCGTCTGCGCTGAATAGTCATACTGCAGGTCATTCGGGGTGCCTGACGCCACGATGCTCAGGCCGGTTTGTCGGTAGTCCGCAGAAACGCGGGTGATGCTGCCGGTGTCGTTCGGGGTTGCCATCTCAAATGGCATCACCGTGGGCAGGGCAACCGTCACCGTGCTATCGTCACGTTCCGTAAGCACGACCCGATCCATTGAAATGCTGCCCCCGCCAAGGCTTGCATCACCGCTTGTGATCGCCACACCGGTGACGGTCAACACATCGCCCGCGCGCGCTTCCTGCCCTGTCACAGAATACCCAAGACCGCTGATATAGGTTTTCCAATCACTCCAGACGTCATCTGCTGAAAGCTCCGCAAAGGCGGCGGGTGCGATCAGAACAAGGGCAGTGCTCGCCATGAAACGGCGCATGATACGGGGCATAAAGCGATCCTTTTTACACGGTTAAGCGCGCATGGTCTGCCAACGTCCTGCGATGGTCAAGAGCCGATGGGCTGGACGCTTAACAGTTGGGGGTTTACCACAGCAATAACAACCTGAGCGGAGGTGCGGTAACATGAATATGACAGGAAAAACGGTGATGATCACGGGGGCGAGTCGCGGGATTGGCGCCGAAGCGGCCCGCGTTTTCGCGCAAGCGGGGGCCAATGTCGCCCTTTTGGCCCGCAGTCAGCAACAGATTGCGGATCTGGCCGGTGAAATTGGTGAGCGGGCAGTTGCCATCCCCTGCAATGTCGCGCGCTACAGTGACATGGCCAAGGCCGTTGCCGCGACACAAGAAATGTTCGGCAGTCTCGATGTTCTGATCAACAATGCGGGGGCGATCGAACCGATTTCCCATCTGGCGGAGGCTGAGCCGGATGCCTGGGCTGACGTCATTGATGTGAACCTGAAGGGTGTTTTCAACGGTATGCATGCCGCTTTGCAGGTGATGAAGCCCGCAGGCGGCGGGACCATCATCACCATCAGTTCGGGTGCCGCGCATGGGCCGGTCGAGGCCTGGAGCCATTACTGCACCTCAAAAGCCGGTGCGCATATGCTGACCCGCTGTCTCGATCATGAGGAAGCGCAACACGGCATCCGGGCCATGGGCCTGTCGCCCGGCACTGTCGCCACGCAAATGCAGCGTGAGATCAAATCGAGCGGTATAAACCCGGTCAGCCAACTGGAGTGGGAGGTTCATATCCCCGCCGACTGGCCGGCCCGCGCCCTGCTGTGGATGTGCAGTCCCGAGGCGGATGAATGGTGTGGGCGCGAAATATCGCTGCGCGACGAGGGTATCCGCCGGAAGGTCGGTTTGACATGATTGATGTTGATCGCACGGGCGAGATCTGGACCATCACGCTGAACCGCCCGGAAAAAGCGAATTCCCTGACTGAGCAGATGTTGGTCGATCTCAGGGACACGATGCGCGCCGCACAGACAGCGCGCGCCGTGATCCTGTCGGGCAGAGGTAAAGTCTTTAGCGCGGGGGCTGATCTGGAAGCTGCGCGCGCCGGTCTTGCGACATCGCCGCTGTGGGAAGAACTATCGCAGGCTGTTGCAAGTCTGCCGGGGTTATCGGTGGCTGCGCTGAACGGAACGCTGGCCGGTGGCGCCTTTGGTATGGCGCTGGCCTGTGATCTGCGTATCGCCGTGCCAAGTGCAAAATTCTTCTACCCGGTCATGAAACTGGGGTTTTTACCGCAACCGAGCGATCCGGGTCGGCTGGCTGCCCTGATCGGGCCGTCGCGGGCCAAGCTGATCCTGATGGGCGGCCAAAAGATCGCGGCGGATGAGGCGCTGGCGTTTGGATTGATCGACCGGATCGTTGCACCGGATGATCTGATGGCGGTCGCGCAAACGCTGGTCGCTGATACTGTCGCAGCGAACAGTTCAATCGCGACCGGCATCAAGGAAATGTGCCGCTAAGCCATGGATAACCCCGCGTTATCCGGGGTGAAAAAGGCTCCCGACCGAGAACGCGAGCAATGCCGCGACGCCGCCTATCAACAGCGTCTCAAGCCCTGATTTCCACCATTTTGACAAAGACCACCTGCTTTTTCCGGTGCCAATCAGAAAGAACGTCAACAAAGTCGCATAAATTGAAATCGAAAAAGCCGCATCAAGGTTCAGCAGGAAAGGGATCAGGGGAATACTGCCGGCCACCAGAAAGGCCGCGAATGTTGCCAGCGCTGCTTTCATCGGTTCAGGTTCAACACGCGACAGCCCGTATTCATCCGTCAGCATCAGGCCAATCCAATTCGTCTTGCTTTGGGAAATAGCCGTCGTGGCCTCTTCAAGGACGGTGCCGGACAGGCCGCGCAATTGCAGGATCTGACGCAATTCTTCCAATTCACCTTCGGGGTGTTGTTCGATGTGGCGCTCTTCGACCTGAATAATGCGTTTTCGGTCATCAAGTTCCGCCTTGGTGCCTGAATAGTTGCTGGCCGCCATTGAAAAGCCGTCAGCGATGATATTCGCCACACCCAATGCCACGATAATGTGGTGCGACAGCCCTGCCCCTGCGACCCCGGCGACGATGGCGAAGGTCGTGACCGCCCCGTCAATGCCGCCATAGATCATATCCTTGAGGTGCCCCGCGCGCTGACCTATCGAAAGGCGCTGGGCTATTTCTGTCGGGCTGTGTCCGTGTTCCTGTGTCATGCCTTCAATCTACACGATTAAAACGCGCCGTAATTGAGCAAGATCAAGGGACTGGCGGCCAAATGCCTCTTTTTGCGCAACGGATCCGGCGGGGCTGCGGGACACCTGCGCTGCCACTATCATGTTGATCCCACGACGTTAACTTCTATGCTGGCCCGTACACCCGAAGGGATTTCACGTCTTGAGCAGCCCGCTTTCCAGCCCGACGTTTCGTCGACTATTCGCCGCGCAGATCTGCTCCTTGATCGGAGTCGGGTTGCTCACGGTCGCGCTGTCGCTTGCGGCGTTTCGGATTGGCGGCGCCGCTGCGGGCGGGCAAATTCTAGGGCTGCTGCTGGCGCTGAAAATGGTGGCCTATGTCATGCTCGCGCCGCTTGCAGAAACCCTGTTATCAGGGGTTTCGCGCAAGCGCGCAATGGTATCGCTGGACATGGGGCGTCTGCTGTTGCTTTTGCCCATGGCCTTTGTCACGCAACCTTGGCAAGTCGCCATGCTGGCCTTTGCGTTTTTCGTGCTGGCCGCCGGGTTCACGCCGTTGTTCCAATCGGTGATCCCGGACATTTTGCCTCAGGAGGCCGCCTATACCAAAGCGCTGGCGTGGTCGCGCGTCGCCTACACGACGGAAGCCGTCATGAGCCCGGTCATTGCAGCGGTCATGCTCAAGATCGTGGCGGGGGAGGCTCTGTTTTACGCCGCTGCACTTGCTTTTGCAGGTTCTGTGCTGGCGCTGTTGCTGACACGCTTTCCAACCGGCACACAAGCCCCCCGCAAAGGGCCGTTCCTGAAACGGGTCGGCCATGGGTTTTGGATCTACAGTCACACACCGCGTCTACGGGGATTATTTCTGTTGAACCTGTCGCTCTCCCTGTCCATGGCATGGGTGCTGGTCAACTCCGTGGTTTATGCGGGCACGCGACTGGGCGATTCCGAACATTACTTTCCCATCCTGATGGCCTGTTACGGCGCTGGTGCAGCTTTGGGGGCTGTCACCGTACCGAGATTGCTGACCCGCATCAGCGAACGCCGGGCGATGATCCTAGGGGCATTGGGTTTTGCGGGTGTTGGTGTCGCCTTTTCACTCCTGCCCGCGCCGCAAATGCCGTTTCTGGGCGCGGTCTGGGTGGCCTTTGGTGTGGCATCGTCCCTCGTGCTGACACCCGGCGGTTTGGTGATCACCAAGTCTGCGGCTCAAAAGGATCGCGCTTCGGTATTTGCTGCTCAGTTTTCTGCCAGCCATGCCGGTTGGCTGATTGCCTATCCGTTGGCCGGCTGGTTGGGTAGCTTGCTGTCGCTCGAAACGGCTCTATTGTATCTTTCATTGATATCGATCGTTCTGACACTGATTGCGCTTCGGGTGTGGCCTGTGGATGATCCTCTGGATCTGGCGCACAGCCATCCGGAATTGCCAGACGATCATCCGCATCTACAACAGGTGCCCGCCTATAGCGCGCAGCACCGCCACACACACGCTTTTCGCATCGACGAGCTGCATCCGATCTGGACAGAGCGGTCGGTTTGATGCTGAAATGACAGGACTTTTGCAGGAAGAGGGCTATGACGGTTAAGGATTTCTCGCCAATCGACGCCATGGGTTTGCCCGCACTTGAAGGTCGGATCAAGGAAGATCTGGCGTTTTTGTGCTATCCCGGCAAAGCATGGGTGCCGCAGCGCGAGGGCGTCACCGATGTGGTCATCATCGGCGGCGGCATGTGTGGCATGGTCGCGTGGCTGGGGCTGGCGACGGGCGGCATCCAGAATGTGCGTGTTCTTGACCGGGCAGAGACCGGGCGCGAAGGTCCATGGCTGAGCTATGCGCGGATGGAGACGCTGCGCTCGCCCAAGATGCTGACCGGTCCTGCATTCGGGCACGGCGCCTTGACGTTTCAGGCATGGTATCGCGCGCAATTCGGGGCCGCGAAATGGGATGCGCTGGATAAAATTCCGCGACCGATGTGGATGGCCTATCTGCAATGGTATCGCACCGTGCTGGAGGTTCCGGTGGAAAACGGCATCTCGGTTGATCATGTGGAGCCAGAGGGCGATTTGCTGCGCCTCACCGTCACGGGGGCCGAAACACCAACGATCCTGACCCGCAAACTGATCTTTGCGACGGGTCGGGATGGGACGGGGGGGGCGAATATCCCTGATTTCATCAAGCACCTGCCGGGCCATCTTTGGGCGCATAGTGCGGATGAAATCGACTTTACCCGGCTTGCGGGCAAGCGGGTCGCGGTTATCGGTGTCGGGGCCTCTGCCGTGGACAACGCCGCCGAAGCGCTGGAGCATGGGGCTGCCGAAGTGCGCCACCTGATCCGCCGCAAGGAAATGCCGACGATCAACAAGATGATGGGCATCGGCAGTTTTGGGTTCACAGCGGGGTTTGCTGATCTGCCGGATGAATGGCGTTGGCGCTTCATGCAATACAGCTTTGCAACCCAGACCCCGCCGCCGCACGGCTCGACCCTGCGGGTCAGCCGCCATGAGAACGCCTATTTCCATTTCGGCAAGGCCACGACCCGGATCGACCCGCAGGGCGACGGAGCGATCATTCATTTCGCCGATGGCACCTTTTACGAAGCGGATTTCGTCATTCTGGGCACCGGTTTCGTGATCGACCCCATGGCGCGGCGCGAATTCGGGGACACAGCGGGTGACATACTGCTGTGGCAGGACGTGTACACTCCGCCGGAGGATGAAAAATCAGGTGATCTTGGCCGGTTCCCCTATTTGAACCCGGACTTTACGTTTCGCGAAAAACAGCCCGGCACGGCCCCATGGCTCGCCAACGTCTATTGTTTCAACTACGGGGCTTCGGCCAGTCTGGGCAAGGTCAGCGGGGATATTCCCGGTATCAGCGAGGGCGCGGCCTGGTTGTCGCGCGCCGTGGCGGCAAAGCTATATGCCGAGGATATCGCGGCGCATTGGGAGGGCATCCAGGCTTACGACACGCCCGAACTGAAAGGCGACGAGTGGGAGGCGACCCCCCTTGATGCCCATCCAGAGCCGCAAAAAGGGCGCGTCGCATGAGCATATTCGAAACGACCAGCCTGCGCGTGGCGGGTGTTGAGGTCGATGGTAAGACTGCCGAAGCGATCAGCGGTCGGCACAACATCATCGAAATGACGCAGGCCGCCGAGGATGCGGTTTTACGCCCGCGCGATGCCGGTGCTTTTGGTCACGATCTGCGGGCGGCATTGGCGGCGCGGGTTGCAAGGTTGGCGGAGGATGACGCGCTGGCGTCCCACTACCTTGCAAAGGCAGGGAACAAGGCTGCGCTGGCTGATCCCTCTGAAACCGGGGCGGCGCAGGGACTGTCCGCCGTTCTGGCCTTTGTCGACAAGGTCGCCAATCAGACCCGCGATATTGCGGCTGAGGATGTTTCCGGCTTGCAGACGGCAGGCGTTGAGGATGCGGATATCGTGCGGCTTTGTGAACTGGTGGCGTTTCTGGCCTATCAAACCCGCCTCATCGCCGGGTTGCGTTTGATGCAAGGGGCCGCGTGATGGCCCGTGTCATTCATAAATTCACCCGCAATGTACCGCATTGGCAGCCACGTCTGACGCCGGTCAAACTGGCCGAGGCCACGCCGGAACAGCTTGAGGCGCTTCAGGTCACGCCGTCAAATACCAAAGTGTCGGATTATGTGCTGACGCTGGCGCATGACGTGGAAAGCCTCAAGGTGCGTTCGCCTTTGTTCAACGCGATCATGTATGACGCTGGCGGGTTGTCGCGCTCGGAACGCGAGTTGGGCGCGCTGGCGGCATCCATGGTCAACCGCTGCATCTATTGTGCGGCTGTGCATGCGGATCGTCATGCCAAGATCGAGAAAGACACGACGACAACGGATGCCCTGTTCGCCGCGGGCGAAAAGGCCGATCTGAATCCCAGAGAACGGGCGATATTCGACTTCGCCCGCAAGTCAGCAGAGGCACCGCCCACCGCCGGCAAGGCGGATATGGAGGCGTTGCGGCAGGCCGGTTTGTCGGATGCGGAAATCCTTGATCTGATCCTGTCGGCGGCTCTTTTTGGTTGGGCCAACCGTTTGATGCACGTGCTCGGTGATCCTGTGCGCAAGACGGAGGACGCATGAGCGACGCGGTACGCATAGGGATCACCGGGGCAGGTTCGGTTGCCTTTGGCACCGCTGCATTGTTGCACCAGCAAGGGCATGATCCGATGCTCTGGTCCCCTTCCGGTGCCGGGACCGAGGCGCTGAAAACTGCACCACTGCAGGCTTCGGGCGCAATTGAGGTCACGTTCGAACCGCGCATCGCGGGTTCTGCCGCGGAACTGGCGCGGGAAAACGACATTCTGCTGCTGGCCCTGCCCGCCTATGGGCACAAGGCGGTCATGGACGCGCTGGCACCGCATATCCGCGACGGACAGCATGTCATCATTTCCTCCCATGCATCCCTGGGGGCGGTCTATATGATGCAACTGCTGGCGGCGCGCGGCATCAAAGCGCCCATTACCGCATGGGGGACGACGGTCGTGACCGGCAGGCGGCAGACCGGCAGTGCCGTGCAGGTCAATACCGTGCGCAAACGCGTTGATCTTTGCACCGTGCCTGACACGCAGTCGGATCGCGCCCTTGATGAGTGCAAACGGCTTTTCGGCGACCGGTTCCAGCAGCGCGACGGGTTGCTGGCGATCTCCCTGTCCAACCTCAACCCGCAAAACCACATGGGCATCGCCCTTGGCAACATCACCCGAATGGAGCGGGGCGAGACATGGAGCCAAGGCCAGAATGTGACCCCAACCGTGGGGCGGTTGCTGGAGCAGCTTGATCTGGAACGGCTTGCCATTGCCGAGGCGCTGGGGTTGCAGGTCAAGACCATATTCGAGCACTTCCATCTGAGTTTTCATGTGCCCGTGGCCTCGATTTCCGAGATGAACCAACAGATGCACGCGCAGGGCAATGGCGGCACCGGACCTGCCAGTGCCGACAGTCGATATGTGACCGAAGATGTGCCCTATGGGTTGCAACTGACCGCTGTTCTGGGCCAGCTTGCCGGGATACCTGCGCCGCTGCATGAGGCGGGGATCGCGATATTTTCCGCCATGTACGGCCGTGATTTCAGTAAGGAGAATGCGCTTTTGGCAGCACTGGAGCTGGATAAGTTTACCCTTGATGACCTGACGCAGGCCGCCCGTACCGGCCTGCTCGGGACGGCACCATCGGTGCCACAATAATAAACGATGCGGAAATCACTTCACCCAACAAGGAGACCTGAGACATGACGAAACTGATTTACGACCGCCGCCGCTTTCTGGGCACTGCTGCGATGACGGGTGTGGCGCTTGCCAGCCCGGCGTATCTGCGCCGTGCCTCCGCTTCGGGCGGGGAGGTCAACATCTGGACCTATAACGATTTTGTGCCCGCCGCCTTCAAGGACCAGTTCGAAGCTGAAACCGGCATTAAGGTCAACGTCCGCCTCGTGGACGATCAGGGCAAGCAGTTCAACCTGCTGGCCGCCGAAGCCCCGAACCCGACGGTCGATATCATGACGGTTGCCGGGCACCGGTTCCTGCAGTTCATCGACAGCGAATTGCTGGCACCGCTGGATACCGACCGTCTGGCGAATTGGGGCAACATCAACCCGACGTTCTCCGAAAGCGACTGGGCCACGATCAACGGCAACAAATGGGGCGCGCCGATCCTGTCGGGCATGGAGGTTCTGTCCTACAACACCGATCTGGTGAGCGCGGATGAAGTCAAAAGCTGGAACGCTCTGTTCTCCGAGAAATTCAAAGGTCAAACCGCCTATATCATTCAGGACATGATGTCGATCATCATGCTCAAGATGGGCTATGACGGTAATATGGTCGCCTATATGGACGATCCGGAAAAAGCCGCCGCCATCGTCGAAGAGGCCAAGCAATTCCTGATCGAGCATAAACCGCTGGTGCGCAAATACTACGACAGCGGTGCCGAAATTCAGCAGATGTTCGTCAATCAGGACATCGCGCTTGGTCATAGCTGGAACGGCCCTGCGGCTGCCTTGATCAACGATGGCTTCCCGCTGGCGATGACTATCCCCGAGGAAGGGTCCTACGGCTTTGTCTATACCTATAATATCGCCAACAACGCGCCGAATGTGGACAACGCCTATACGTTCATCAATGCGATCCTCGCCTCGCCCGAGATCGGCGCGGCCATGACCAAGGCATCGGGCTTTATCTCGACCTACAAGGATGCATCGAACCACCTCACGGATCTGGAAAAGAAATCAACGGCCTTCCCGGATGAGGAACTGGCCAGATTGCAGTTCTTCCGCGCTGAGGCGAACAAGATGAAATACGAACTGGTTGATCCGGCCGTCGAAGCGGTCAAAGCCGCCTGATCTTGCGCTAACTTCTCCCCGCGCGCCCCTTTCCGGCGGGCGGGGACCCTGAACTTTTCCACCAAAGGAACCTGTCCATGCGCAACGAGGCCGCGGCCCAAGGCAGCATCCCGCAAAACGGGGGCGATCGCACGTTCTGGGGGCGTCTTTCCGGCTGGACGGCTTATCGCACGGTGATGGGCATCGCCACGGCATCGCCCCGGCGGCAGTTCATCATTCTGGCAGCTTTTCCGATCCTTTGGGTTTTGACGCAGCATTTGGGTCCGATGGTGCAGATGCTGCGCGTCAGCCTGTTGGATGCCTACCCCGTCGCCCCCGGCGTCGAACAGAGCTTCACGTTGGACAATTACGCGCGCTTTTTCGGCGATCAGATTTTCTGGCAACCCTTCTTTCGCACGCTGAGCTTTGCGGCGGTTTTTACCTTTTGCACGCTGATCCTGACCTATCCCGTGGCTTATTTCCTTGCGCGTCACGTCAGCCGCAAGAACCGGATGTTATTGCTATTATTGCTTCTTATTCCATTCTGGGTGGGGGAGATCGTGCGCACCTACGCGATCATGATCCTGTTGGGCAATACCGGTGCGGTCAATCTGGTGTTGCAGTGGTTTGGCTTGATCGACCGGCCCATCCCTTTCATGTACACCAGCTTTTCCATGGGGGTCGGCATCGTTTACCTGACTGCCCTATACATGCTTTTGCCGCTTTATTCCGCGCTGGAGAAACTGCCCAATAGCTATAACGAAGCCGCCGCTGACCTCGGTGCAGGGGCGTGGACCCGCTTTCGCCGCGTGACATTGCCCCTGACGTTTGAGGGGATATCGTCGGGCTGCACGCTGGTGTTCCTGATCTCGACCGGGTTTTACGCCACGCCGGTGCTGTTGGGCGGGCCGTCCACCACCGTCTTTGCACAAACCATTGCGGGGTTCTTCCACGTGGCGGGGGATGAATGGCCCACGGGCGCTGCCTTTGCCACCATCATGTTTGCGGGTGCGATCGTGCTCACGGCTGTGTTCCAAAAGCTGATGTATGCGCTGCGCAAGGGAGACACCAAATGAACCGCGGCAATCGCATCCTGTTGTCCTGCATCTATTGGGCCTTTGTGCTCTATGTGTTTGTGCCGCTGCTTTTGATGATCCTGATGGGGTTCAAGGACAGCAAATTCATCGGGTTTCCCATCCGATCCTGGACACTGGATTGGTATTTGGGCGTCTTTGCCGATGCTGAACTGCTGTCCACTTTGGGGTATTCGGTGACCATTGCGATCCTGTCGACGTTGATCTCTATCGTGGTGGGCACATGGATCGCCGTGCTGCTGGAGGGGCGCAAGTTTATGGGCCGGGCGGCTGTCTTTGGCCTCACGCTGCTGCCAGCCCTCGTGCCGGGTATCATCTCCGCCATCGCCTTTCGCATTTATGCCCGCTGGCTGGGGATCGAGCCGGGGATGGGCGCGATTATCTGGGCACATGCGGTGCATAACGTGCCCTTTGTGGTGCTTGTTGTCATGGCACGGCTGTCGACCCTGCCGAAAAGCCAGATTGAGGCGGCGCGCGATCTGGGGGCTGACCCGATCATCGCCTTTTTGCGCATCACCGTACCATACCTGATCCCCGCGATCCTAGGGGCCAGTATCTTTTGCCTGCTGCTCAGCTTTGATGATTTCGTACGGTCGTTTTTCCTCGGGGGCTACGAACCAACGCTGCCAGTTCTGATTTTCGCCATGTTGAGGTCGGGCATGTCGCCTGAGATCAACGCCATCGCAACGGTTGCGCTGGTCCTGACAGCCGCCATTGGCATCTGGGCAGAACGCTTCACCCGCCGCATGAACAGGGATACAAATCCATGAGCGACGCACACCCCCTTGTCCGCATCGAAGGTATTTCCAAGAACTTTGGCGATACCGTTGCGCTGGATAATCTGACGCTGGACATCGCGCGCGGCGAGTTCGTGACGTTTCTTGGCCCCTCGGGCTGTGGCAAGTCAACGACGCTGCGTATCCTTGGCGGGTTTGAACGACCCGACAAAGGCCGCGTCATTCTGGATGGTGAGGATGTGACCACGCAACCGCCCGAAAAGCGCCACGTCAACATGGTGTTTCAGGACTATGCGCTTTTTCCCCATATGACCGTGCGGCAGAATATTTCCTTCGGGCTTGAGCTGAAGGGCATGGATAAGGCGAATATAAAACGCCGTCAGGACGAGATCATGGCCTTTCTCGAACTGGATGGATTTGGGGATCGCTATCCCGGCCAGCTTTCGGGTGGGCAGCGACAGCGGGTGGCGCTGGCCCGCGCGCTTGCGCCTGATCCGGCCCTTTTGCTGCTGGACGAACCCTTGGGCGCGCTGGATGCCAAACTGCGCGGGCAGGTTCAACAGGAACTGAAATCGATTCAGCGGCGCACGCATAAGACGTTCTTCTTTGTCACCCACGATCAGGAGGAAGCGTTGACCATGTCCGACCGTATCGTGGTGATGAACAAGGGCCGCGTTGAGCAAGACGGCACTCCCGAAGAGCTGTATTTTCACCCCGCAACCCGCTTCGTGGCAGAATTCATCGGAGAGACGAACCTGCTTTCCGGTCAGATGCGCGGGCGCGAGGGCGACAGGATCGTAATGGACTGGTTCGGCCACACGCTCAGCGGTCATGCACCAGCCGGGCCGCTGAAAACGGGCGATGACATAACCGCTTCCGTCCGGCTGGAAAAACTGGGGTTCCACGCGGCGCGACCGGATTCAGCCAACGCCGTACAGGGCAAGGTTGTCGGTAAAACCTTTCTGGGCAGCCGCATGGCGCTCGACCTGATCATCGAAGAGACCGAAGGGGCGACCCTGCGCGCTTTCGTGGATGCGGAAACTGGTCAAGCCGTCGGGTCGGACCCCGTATGGATTGGCTGGGACAGCGACAGTATGGCAGTGCTGCAAGACTAGACCTTGCCCAAAAATCACCTCTCCCCCCCTGTGCGCGCAGGTAAACGCCCGGGTTGATGGACTGCTCAGATCGTTCATCTGAGGTCCGTTCCAGAACCATCAAACCGGCGTTCGCAACGAATTTTTCTGTGCTGTAAACTTGTTCGAAAGGACGGTTTGAGACATACGACTTGAGCCGGATTTGGCTCAGATATCAACAATGCAGCAGAACCAGAAAAGAAAAGTCCCCAAGCAAACGGCAAGGACAGATTTTTGAAACTTCACTTTATCTACAGTTGCAACAAAGCAGGAAACGCGTTCTTGGCTTTCGGTTTGAAACGCAAAACTGGTTGGCAGTGTCAGGACCATTTAGAAGGACGGGCACATTGCCATTTTTAAAAACGCTGTTTTGCGGATTTGTCGTTTCCGTTTGCCTCACGACCCTTGCGTTGAGTGAGGGCTTGCCAGTGGTTGATGGGTCGACACGGTCAGATTGGACCGCGGTGGGCGCCGTGATTGCGCAAGGAACCGAAGGTGGATCAAGTTGCAGCGGAACATTGGTCGCGCCGGATTTGATCATCACCGCAGCACATTGTACCACCCAGAAAGAAGGGTTGCTCGACAGCCTGCGTTTCTTTGCCGGTCAGGATGGGACCCGATTTGTCGCAAGCAGCGGGTCGAGCGACATCATCCGCCATCCAGATTGGGCAGATGCGACTGGCTCAGACAAATACCGGTTCGACGTGGCCGTCGTTCGTTTGAGCCGTCCTATTTCGCGGGATGTGGTAAGCCCGGTGCTGCTCGTGCCTGCCCAGCGGCGTTTGCCACAAGAGGCCGTATTTCTAGGGTATCAGAATGACACTGGTCCACGTCTTCACGGTCGCTTTGATTGCGCTCTTTATCCGCTAACGACCCAAGGGCTTCTCACGTCTGAGTGTCACGTGATCAGGGGAAATTCGGGTGGCGCGGTTGTGGTTCGACTGGAGCAGAACTGGTATCTGGCCGGGACAATCGTCGCCCGCAGGGAGCCAGAGGGAACCGCGCTGGCGGCTCAGTTGAACGATTGGCTGCGCGGCCATGTCAGCGCTGCGTTGAATAGAGAAGCGCAGCGGCTGGCCAGATGAAGGTTGAAACGCTTCCGCTTTTATACTGACACGTGATCGGTTTGCCGCTTATGGGCAACCCGGGCGCATTTCGTTTGGGAATGCCCGTTCTGCTTATCCCCTCAGTCCTGAGCATGGGCGTGGATGTCTGTTCAAAGCGAATTTCGGCGTGCTGCGCTGAAGATGCCACGGGTCGCCCTATAATCTGTCACACAGAAGTCCATTAAAGGCCTTGCCGTTCGTGTCCGTAGTATCCGTTCTTTTCAATCGCAATTTCGCGGGTTTATTGATTGCCAACACGATCCTCGGCGCGGCGTTTCCTGTTCAGTTGATCCTCGGAGGGCTTGCGGGGCTGATGTTGGCACCAAGCCCGAACCTCGCGACTGTGCCAGCATCAATCCAGACATTGGCTGGCATGATCGCCGCAGCACCATTTTCGCTTCTCATGGGGCGCATAGGGCGGCGCGTTGGATTTACGCTCGGCGGTTTAATGACGCTGACTGGTGCAGTCATAGCCACCCAAGCCCTCTATTTTCAAAACTTCACCCTGCTTTGTGTGGCACATTTTTTGATGGGGGCCGGCTGGGCTGCGTTCCAGTATTTTCGTTTCGCCGCAAGCGAGGCCGTTGATCGGGACTGGCGACCGGTTGCAATCTCATTGATGCTGAGTTCGCTTTTGATCGCGGCAGTGGCTGGGCCGCAAGTATTCATTGTCGCGAAAGACGTGCTCACACCCATCCCTTTCGCTGGCGCATATGTGGCGACCGGCGTGATTGCAGTGCTCGGCCTCATCCCTCTCATCGTTGTTCGGATGCCGCAACCAGAGAGGCGTTTGAAGCGTGAGCCTTCCGGGAGGCTTTCCGCTCTGACTGCGCTTCGTCGCCCGGCCATCAGGCACGCCGTGGGGATCGCCGCCCTTTCGCAGGGCGTCATGGTTTTCCTGATGATCCCGACCCCTATTGCGATGGTTGGCTGCGGGTTCAGTGAAGAAACCGCAAGCGACGTTGTGCGCTGGCATATTGTTGCGATGTTTGCCCCCAGCTTTTTCACTGGCTTTCTGATCAAGCGCTTTGGAGCGTCAAGCGTCGCCATCACCGGGTTGGTTATCATGATCGCGGCCGCGGGTGCAGCTGGTCTGGGCCTGTCCGCGACGCATTTTTACGGCGCGTTGATCGTCTTGGGGGTTGGATGGAACCTTGGGTTTATCGGTGCGACCGCGATGTTGGACGCAGCGCTTTCCGAAGAAGAAAAACCGGCGGTGCAAGGTGCCAACGATACCATCATTGCGTTTGGGTCGACCATTTGTGCCTTTGCGGCCGGATTTATAGTTTCGAGTCTGGGGTGGGTGGTTCTCGCCATGATCTCTGGGGGTGGTTTGGTTCTCGCTCTGGCGATGCTGTTTGTGGACCGGGCTAGGCTATCGAAGATCTAGAATTATGCGTTGGTGTAAGAGCGGGGATCGCACGCAACCGCTTTTTCGCAAGATCCAGAAAGGCGCGCACTTTCGCGGGTGCCCGGCGTCCTTCTGTGTGAACCAGATTGATGGGCATCGGCGGGGGCTCATATTCATCCAACGCGGTTTGTAGCACGCCTGCCTCAAGATCCGGGCCGATCTGATACGATAACACCCTGCACAGCCCCCAATTTCCGCGCACCACAGACCGTGCCGTGGCAACACTGCTGACTGTCAGCCTTGGTCTGACATGAACGGTGCTTTGCGCGTCTGTGCCAAACCGCCACTCCGCACTGGGGCTGACCGGGGCCGCAGCGATAATTTTGTGATGCACCAAATCCGCGGGCTGTTTTGGCACTCCGTTCTGCTCAAAATACGCAGGTGTTGCGCAAACCACCCGCCGCACCTCGCCTATGCGCACCGCCGTCAAACCAGAGGATGGCAGCGCACCAATGCGCACTGCTATGTCAAACCCCTCTTCGACAATGTTCACGATCCGGTCGACCATCAAGACATCGACGGTCACCGATGGATAGAGATCCAGATACTCGGTCAGGATCGGGGCCACATAGAGGCGCCCGAACTCATTTGAACAGGTGATCCGCAAGCAACCGGTCGGTGTTGTCGCCGCGCCCGCAGCTATCGCATCCGCAGCATGGAGTTGCGCAAGAATATCGCGGGCATCATCCAGATAGGCCCGCCCGGTATCGGTCAGCCGAACGGTACGGGTGGTACGTGTGAACAGGCGCGTTTGCAGCCGTTCTTCCAGCGCATTGACGCCGCGCGTGGCCGAGGGTGCGCTGAGCCCCAACCGGCGCGCACCGCCTGCAAAGCTTTCTGCTTCGGCGACGGCGATAAAGACTTCAAGGGTTTGAAGGCGGTCCAGAGCGCGTTCCTCACTTATTATAGTTACTTTCCAAAATAATGAAATTCATATTGCGAACATTCATTCAGAAAGCAAACTAATCTATCTTGGTCCTCAAGCACACAGAAAAACCGAGATAACCGAAATGACCCGCCATCCCCGTCCAGCGTTTACAGTTGAAACCGCCACAGAAAAGGTCTGCCGCGCTGATCGAAAGCTGTCTGACGATCATGTGGAACACCGCGTTGCATCCATCAATGACCGTTCCATTGCTGGACCGCACGGGAAACTTCACGGGCCACCCGTCCCCCAGTGCAAAACCCACTCAGGTCTGAGCGACCTTAAATTTTAACCCTTCTCTTGATTGGAATTTCAAAATGACACCTGTCAAACTCTATCGGAACCCGAAGTCGGGTCATTGCCACCGCGTCGAACTGATGCTGGCTTTTCTCGGCGTCCCTTATGAGACGATCGACCTCGACATGGCGAACGGCGCGCATAAAGCGCCTGATTACCTTAGAATAAGCCCTTTTGGTCTGGTTCCCGCGATTGACGATGGCGGCTACACATTGGCCGATTCCAACGCGATCCTCGTTTATTTGGTTCAAACCTACGGGAAAGGATCGACCTGGATGCCAGAAGACCCCAAAACCGCTGCCCAAGTGCAGCGCTGGCTGACAATCGTGGCGGACAACGTCTATTCTGGCCCTTGTGCTGCGCGGCTTGTAAAGGTTTTTGGTGTCGCGCTTGATCATGCGGTTGCAGTAAGCAAGTCGCATGATCTGTTCACAATAATGGATGCACATCTGGCGCAACGCGATTGGCTGGCAGCGCGGACGATCACCATCGCGGATGTCGCGGCGTACAGCTATATCGCCCACGCACCTGAGGGTGGCGTCGATCTCGCCCCTTATCCCCACATCCGGGCGTGGCTGGCACGGATAGAAGCACAGCCGAATTTTGTGGCCATGGCCGCATCCCCCATTTCCGCATTGTCCTGAAACCAAAGGGTCGCTGCACTTCGTGACACAACAAAGGCTGATATCATGACTGACCATGTAAACCCCTTCCATGCAGGAGAGCTGGCGGCCCAAGACCGTGCAGGTGCCAAGGATGTAGCGGATTGGGCGGGGGGTTTTATCCGCGATTACCTGCCGCAACAGCACCGGGACTTTTATAGCTCCCTGCCATTTCTGGTGATGGCGGGTGCAGATCACAAGGGGCGCATGTGGGTCACGCTTGTGGATGGCGACGACGGTTTCATTGCCGCGCCCGATGCACAGCACCTGATGTTGGACACGCTCATCGACAGTCGCGATCCGCTGGCCAAGGCCTTGGCACAAGGGACCGAGATCGGTGCAATTGGCATTGAGCTTGGATCAAGACGGCGCAACCGTTTCAGCGGAAAGTTGCATGCGACGCGCAGCGGATTGTCGGTTGAGGTCCGCCAGTCATTTGGCAACTGCCCCCAATACATCTCACAGCGGGTCTGGAGCCGAGCACCAAAAGACGCGATGTCCCCGGCGGTTCGTCGAACGGCTCTCGATCCATCACAAATCCGGTGGATCGAAACTGCCGATACGATGTTCATCGGTTCTGGACATGAAGGCAATCCGGATCATCCTTCATATGGTTTTGATGCCTCGCATCGCGGCGGGCCTTCGGGATTTGTGCGAGTCACCGCGCCAGATCGTCTGCGGATACCAGATTACGCCGGGAACAATTTCTTCAATACCATCGGCAATCTCTTGGCTGACCCGCGTATCGGTATCGTGTTTGTCGACTTTGACACCGGGAGCCTGTTGCACATCACGGGGCATGCGCACATCGAATGGGCCCCATCGGCAACAGACGAACCCGAAGCGCGACGCATCATCGAGATCGAAATCTGCGCCGTTGTCGAACGCCCCGGCGCAATTGGACTTAGGTGGGCAAAGCAAGAAACACTGCCGCGCCAGTTTAGCGTGACGCGGCGCGTCAGGGAAACGAATGAAATCACTTCTTTCTACCTCGCACCATCAGATGGCGCGCATGCCGCACCCTTTGAAGCGGGTCAGCACCTGCCGATCGAGGTTCAGATTCCGGGGCAGACGGGCACCGCCAAGCGGACCTATTCGCTGTCGGGCCCACCGGATGCCAAAGACGGCTACCGCCTGAGCATCAAGCGTGAACCGCATGGCCTCGTCTCTCGCTTTTTGCATGACGACGTCCAGATCGGAGATACCGTGCAAGCGTCACCCCCTGCTGGTGACTTTGTAATTCCCTGCAGCACTTGCCCGCTGGTGTTGGTCAGTACCGGTGTGGGCCTTACACCGATGGTATCAATGCTGCATGCGGTTGTGCGACAAAGTACTGAGCGCCCTGTCTGGTTTGTCCACGGCGCACGCGGCGGCCAAGACCATGCCATGTCCCAAGAGATTGCTGATCTCGTGGGGCGCAGAACGCATGCGAGGCAAATCACGTTCTACAGCCGCCCAGAGCCAGAAGACACCTTGGGCGAACAATTTGATGTAGCAGGACGCATCGACGCCAAAACCCTTTTGACTCTTGGGGCAGGAAGCGGCGCGCACTATATGT
This sequence comes from Roseobacter litoralis Och 149, assembly GCF_000154785.2. Lineage (NCBI taxonomy): Bacteria > Pseudomonadati > Pseudomonadota > Alphaproteobacteria > Rhodobacterales > Roseobacteraceae > Roseobacter > Roseobacter litoralis. Next base: position 4,370,251 of record NC_015730.1, read on the forward strand.
TGTGTGGTCCGGCGCAGTTTCTGGCAAGCATCCGTTCGGGTCTGGAAGAGGCCGGCGTTCAACCCGATATGATCCACTTTGAAACGTTCGGCCCAACAGGATGATTGTCTGGCCGTGGTATGGCTTGACGGCGCCTTGAGATCATCCGGTTTAAGCTTATTTGTTCAACTGACGCCGATAAAAGATGTCATACGACCTCACACCCACATCATTCAAAGAGAGATCGATATGGAAAGCCTCGCTCCAAACATTCAGGAAATGACGCGCACGCCGCTCTCCGAGATGCATGTTGAAGCGCTCCGATCTGCTGGTGAGGTTGTTGATTTTCCCGCTGACGAAGTGATCTTCGAGGTTGGCGATGCCATGGATAAGTTCACCTATATTATTGAAGGCGGAATGGAGATTATCGATCCGGTCACGCGTGAAGCCTATCTGCCGACTTCACTTGGGCCAACGCAGTTTGTTGGTGAGATTGCATTTCTCAACGGAGGTGCCTATTCACTGCCGATGCGCACCACGATGGCGACCAAGGCCATACAGGTACCCCGTGAGAAGATGTTGGAACTGATGTCTGGCTTGCCCGAAATGTCCGATATCATCATCACTGTTTTCGCCGCCCGTCGCCGCCGTCAGATCGAAGCGGGTGATACCTCGCTTACATTGATTGGTGTCGATAGTGACCGCAATATCCGCAGGATTGCCGAATTCGCCTCGCGCAACAAAATCCCCTTCAAGATACAAGAGCCCGGCTCGGCCGATGCCGAAGCAAAGGCGCGCGTTTGTGGTGTACCTGCAGATGAGCCTGCGGTGATTTTTGGAAGCAACCGTCTGGTCGAAGACCCGACACCTGAAAAGGTTGCTGAGCTTCTGGGCCTCGTGCTTGATGTGAAAGAAGACGAAGTCGTCGATACGCTGATTGTCGGAGGCGGACCCGCAGGTGTTGCCGCCGCCGTCTATGCGGGTGCGGAGGGTTTGTCCGCGATCGTGGTGGAGGATGTGGCTGTGGGCGGACAAGCGGGCACGTCCAGCCGGATCGAGAATTACCTTGGCTTTCCCACTGGTATATCCGGTGCTGACCTCGTCTGGCGCGGAGAGATACAGGCCATGAAGTTCGGGACGCGTTTCATGATGCCGCGCCGGGTCGAGAATCTTGAAAGGCGTCCTGATGGGATCTTTGTCGCCCACCTGAACAACGGGCAGCAACTTTGCGCCAAGTCAGTCGTTGTTGCCACGGGTGTGCAATACCGCCGCTTGCCGATTGAGCGTCTTGAGCATTTTGAAGGAAGCGGCATCTACTATGCGGCAACCGAGATGGAGGCCCGGTATTGCAAGGCATCCGAGGCGGTTATTGTCGGTGGCGGGAACTCGGCCGGTCAGGCGGCGATGTTCCTGTCGCGGACGGCACGGCATGTTCATGTTCTCATTCGTGGCGAGAGTCTCGCAGCGTCGATGTCAAGCTACCTGTCGGAGCGTTTGGAAAGCACACCGAACATCACCGTCCACTACAAGTCACAGATCACAGATTTGCACGGCGAGGCTGATCTGGGTGGTCTGACAATCAACCGAAACGGAGAGGAATGGCATCTCGATACGCCTGCGGTGTTCGTTATGGTCGGGGCCGCCCCCAATACCGGCTGGTTGGAAAGCCACTGCGCCCTTGATCCGCGCGGTTTTGTCCTGACCGGAGAGGACGCCGCCTCACCATTCGAAACCACCTGCAAAGGCATCTTCGCGGTCGGAGATGTCCGTGCGAACTCGGTCAAGCGGGTTGCCTCTTCGGTCGGTGAAGGATCGGTTGTGATTTCCAAAGTCTGGGAACATGTGAATAGCTAACCGGGGGAAATACGGTACAAGCACAGTATTAAGTCGCTTATCTCGTCAGTCTTGTCTGTGCGCAGATTTCAACGCTGCCTTTAGACGCGTCGAAGGGCTTTAAATAGCCGTTCACGCCGCGCTAAAACGTCAGCTTTCGCCTGTGGAAGGACTATTATGTCATCCCTCGCGGTTTCTGCGCTGCAGGATGATCGTTGCGTACATGTTACCGGTTGCGAAACCCAGAACGTCGTCAAAACGCTGCGCCATGTGTGCAAACGGGATGGGTATCTGCTCTCTGGACATGCATGACATCCAGCAGTTGCTCAATTTGACTTTGCCGGATTTCAGCACACCTTTGTGCTACTCTGACATCTCTGTCGCTTCGGATTCGAAAGGATGCAAACCATGCCCACCACATTCAGTGTAAACGGTAATTCAGTGACCTTGGATGTTGATCCCGATATGCCGCTCCTGTGGGCTTTGCGGGATCATCTTAAACTCACCGGAACAAAATATGGATGCGGGATAGCGCAGTGCGGATCCTGTACCATTATGCTTGACGGGTTTGCCACTCGGTCCTGTGTGACAGCGGTTGGGGACGTTGCGGGCGCTGAGGTTCAAACGATCGAGGGCGTGGAAAGCGCCGCTGCGCGCGCCGTGCAGGAAGCATGGACGACCCTCAACGTGGCGCAATGTGGCTATTGTCAGTCTGGACAGGTTTTGGTCGCAACTGAATTGCTGGAGAATACCCCAAAACCAACCGACGAGGAGATTGACGCGGCAATGGGAGCGAACATTTGTCGATGCGCAACCTATGCCCGCATTCGCAAAGGCATTCGCGCCGCTTCAGATGCATTGGAGGTTTAGATCATGCAATTCACCAAACCCGTTGAGCTGCAGGCAACTGTAAAATCGCCGGGACCCTCGCGCCGGTCTTTTCTTGTTGGTGCCACTGGTCTCGTCGTCGCGATGGCGCTTCCCATCAAAGGGCGCACACAGGCCCTTGCAGCGGCTGATGCAAAATTCGCGCCTAATGCTTTCATCCGTGTGTCGCCCGACAACGTTGTTACAGTGCTGATCAAACATCTGGAAATGGGTCAGGGTGCGAATACCGGTCTGGCGATCCTCGCCGCCGATGAGATGGACGCGGATTGGAGCCAGATACGCGCAGAGCAGGCACCGGATGATCCAGCCTTATATGCAAACCTTGCGTTTGGGGTCCAAGGTACGGGCGGGTCTACGGGCCTTGCGAACAGCTATATGACGATGCGTGAGGCCGGTGCGACGGCGCGGGCCCTGCTGGTGGAAGCCGCAGCGCAGACATGGGGCATCTCGGCAGGTGACATTTCTGTCTCGACGGGCGTCGTCACCAACGAGACGACCGGCCAAACGGCCACCTTCGGAGAGTTGGCAGAGCGCGCGGCAACGCTCCCCATGCCACAAGATGTACAATTGAAAGACCCCTCCGATTTCAAACTGATCGGGGCCGAAGGAATAACCCGACTTGATGCGGCGGACAAAGCGCGCGGCCAGTCGACGTTCAGCATCGACGTCATGCGGGAAGGCATGCAGGTGGTGACGGTACTTCATCCGCCAAAATTTGGCGCTGTATTGTCGTCGCTTGATGCGTCAGCTGCATTGGACGTGCCCGGCGTGAATGCAGTACGCGAAATTCCGAGCGGCGTTGCTGTATACGGCGTGGATACATTTGCCGCATTGCGTGGCAGGGATGCGCTGATTGCGCAATGGGATGAAACGAACGCGGAAACACGCTCATCTCGCGATCTCGAGGAGCAGTTTCTCGAAGCCGCGCGCAGTCCGGCCCGCGTTGCGGAAAACATTGGTGACGTTGATGCATCGCTTGATCAGTCAGAGCGCACCTTTGAGGCGGAATATATTTTCCCCTATCTTGCGCATGCCGCGATGGAGCCATTGGACGGCGTCATCGAATGGACACCCGAACAGGCTGATGTCTGGTCTGCGATACAAATCCCGACCATTGCGGCACCGGTATTTTCGTCGACTTTAGGCGTGGCACCTGATGCGGTATCGATTCACACGATGTACGCCGGTGGCAGTTTCGGGCATCGGTCTACACCGACCAATCATTTTGAAAGTGAACTCGCGCATGTGGCAGCGGCAGCGGGTCCGGGGGCTTACAAGTTACAGTGGACCCGAGAAGACGATATGACCCAAGGGTATTATCGACCGCTTACGGTTCATCGCTTCCGCGGCGGTCTTGATGCAGATGGTAACATAACTTGTTGGGATAATACGGTCGCAAATCAATCGATTATGGCTGGAACCATGTTTGAACAAGCCTTGATGACCGATGGTCTTGACCGAACCTCTTATGAAGGTTCGACTGATCTGCCTTACGCGCTTCCCGCGCGACGCGTGTCCTGGGCGCAGATGCAGACTGGTGTCCCCGTATTATGGTGGCGCGCAGTGGGGCATACGCACACCGCCTATGCGACAGAGACGTTCCTCGACGAACTTCTGATCGCCGGAGGTCGTGATCCGGTTCAGGGTCGGCTTGATCTGATCACAGAGGACCGTCCGCGCGATCGCGCCGTTTTGGAGCGTGTCGCTGAAATGGCGCAGTGGAGCGGTCCCGGCACGGGCGAGCGCCGCTACGGTGTGGCGCTGCATCGTTCTTTCGGCAGCTTCGTTGCACAGATTGCGGAGGTGGAGGACCGGGACGGCACCCCTCATGTTACGCGCGTCTGGTGTGCCTTGGATTGCGGTGTTGCGGTGACGCCGGATGTTATCCGCGCGCAGATGGAAGGCGGCATTGGATTTGGCCTCAGTGCGACCCTGTTTGAGCAGTTGACGCTGGAAGCAGGCGGAACTGTACGCGAGCGTAACTATGGCGCGTATCGCGTGCTCGGGCTGGAGGAAATGCCCGAGATAATGGTTGATATCATGCCAAGCGAGGTTGCCCCGACCGGTGTCGGGGAACCCGGGACACCCCCAATCTCGGCCGCCGTCGGGAATGCCTGGCGCGCTCATACAGGGCAAACCCCGAGGCGGTTGCCGATCATCGGGGCGTGATATTCCCAGAGCTACGGTTCCCAAGGCAAAGTTGAATTGCCTTGGGAACCATCAATAAACCGGCCATCTGGCGTGCAAAAACGTCGCTACACTCATCCGTTACCGGGGTTATCGTCCACCGTGCCAGCTACAAACTGATCAAGGTCTATAACCGCGCCGGTCATCATGCTGGCCCCCTCAGAGGCGAGAAAACACGTCAACGCGGCGGGGTCTGCGGGCATCAGCAACCGCCCGAAAGGTTGCGATGCCCCGACCGTCTCGCACCAATCCTCGGCCAGCCCATGTACGTCAACCTGTGTGCGCTGTTCGCCGGGGGTCCAGGTCCAGCCCAGATTGATCGCATGCACGCGAATTCGGTCGCGCTTCAGGGCGTTCGCGGTGTTTTTTGTCAGCGCCACGAGCGCGGCCTTGCTGGCGGCATAGGTGGCCAGAAACGGTGGCCCACCATGGGCAAGCATGGACGTCACATTCACGATGGTGCCGCCGTTGGTCATCGCGGGCGTTACGCATTGCATCGTTAAAAGGGGCGCGCGTACATTGATCTGAAAGACAAAATCAAAGAGCTCTGCCGTCGTGTCCGTCAGGCCCCCACGCGCGGTGGTACCCGCTGCGTTTACCAGAACGTCAACTGTGCCCAAACCCGCGATGGCGTGCGGCAGGTCGCGCATCAACGCCTCGGCATCTTGCAGATCAATGGTCAGACATTGCACCTCGGCACCGGCGTCGCTCAATGTGGAGGCAGTATCAGACAGCGCCGCGGCGTCGCGATCAATCAGCAGCAGGCGTTTGGTTCCCTGCGCGACAAGGTGCTCGGCACAGGCCGCACCCACGCCCTGTGCGGCACCTGTAATGATGGCAGTTTTGGTCATCTGCGTCTCCCTTATCCTGCAAAACGGGGTTCAGGGCGGCCCGTCACACCCAGCCCATCGATGCGAAACGTGGCGCCCCTCAACGGGCCATCGCCGGGATATTTTGGCAAAGGCGGTTCCGCCATTGAGGTCACGTAAAGCGTGCCAAGGTCTGCACCGCCGAAGGCAACCGATGTGACCTTACACACGGGCATTTCGATCACCCGATCCACGGTTCCGTCAGGCATGAAACGGAAAATCCGGCCATCGAATACGCATGCCGACCAGATTCCGCCTTCGCCATCCACTGTCGCCCCATCCGGCGCGCCGCCGCGTTCCGTCGGCAGTGCGGCAAAGGTTCTGCGGTTGGCAACGCATCCAGTTTCCACGTCGTAATCGAAAGCAGAGATTTCACCTGAAAAACTATCCGAGAAATAGAGCGTCTGCCCGTCAGGTGACCAGCACGGGCCGTTGGAACAAATGATGCCCTTTTCCAGCGCGTGCAGGCTCATATCCGTGTCCAGACGCCAGAGGGTGCCGGTTGGCACTGCCTCGCCGGTGTCCATTGAGCCACAGAGAAACCGTCCCTTCGGATCCACCTTTCCGTCGTTCAGGCGGTTGTCCGGTTGGTCGGGTTCCGGGTCGATGATGTGCTGGATCTCTCCACTGTCCAGATCCAAGGCGTGAAACCCGTCCGTCAGCGCCACGATTGCCCCGCCACCCGCCCGCAGGCACATCGACCCGATGGCCGAGGGTACGGTCCAAGCTCGCATTTCCGCACCTTCACTGGTGCAGCGAAAAATGCGGCACCCGAGGCTGTCAATGAACCAGAGCCGCTCGCCCTCCGTGTCCCAGAGCGGGCCCTCTCCCAGCAGGGGTTTGACGTCTGCAAGAACCGAAATCTGCATCAGAAATTCACATCCTCCGCGCCCTTCAGGCCCAGAATGCCGCGCGCCTCATCCGGGCTGGCCATGCTCAGGCCCAGACCATCCAGCACCTTGCCAACGGCGGCGATCTGCTCTGCCGCACTTTGCGCGAGAACCCCCGGCCCGGCCCAAAGTGAATCTTCCAGCCCGACGCGCACATGCCCCCCCATCGCAGCGGACATGGCGGCGATACGCAATTGTGCGGCCCCGGCCCCCAGCACGGACCATGCGTATTCATCGCCCAGGTGGCGATCTGCAACCGCGCGCATCAAGGTGACATCTTCGGGGTCCGCGCCAATCCCGCCCAACAGGCCAAAAACAGTCTGCACAAAAGGTGTCCCCGTCACGAGGCCCCGGTCGATCATATGGCGCAGGTTGCGCAGGTGGGCCGTGTCGTAGCATTCGAACTCGAACCGCGTGCCATTCGGGGAACAAGCCCCCAGAACATGTTCGACATCGGCAAAGGTATTACGGAACACCAGATCGCGTGATCCCTCCAGATGCGCATTTTCCCACTCCTGCGGCAGGTCGGGAAAGCGGGCTTGCATCGGGTACAGACCAAAGTTCATCGACCCCATGTTGAGAGAGGCCAGTTCAGGGCGGAAGTGCGCAGCAGGTGCCACGCGTTCAGCCACCTGCATGAACGGGCTGCCGCCTGTGGTGACGTTGATGACGGCGCCGGTTTCCTTGAGGGCGGGCAGGATGCGACCAAAACCTGCAATGGATTGATCGGGTTGTCCGGTCTTGGGGTGACGTGCATGCACGTGCAAAATAGCCGCGCCCGCCTGAGCGGCACGGCGACCTTCGGCAATGATCTGCTCTGGTGTGACGGGCAGGTGGGGCGACATGCCCGGTGTGTGGATTGCCCCGGTCAGGGCGGCGGTGACGATAACCTTGCGACTCATTCTGGGTCCTTTTCAGCAAGAAGGCGGGCGAGATGGGCCAGACGCGCATCGCGCCAACGAATGCGATCGGCGCGATCTTTTGTGGGCAATGCGGCTCGGCGGTGGTCGCTCAGGCGTGTTTGCAGAGCACTCTTCCAGTCCGGGCGCGATGGTCTGTCTCGCCCTATTTCGGCATAGGCCTGCCCATACCGATCCATGAAATCAGCTATGCCGCCGGGCGCGTTAAGGTCAATCGTCTCGAAGGGTCCCATGAAGGCCCATCGCCGCGCCAGACCGTCGCGCATGGCGGTATCGATATCACCCGGTGTTGCAATGCCCCGGTCCACCAGTGAAAATGCTTCGTCCAGCAAGGCACCCTGCAGGCGGTTCATGATGAAACCCTCAATCTCGCGGGTGGTCTCAATCGGGCTTTGTCCGATGGCGGACATCAGCGCACGGGTACGGGCCATGGTTTCAGTTGTCGTCGCCGGACCCGGGACCAGCTCGACCGCGGGGATAAGGTGGGGCGGGTTGAGGGGGTGCGCCACGAGGCAGCGCGCCGCCCCGGCCAGCCCGGTTACAAAGTCCGACGGCAAAAGCGCGGAACTGGAGCTTGCGATCACGGCATCTGGATCAGCGGCGGCATCCAGCATGGCGAAAACCTCACGCTTGATGCGGGGGTCTTCAGGGGTGTTTTCCTGTAGATGCACCGCACCCGCCAGCGCATCCTCGAGCCGATCGGCCGCCCTGATGCGGGCGTAAATGGTATGCGGTTCCCCTTTCTGGATCAATCCAAGGGTCGCCATGGCATCAAGGGATGCGGGAATCGCCTCCATCGCCTGTGCTGTCACGTCCCCGTCGCGATCATGCAAAGCCACGGTGCACCCCCCGCGTGCAAAAGCGATGGCCCAGGATTGACCGATCAACCCAGCCCCGATGATGGCAACATGCGCAGCGCTCACAACCGCACCCCGGTATCAGTTGCAAAGAGAAGGATGCCATCAGCAGCCACATCAACACCGACCTCCATGCCAAGGGTCAGCGTGGTATCGCCACTGGTGATGGCGCGGATCTCGGCGTCCGCAGTGCCGACCGTCACGATTGAAAAGGCACCCAGCCGTTCGATGTCACGCACGGGTGCCTGAACGGGACCAGTGCCACCCGGTGTCAAATGTACGGCTTCGGGACGCAGAGCCATCATCACCGGGCCTCTTCCCTGGACACCGGGGAATGTGCCAAGCGCGCAGGTAATGCCCTCGGGTCCGGTTGAGGCTTGCAGGACCGAGGGACGCGGCGCGCCAACCAGTTCGGCCACGGCCAGTGCCGCCGGATTGGCGTACACGTCGCCCGGCGGCCCGGTCTGTTCGATCTTGCCTGCGTTCAGAATGGCAAGCGTATCCGCGACGGCCATGGCCTCGTCGCAGTCATGGGTGACGTAAATGAAGGTATGACCCAACTCGGCTTGCAAACGTTTCAACTCCACCCGCATCCCGTCACGCAACCTCGCATCCAGCGCGGCAATCGGCTCGTCCATCATATAGGCCGCCGCGTCGCGCGACAGGGCGCGCCCGATGGCCACGCGCTGGCGCTCGCCACCCGACAGGGCAGCGGGTTTCTTTTGCAGGATGTGCCCGATCCCCAGCACATCCGTCAGCGCGTCGATGCGCTGCGTGATGTGGGCCTCATCCTTGCCACGGCGGCGCAGGGGAAAGGCGATGTTGTCGCGCGCCGTCAAATGCGGAAAGAGCGCGAGGTTCTGAAAGACCATCGCAAGATCGCGCGCCATGGGAGCTGCGTTCGTGACATCCCGCCCGTCGAACAGAATGCGCCCCGCATCGACCTGTTCAAGTCCCAGCAGCAGCCGTAACAGAACCGATTTACCCGCGCCCGGCGGGCCAAAGATCGAGGTGAAGCTGCCATCGGGCAGGGTCAGGCTGACATTCTGCAGCGCGGGTTTGCCAGCGTAAGATTTGGAGACGTTTTCAAGGTGTATCTCTGCCATGTCAGGAACTCTCCCCATGGGTCAGGCGCAAACCGGTTTTTGGATCGAACAGATGCGATTTCGCCAGATCCGGCATCAACGAAACAAGATCACCTGCAGCCAGTGGCGTGCTGCGCTCCCAGGTGCCAAGCACGCGCGTCGTGCCCAGATCAAAATGACCGATCCGGCGACGGCCCACAGTTTCAACCAGAATGGTGCGCGCAGAGATGCCCGTGTCGCTCAACGTCATGTCTTCGGGCCTGACACCAAGTAACAATTCTGACCCGCGGTGAGCGTTCGCCTGTGCCTGCAGTCGCGCATCAAGTTGCAGCGGGCCGGAGGGCGTGGTGGCCGCCCCTTCGGACATTTTCAGCGGGATCAGGTTCATCGACGGCGCGCCGATGAAGCCCGCAACGAAAGTGTTGTGAGGACGTGCATAGATTTCGGCGGGTGAGGCGAATTGCTGAAGGGTCGCGTTGTCCATCACGGCAATGCGATCGGCCAGACCCATCGCCTCGATCTGATCATGGGTCACGTAGACCATTGTCTGTTTCAGGCTGCGTTGCAGTGACCGTAAATCCGAGCGCATCTTTTCGCGAAAGGCCGCATCAAGGTTCGACAGCGGTTCATCGAGCAAAAAGATCGACGGCTCCACAATGGCGGAGCGTCCAATCGCAAGCTTCTGCATCTCGTTCACCGACAAAGAGGCAGAGGGCGCATCAAGGCGATGCGACAAGGCCATGAACTCCGCCATCTCACCGACGCGGCGATCAGTTTCTGCACGGGGGACGCCCTGCACCTCCAGCCCAAAAGCCAGATTGCCACGCACGGACATATGCGTGAACAGCGCATAGTTCTGAAAGACAAAACCCACGCCGCGCCTGTCCATCGGCACCTGCGTCACGTCACGCCCATCGAAATGGATGCTGCCCTCGTTCGGGGCCTCAATGCCGGCAATCATGTTCATGGTTGTGGACTTACCGCAACCTGAGGGACCTAAGATAGCCACAAATTCCGCATCCCTGATCGCAAGGTTCATGCTTTGAACGGCGGTGAAACTGCCAAACCTTTTGGTCGTTCCCTCCAGTGTAACGCTGGCCATCAGGCATCCCCCCCGCACCGGTTGACGGCCGCCATGATCAATGCCGTCAAAACAGACAGCAGCACCAGCACCGTGATCCCGATGGCTGCGACATAGGACCATTCGAGGTCCTGAAAGGTCCGCTTATAGAGAAACAGGGACAGCGATTCAGTGGCCACACCCGGCCCGCCGCCGGTCATTACAAAGAGCATGTCGAAAATCTTGAAACACTCGATGACGCGCAGGCCAATGGCGATGGCGATCACCGTCTTGATCCGGGGTAACGCAATGCGCATGAATCGCTGACGCCAGTTCGCACCAAGCAGGGTGGCCGCGCGCATCTGATCGTCCGGGACACTCATCAGACCGGCAAAGAGAATGAGGAACATCAGCGGCGTCCATTGCCAGACATCGGCAATCACAACCGCGATGAAAGCACGGGTGGTGTCGTTGAGCCAGTTAACATCAAGTGCACCCGGCCAGACGGTTGAGAGGGCAGCGTTGAGCGGACCTGTCTGCTGAAAAATCAGGAAGAATATATAGCCTGCCACCGCAGGCACGATCATCATCGGCATCAGGATCAGAGAATAAAGTACGGGACGCGCCGCAACACCTTCGTAGAACAGCGCGGCGAGGGCCAGACCCAGACCGACCTCGATCGGTACGGCGACAGCGACGAACAGCAGGGTCCGCCAGACCGACCCCCAAAGGTCGGGATCAGTGAACAGATACGTGTAATTGTCGACCCATGCCCAGGACCGCCAGGCGTGATACCAGGGATCGCCGTCCAGCGGTGTCCACCATGTGAGCGAGATATAGATCTGCATGACAAGGGGAAAAGCCACGATGAAAATCAAGAGCACGACCGTCGGTGTCAGCAGGCGCCGGGCCAGACCGCGCCGCGCGTCGTCAAGGTCACTGCCGGTCGGGTCAGGTGTCTGTGCATCGCTCATTGCTTGAGTGCTCCGAAAGTCAGGCCGCGCACCAGAAACCGCTGGATCGAAATACCCAACACGATGGGTGGTATGGCAGCGATCAGGCCAAGAGCGGCCTTGGCCCCGTAAAGCTGCCCCGAGGCGGCTGTCGCGAGAGAGTTCATATAGACGGGAATGGTCGTCCATTCCTTGCGTGTCAGCAGCAGCGCGATCAGGTAATCCGACCAGTTCAGGATAAAGATGAACAGCGCTGTGGACGCTACGGCAGAGGCCACGATGGGCAGCACGATCTGGCGGAATGCCTCAAAGGGGGTGCAGCCCTCGACGATGGCGGCCTCCTCTATCTCGCGGGGCAGCTCGTCGAAATAGGCCTTCATCAACCAGTAGGAAAACGGCAGCGTCACGATGCCATAAATCAGCGACAGCCCCCACCACGTATCAATCATGCCCAGAAAAGCCCACATGATCATCACCGGGATCATCACGGCGAGGGGCGGAAAGATGCGTAGCTGCAAAAGTGACAAACCGATGCTCTGCGCGATTTTCTCACGGCTGACGGCGTAGGCGGCAGCCGTACCGCACACCACCGCGATCAGCGTGCCGACCACCGAGGTCAGCAGCGAAGCAAAGAGCGGCCCCCAGACTGTGCGGTCCAGACCGACCGGTTGATCCGGGCTTTGCCCTGTGAACACATAGCGGAAATTGTCCCACGTGGGATCCTTGGGCAGAAAGGTCAGGCCCCCGGCCGCAGAGGTCCACTCAGCCGCCGGTTTGAACGCCATCGTTGCCATCCATGAGATCGGCAAAAACGCGATTGCGGCGAAAAGGGCGACCGCGAGGGTGCGCAGGAAAAGTCCGGTCATCGGCGACTCCGGGTCATTAGGTTGGGGGTGTGTCCCCGGACCGCGCGGCCCGGGGTAAGGGATCGGTTATTCGACGATGGTCGGCCAGGCGGCCCGGCTCGCCTGAATGACCGGGATCATCTTGTCCTCGCCCTTGCGCCGGATCGTCCGCTCCCATTTGCGCTGCGCCGATTTCATGGCATCCTCGGGTGATTTTTGCCCGGTGAGGGCGGCCTGCAACTCTTCGTCCAGCGCGGTATCCAAGGCTGTCTGTCCAGCAAAGTTGATCGTCGGCGCGGAGCGTGCAATCGTCTCGCGGATCGCGTCCATCATATAGGGGTGATAGGTTTCCTCCACGAAGGGTTCCGAGAAGTTTGCCTTCTGGAAGGGATCGAAATACCCGGCGGGGTTGCCCGCCATCCATGAATAGGTCCGCGTGGAACTGAGCCACTGCAGGAAAAGGTATGCGGCCTCCGGGTTGGCGCTGCGCGAGCTGACGGTACCGGTGATGTTGTAATAGATCACCGACCGGCGCACGAGGCCGTCGTCATGCTGCACACCCGGCGGGGCATGGGCCGACAACATACCCGCCGCAGGGCTTGCAGGGGTGCCGTCCGCGTTCATCCGGTCCACGAATTTGGTCACGTTGGTGTAGGTGGTCAGATGCGGTGTCTGGCCGGACCCGATACCGGAATACCCTTCGGCATAGGTCCAGGACAGCGCATCCGGATGCGCCCACTCTCGCGTGGCGACATATTCGGTCGCCGCCTTGATTGCCTGATCGGTATCGAGGTTGGGGCGACCGTCTTCGTCGAACCAATACATATTGGGCACGGCCTGTGCTGCGAAGCGCGCATAGAACCGGGGCAGACCCCAGAACGGAGCCATATCGTTGCCATTGCCGTAAATCGGCGTGCCGCCCAGACCGGTCCGCCCCGTGAAAAACGCGCTGATGTTGTCGCTTTCTTCCCATGTGGTGGGTGGGGCGAGGGCGCGACCATTGGCGGCCTCGTAATCGGCACCGTGCTCTTCGAAATAATTCGCGTTGTAGACCCAAGTCTGGAAATCGCCATCCAGCGAAGCGCCGTAATAATCACCACCGTATTTATACAGCAGCTCCGCCGTTTGTGCCGTGGGCGTGCCGCGTTCCTCATCGGCCCAGTCAGGCTGATGTTTGGCGACGAACTCGTTGAGGTTCATCGCCCCGCCGGATTCCACCAGATCGCCAAGGCTGTTCCAAGGGTGGGTGTAGATATCAAAGGCACCCGATTGCGTCGTCACGTCCTGCAACACGCGCTTCCAGATGTCACCTGCGGGCGCGCCTATGATCTCGATCTCAACGCCTGTTTCGGCTTCCCAAACCTCCTTGACCGAAGGGCCAGAGGGGAAAGGCTGCGTGATTTGACCGATGGCACCGTCGGTCAGAAGCATGGTGATCTTGGCCGGTGCCGTACCGTCAGCGACCATTTTCTTCATCGCCTCAATGGCTCGGCCTTCAGACATGGATTCGTCATATTGAAACCGCTCCGCACCGGGAAAGCCGGTGGGCCCACCAGTCATGCCGGAGGCTAAACTGGATGCATGTGCCGGGCGCAGAAAGCGTGGATTGAGGCCAATCGCACCGAGCGCTGTCATGGTGGCAGCACCGCGCATTAAGCTGCGTCGTGTCATAGTGTTTTTCATATTGGTCCCTCCCCGGACATTGGCGGCGAAAGCGACTCGCCGCTTCTTTACGGTATGAGGAAACGTTTACATACGTCAAGTGTGCAAACTAGACGCTAATACTGAGGTGCGAGAATTTTGGGGATAGCAGAACAAATAACACACTAAAATATAGTCCATTTTCAGTAGTTTACCAATTTGATCTCTGAGAGGTTAAGGGATCATCTTGACAGATAGGCGTCAATTTCGCCTACTCATTAAAGAAAACGTTTACATTACATATTGTTTCTCGGAACTGGGGAACGCTTCAACGGGAGGAAGAAAAGTGAAAACAATCAAAGGACCGGGTCTGTTTCTGGGGCAATTTGCAGGGGATGAGGCGCCATTCAATAGCCTGCCTGCGATTTCGAAGTGGTGTGCCGATTCGGGGTTTGAAGCGATTCAGCTGCCGATGTGGGACCAGCGTTTCATTGACGTGCAGAAAGCTGCGGACTCCAAGGATTATGCGGACGAGCTTGTCGGCATCGCCAAGGAGAATGGCGTCGTCATTTGCGACACGGCCAGCCACATTCAGGGTCAGCTTTGCGCTGTACACCCGGCTTATGACACTTGGATGGACGGTTTGTGTCCGCCCGAAGTGCGCGGCAATCGCAAAGCGCGGCAGGAATGGGCCGTGGGCCAGCTAAAGGCTTGCGCACATGCCTCCAAAAACATGGGGCTGACGGAACACGCGACATTCTCCGGCGCGCTGGCCTGGCCGTTCTGGTATCCCTTTCCGCAGCGTGATGGTGCCCTGATCGACGAGGCATTCAGCGAACTGGCCCGAATCTGGACACCCATTCTGGATGTGTATGAAGAATGCGGCGTCGACTTGTGTTTCGAGATTCACCCGACAGAAGATCTGTTCGACGGTATCACCTTTGAGATGTTTCTGGAAAAGACCGGCAACCACAACCGCTGCCACATCAACTATGACGCCAGCCATTTCGTGAAACAGGGCCTCGACTATGTCCAGTTCATCGATTTCTACCATGAGCGGATCAAGATGTTCCACGTCAAGGATTCCGAATTCAATCCGACCGGCAAACAGGGCTTCCTGTCAGGCTATCAACCCTGGCTGAAACGTGCAGCGCGCGACCGCAGCCTTGGGGACGGCCAGACCGATTTCGGAGCTATCTTCTCGAAACTAACCGAATATGACTTCGACGGCTGGGCGGTCTACGAATGGGAAGACTGCATCGAACATCCAGAGGATGCGGCCCCCAAAGGTGCTCAGTTCATCCGCAATCAAATCCGCCGGGTGACCGATAAAACCTTCGACGATTTTGCCGGTGGCAAGGGCGACACCTCCGGGGTGCGCGCCATCCTCGGGTTGGAGTAAGCCCATGGCGATTGAATCATTCGGAGCCTCAGGCGCGGCCAAGCGGCTGCGGCTGGGCATGGTCGGCGGCGGGCAGGGCGCGTTCATCGGTGCGGTGCACCGTATGGCGGCCCGGCTCGACGACAAATTCATGCTGGTGGCGGGTGCGCTTTCGGCAGATGCCGAGCGGGCGCGGGCGTCGGGGGCTGAACTGGGCCTTGACCCCGAACGTACCTATGACAGCTGGACGGACATGCTGGAAAAGGAAGCCGCCCGCAAAGATGGCATTGATGTTGTGTCGATCGTGACACCGAACCACTTGCACTATGACATCGCAAAGGCATTCCTGCAAAAGGGCATCCACGTCATCTGCGACAAACCGATGACCGTGACACTGGAAGAATCCCTCGATCTGGTCAGAACTGCGGACGCGTCCGGGGCAGTGTTCGTGCTGACCCAGAACAACACCGGCTATCCGCTGGTACGTCAGGCGCGCAAGATGGTGGCGGACGGAACCCTCGGGGACCTTCAGGTGATCCGCACGTCCTATGTTCAGGACTGGCTGACCACCGCGCTGGACGCCGAGGGTCAGAAGCAGGCGGCTTGGCGCACCGATCCCGCGCAGGCCGGGGCCGGTGGATCCATCGGCGACATCGGTGTGCACGCCTTCAACCTTGCAGCTTTCATCTCGGGATTGGAGCTGGAGGAGGTCTGCGCCGACATGCGTTCTTATGTGCCGGGTCGGCAGTTGGACGACAACGCGAACGTCCTGCTGCGTTATAAGGGCGGTGCCACGGGGACGCTCTGGACCTCGCAGGTGGCGCCGGGCAACTACAACCGTCTGTCCATCGGAATCTATGGCACCAAGGGCGGGTTGGAATGGGTCGGCGAGGACAACGACAACCTCTACTATACGCCATTTGGCGAACCGACCCGCTGCATAACGCGCGGGGGTCCGGGGGCGATGGACGTGGCCAATGCGGCAACCCGAATGCCACCCCGCCACCCTGAGGGCTATATCGAAGGGTTCGGCAACGTCTATTCGAACGCGGCTGAAGTCATCTGGGCCACCAAGGAAGCGCGTGACCCTGACCCGATGGCGACGGACGTACCCACGGTGCGCGACGGGGCCAAGGGCCTTGCCTTCATCGAAGCCTGTGTACGCTCGGCCAAAGACGGGGCAAACTGGCAAAAGGTTGCGGCGGTCGACTGACGTGCCGCTTTGACGTCGCGCCGATCTCCCGGCGGCGCGGCGTCGCATTCGCGAAAGGGTGCCATGGACATCAACGAAATCACGCGTCGTTCCGCACATGGGCGCGCTCTTGCCGATCTGAAACTTGTGACCGTCGCGGATGGTCCGGGCACCGGCGGCAGGTTGCTGCAACTGCGCACGCCCGCCGGGCTTGCCGCCGATATCGCCCTTGACCGCGGGGGTGATCTTCTTCGCCTGTCGTGGAAAGGCCGCGAGGTTGGCTGGCATTCTGCCGCCATGGCCCCGCATCCCTCGCCCAATACGGACGCCGAACATGGTCTTGGATTTCTGCGCGGATTTGATGGTTTCATCGTCACATGCGGATTGGACCACCACGGCCTGCCTGCCGAGACGTCCGCAGACGACGCTTGCTATCCGCCGCGCGATGTTCACGTACACCCTTTGCATGGGCGCATTTCGACCGCCCGCGCTGATCTTGTTACCAAAGAGATCGACTGGCAGGCCGGCGAAATCGTGATACGTCTGGTGATCCGCCAGACATCCGTCTTTGGCGAAAACTTCGAATTGCAGCGGGACTATCGCTTTGCCCTTGAGCAGGGCGATATCATATTGACCGACCGCGTCACCAACCGCGGATTTCGCCCTGCCCGCCATGGTATTCTATATCATGTGAACGTCGGCTTTCCGGTTCTCTGCGAGACCGCGCGTCTTACCGGAGAGCACTGGGAATTGGCCAAGCTGATGGAGATGGGCGCGCTCCCGAAAGATGACCATGTCGAGAATGTCGATGTTGCGCCGTCACCCCCGGATGGTCAGATCGGACTGAGGGGCGGGGGTGTCGATCTGTCGTTGCGCTATGATCCGTCCTGCCTGCCCGTCACGGCGCTGTGGCGTGCTTTCCAGTCCGGGACCTATGCGCTTGGGCTCGAACCACAAACGGATCTTTCAGATAAAGGTACGGCATTGCTGGCAGCCGGTGAAGAGAGGGGCTATAGGTTGCATATTTCTGTTCAGGACACACAAGAGGATGTGCTGCCCTGAAAAACACGAAAGGCTGCGCACGATATGACCTCTCCCAGCGGCAAGGCTTCGATCAAGGATGTGGCGCGCGCGGCCGGGGTGTCCATCGCCAGTGTCAGCCGTGCCATGAATGCAGGAACGGGCGGTGTCTCGGCGGCTACCCGCGCCAAGGTCGAAAAAGCGGCGGCTGAGCTGAACTACAGCCCCTCATGGGTCGGACAGGCATTGCGTGGGCAGACCAATGATACCTATGCGATGATCATATCCTCGATCCAGAACAACTTCTTTTCCGCAGTCGCCTGGGAGATCGAACGCAGGTTGAATGATCAGGGCGCCGCGATGCTGCTGTTCAATTCGAACGAAGATCCGGCGCTGCAAGACAGGTGCCTGCGCGAAGTGACCTCGAGGCAAGTTGCAGGGGTCTTTCTGCTATGTGCGGTCGATAGTCCCGGATTGACGGTGTTGGCCAAACATACATCTGTTTTGTTCATCAACCGGCGTGTCGACTCCATGCCTGATATTCCCTTTGTCGGCATCGATGATCGATCCGCAGCCACCGAAGTGGCGCGCGCCGTGCTGCGTGAAAAGCCCGACCGCATCGGTTTGATCCATGGCCCGCAACGTTCAGCCACCAGCAGGGTTCGACTGGAAGGTTTCCTGTCAGCTTTCGCCGCTGGTGGGCGTCCGATGCAGCCCGCTGATATGGTTGAAGCAGAGCTGTCGATGGAATCCGGATATGACGCCGCACGCCGCTTGTTCAATGAGGGCAACTTCGATGCGCTCGTTTGTGGCAATGATCAGATAGCCTACGGTGCCTACCGCCGTTGTCGTGAGATAGGGCTGACCATACCGGGTGATGCTGCGATATATGGTTTTGACGATAATCCGTTGAACCAATGGCTGGCACCGTGGCTCAACACGGTCAGCGTACCTCATATTCGTTTCGCAGAAGAGGCCGTTCAGGGCATGGCGATGCTGATCGATGGAAAGCGGCCCCAAGACGCAATCCTTCCCTATGATCTTCTTCTGCGGCGCTAGGCTGAAACGGTCCGAACACGCGGCGGCTGGCAGGTGCACTGCTTTTGCGGATTGCAGCGCACGCGCCACAGAACGACACCGCGCTTCTGTCCAAAAAGGGACCATTCGCGCCTGATAGATCAGGTTTGTGTTCTTGATCACAGGTCTGGTAGAAAACGGCC
This sequence comes from Roseobacter litoralis Och 149, assembly GCF_000154785.2. NCBI lineage: Bacteria > Pseudomonadati > Pseudomonadota > Alphaproteobacteria > Rhodobacterales > Roseobacteraceae > Roseobacter > Roseobacter litoralis. The sequence continues at coordinate 4,389,071 of NC_015730.1, forward strand.
CATGCCCCGCCGATACGCTGAAATTTATCCGTCTTCGCCGCTGCTGAACAGTGATGCCATGCGTCATGTTTCGGCGGCAGCTTTGATGTCCGTCCGCTATTTTCAAGCCGAACCTGACAGCATGCCAGAGGAGGTTTTTGCGGAACACCATGTGCTGTTGAACCTGTGCGATACGCCGCACCGTGTTCAGAACACGCGGGACGGCGAAATGCGCGATTTCACGTTCTACAAAGACGAAATCATCGTCACGCCAGCGGGAATGAAATCGGGATGGCGTTGGTTCGGTCAATCCGATGTAATCGTCGTGACGCTGGATCCAGCAAAGGTAAAAAAGTTCGCGCAGAGCGAGTTGGGCATCATTCTGGACACACAGCAGTTTGCTGATCTCCCGCAGTTCAGTGATGCCGATCTATGTGCTGCGGGTGTTATGCTGCGCGATGCGCTTGAGAGCGACGATTTGACCTCCGGTGTGATGTTTGAGGCCATGAGCCGCGTCTTGCTGGTGAAACTTTTGCAACGATACGGTCAGAAACGTCCCGAAGAGATGGCGCTGTCTGCCCGCTTCACATCGGATCACTACGGGCAGGTGCTTGGGTTTATCCGCGCCAATCTGGACCGTACGATTTCGGTTGATGATCTGGCTGGTGAAGTTGGCATGTCGCCGTCGCACTTCGGCAGGGTGTTCAAGGAAACGCTGGGTCAGACGCCGATGCAATATGTTCTGGCCTACCGGATCGAAAAGGCCGTCGAGATGATGAAAGACGCAAGTCTCCCGCTGGGCAGTATCGCGCTCGATTGCGGTTTTGCGGATCAGGCGCATTTTTCGCGCAGCTTCAAGCAAATCACAGGCCAGACCCCGTGCCAGTATCGCGCGTTATCGGCGCGTAATTAAAAAGCCGCGCGTGATCTGCACGTCAAATTGATTTCGTGCTCTCTGAAAGAAAAGCAGAATCCTACAAAAACCGAGCTGCCCGGTTTAATGAATTGCGGACGATGCGCTGTATTTCCTGTGTCGTCGGGCAAGACGCCCAAACGCTGTCACAGGAGGGACTGAGATGAAAAACTTCGCCTTGACGGCCGCCGCTGTTGTGCAGGTTAAAACCAGCACTGTCCCCTTTGACAACGAAGGTGCGACCCTGCCCGGAACGCGCTATCTGCCAGAAGTGCATGACGGCTCCTTTCTGTCAGCGGGTGTCGTGACCGGCACGATTCCCGCCTATGAAAGTAGGCGGAACAACCCGGGTTGGGTTGGCTGACGGACCTATCTTGCAGCGAACAATTGGGGGTCATCTGACACAGCCCCTCGCCTTGGTGCATTCCGAGACTGCTGCCATCCCGCACCGTGCGATTGCAGCCTTTGCAAGGAAACCAGACGGACAAGGCGCGGTAAAGGCCGTCTAGGGCGGGGCCTCGCGGGTGACTAAAAGTGTTTTTCGCCATCTCATTTGATGATAGCGACGGGCTTGGGATGACCATTGAGAAGCTGCCACAGTTATCGACCGTTTCCAGCCAGTTCATTGCGGACTGGCTGGCGGCGTTGCGACCTCTGTGCAGTGCGGATCACTTTGCCTCCTTGTTACAGCGTTCCGATCTGCAAACCGGTGAGGACGTGCCAAATGGCAGGGTGACGCTTGATCAGATCGTCTGCCTCTATCGATTGGCGGCTGTCGAGACCGGGGATGAGATGATGGGTCTGTGGTCGCGCCCGATCCGGCACCGTGCCTTGCAGCACCTTTTAACTTCCGTCCGCGAGGCGACTTCTCTGTCCTCGGCGCTTTACCGATTTTCGACATTCTGGAACCTTTTGTTGGATGACTATGAATTGGTGTTTTCGGAAACCGACGACATGTCTGCCCTGCGTCTCATGCCACGCACCGATCTCATACCCCAACGGTTTGGCCATATGCTGATCCTGAAACTGGCGCATGGCCTGATTTCGTGGTTGGCGCGCCACGAGGTGCCCGTCAAGGCGGTGGGTTTCGCCTTTGCGCGTCCCGCTTTCGATGAAGACTACGCCGTGATTTTTCCCGCGCCCGTGCGGTTCAATCAGCCCACAACGTCGATTACATTCGATTTGCGCGTTCTGGGGCCGGTTCAGGTGCGCAGCTCGGCCGATTTAGACCTTTTTTTGGAGAATGCGCCCAGAGACTGGATCTTTACACGCTCCCAAGTGCACACCCAATCCTTGCGGGTGCGCAGCTATCTCAGCCAGACAGGTTGGGACAATGCGAACCTGACGGGGGCCGCGCGCGCCCTGCATCTGACACCGCGCACCCTGATCCGCAAGCTTGAGGCCGATGGCACGTCGTTTCAGGTGATCAAGGACGCCTTGCGCCGCGACATTGCAATCCGTCACTTACAAACGGGTCAGCACAGCATCGAATCTGTTGCACATGAGGTTGGGTTTTCCTCAGCGGCCAATTTCCACAAAGCCTTCCAAAGGTGGACCGGCAACCGACCGGGTGAATATAGGCGCAGGCGCACAGCTGAAGAATAATTTTGTCACTTTCGGACAATATGCTGTCACCTTGGAAGATCGCGCAAGCTCTGCCAAATCTCTAATTAGAGCAATGAAAGAGCATCTCACCCTTGCGCAATGCCCCGTTTAGTATTTGCTGACCGCAGACCCTTCGCGGCAGAATACGACAATGCGCCCTTCCGATAAGGATCGATCACATGTCAGACAAGTTACAAGAAATTCTCACAGCTGCCCATGATCACGCCATGCAGATCATCGCCCCGAATGTCGATGCATGGAACGCCGCAAAGGCGTGGCCGCGCGATGCATCCGACAAGGCGGGTGCGGCTGGGCTGATGGGTCTTTATGCCCCGGAGGCATGGGGTGGTCAGGGCCTGCCGCTGTCCGAAGGGATACAGGTCTATGAACAACTGGGCCTCGGCGATGGCGCTTATGCCTTTGCCCTGTCGATGCATAACATCTGCACCTTTGCAGGCTGTGGGTATGGCACCGATGCGTTCAAGGAAAAATGGGCGCGTGATCTGACGTCTGGCCGTAAGTTGGCGAATTTTGCCCTTACGGAACCGCAATCCGGGTCCGATCCGATGAAGATGTACACCCGTGCGACCATAAACGACTATGGTACATGGACGATCAGTGGGTCGAAAGCATGGGTAAGCCTTGCAACCGAAGCGGACATCTATTTCACCGTCGTCAAGACCAGTGACGCACCCGGCCACAAGGATATGGCGATGATTGCCATTCCCGCAGACGCCCCCGGAATCAGTTTTGGTACGCCTTATGAAACGCCGTCCTACAACTACCTGCCGATGTCCGAGATGTATCTCGACAAGGTTGTGGTCAGCGAGGACAATATCATCCTGCCGATTGGTCAGGGCTTGCAGGGATCCTTGATGGCCATCGACATCGCGCGCGTATCCATCGCGTCAGGCTGCTGCGGGTTGATGCAGGCAGCGCTCGACACTGCACTGTCATATTCCAAGAACCGTAAGATGTTTGGCGGTAAAAACCTCGATCTGGATGGGATCCAGTGGATGCTGGGCGAGGTCGCGACCGATCTTGAGGTATCGAGGTTGCTCTACCGGAAGGCGGCCGAGGCTCTGGGTACACCGGAGGGCCCGCTGATGGCCGCACATGCAAAGCGCTTTGTGCCGGATGCCGCCGTGAAGGCCGCCAATACCTGCACACAAGTCCTTGGCGGCATGGGATTGTTGCAACCCTATGGATTGGATCGCCTCTCACGCCTTGCGCAAATGCTGCGGATCGTGGACGGCACAACCGAAATCAGCCGCGTGGTCATAGGGCGCGCCTTGCAAAAGCGTGCGGCTGGCTTGCCTGACCTTCCTGTGCCCAAGGGTTTTGGCGAAGCTGATGACAATGCTCCGTCTATTGCCGCGCAATAACGCATGCGGCGTATTCAGCGGTTAGCCTGACAGAGGCTCCTGACCGGTCGAAACTTTCAATGCGTCGGGTACTTAACGGGCGATGAACGTTTCTTTGGGTCGCGGCCTTAACCACATAGAGCATCCTGACCGATCAAATGGCCAGTGAGGTTTCGATGAAAGGAAACCTCACTGGGCAAAGCTTGCAGAGAACACTACCGTCATTTTACAGCTTCCCTCTCATCCTAAAGGCGTCGGACTTCCTTACGATGGCTTTCGCTCTCAGCGTTCTCATGCAGACAGGCCATTGGGTCAGTTTACGGACGCGTTTGCCCCCACTTGCTTCGCGTTCAAAGCCCAAACCCCTGATCCGAGGTTGCGTGTGGACTGTTTATACTGAGGGTCGTTGCGAGGCGCACTGCGCCATAGTAAACCCCATACCCATTCTTGGTCTCCTACATTGGAAACACAGCTTGAAAGAGACAAAGGCCAGACTGTCCAAAAACCAAGAGGCCGCTTGCCGAGGAAGGTCATTGTACAGTTACGTCGACGCACCTTTGATTTCACGACTAGGAAATTGCCTTTAAAGCATCATTGTACCATGTTCGATCTGGTTTGGATCTTGTTGCGCCTCAGTAAGAGTTCCAGTTGCGAGAAGCTGTTCGTGACGTCTTGTTTTTCCGGTTTAGCGAAGAACGCGTCCAATTCTGACCAAACTTGAATTGCCGCATCGATTTCCGGATCGGAGCCCTGCGAATAAAGGCCGGCTCGGATCATCATCTCATTTTGTTCGTAAACGGACAAATAGCGTCTGACGATAGAGATCAATTCATTCTCTATGTCATCTGCTGCAGCTGGTAGACTGCGCGAAATAGACTTGAGCACGTCGATGGCCGGGTATCTCCCTCGTTCTGCAATCTCTCTGTTTAAAACGATATGGCCATCAAGAACCCCACGCAGGATGTCTGCAATAGGCTCTTCCATATCCGACCCTGCAACCAAAACGCTGAAAATTCCGGTAATATCGCCTTGTGAGCCCTCACCGGGTCCGGCGCGCTCACACAGCGACATTATCAAATGTGCGGTGGACGGAGGATAGCCACGCAGAACGGGTGCTTCGCCCGATGCGACAGCAACTTCGCGATGCGCTTCTGCAAACCTCGTAATCGAATCTGCCAGAATAAGAACTGATAACCCCATGTCGCGGAAATGCTCAGCAACGGACATGGCGGCCCAAGCGCACCGTCTTCTGATGAGTGGCGATTGATCTGATGTTGCGCAAACGACGACGGAACGTTTCAGCCCTTCCGACCCTAGAACCTCTTCCACGAAATGGCGCAGTTCGCGACCGCGCTCCCCAACCAATGCGACAACCACAACATCTGCTGTCATGTTTTGTGCTAGATGTCCCAACAAACTGGACTTTCCCACACCTGACCCTGCAAACAGTCCCACACGCTGACCTTTTACGACCGGGAGCATGGTGTTCAGAACGGACATGCCCGTGTTAAGGCGCGCGCCCATCGACCGGCGCAATGCAGGCTCGGGCGGGGCGCTTCGCAAGCTTCTCGCGTGTGCGCCGCGCAGTAGTGGTTTTCCGTCAATTGGATTGCCGAAGGGATCAATGATTCGACCGATCCAACCCTCTGATGGCGCGATGCCGCGCGCCTCCAGAAGTGCCGCGCGGTCATTGAGGGCGACACCCTCTGCATCCTGATCCGGCAGAATAACAAGAGTATCGCCATCGAGTTGCAAGATCTCGCCCGACAAGGGGTCGCCTTGTCGATATACAACGACTAAATCCCCAATCCTTGCCTTTCCTGCAAGCCCGGCAATGTGGATCACCCCAGCCTCTACGCGGCAGACACGACCGATTGACCGGACAGGGTTCAATTCAGTGATCTGCGCAGTGAGACCGGCGAAGGGAATCGGCTGGTTCATGTCATTCCTTTGCTTTCTGCACACTCTTTCTAAAGGAATCAGAGTTAAGCCTTGATGAAATCACATGAGGGAGAAACCCGGATGTTTGAAAAATTAGAACTCTTTCGTATGTCGCATGCAATGGCCGTTCATGCCGGTCAAAAGCAGGCGGTGACGGCACAGAATGTTGCGAATTCAGATACGCCTGATTTTAAGGCTAAAGACCTGATCGCATTCTCTGACGCATATCGGCTTGATCCGTCCAACGGTGGATGGGGATCCCAAAAAGCAACACGTCAAACACATATACACGGTGCGGCCGCTGGCCAGACACCTGATCCGATTGTCGACGAGAATGGCGTCGGTTCGCCCAACGGCAATACTGTCTCGCTTGAAAATGAAATGCTGAAGTCGCTGGATGCAAAGCGGCAGCATGACCGCGCACTCGCAATCTACAAATCGTCACTGAGCATTTTGCGTGCCACGTTGAGTAGAAGCTAGAGGGATCAAAATCATGAGTGAATTCTCTAAATCTCTGGACGTAACGACCAGCGGCCTGAAAGCCCAAGCCACGCGGCTGCGTCATCTGTCCGAGAATATTTCAAATGCTGACACGCCGGGATATCGTCGTAAGCTGGTATCTTTTGAAACCGCATTCGGCGGACAGGGCGTTTCGACGGTTGAAACCAGCCGCGTGCGTTTGGACCAAAGCACGCTGGAAAGGGTCTATGACCCGTCCCACCCGATGGCGGATGAAAGCGGATATTTCGATGGATCAAATGTCGATCTGTTAATCGAGTTGAGCGACGCGCGGGAAGCGCAGCGAAGCTATGAAGCTAATCTGAAAGTCTTTGAACAAACACGGAAAATGTCCAGCAGCTTGATGGAGCTTCTGCGCAAGTAACAAGTAACGACTGCCTCAAGCGAAGCGATAGGTAGAACAAAAGGAGATCCAGAATGGATATGAAAGCAGTTTCAGCGATTCAGAACTTTACGAACGCCCGTGCGACGTCGGCGATAGAAAGCTATCAACAGGCCCGACCCGCGACTGAGCCTTTTCCAGAAGAAAGTTCGGCATCAGAAACCATGGGCCGCGTTGCAAAGGATTTTGCGGCGACACTGGCCGAAAGCGAAGAAATCGCTAAGTCATCCATGGTGGGTGACGCTGACCCACACGCGCTTGTACAGGCGCTCGCACAAACGGAACTGGCTGTAGAAGCGGCCGTTCGGGTGCGTAACAAAGTCGTCGAAGCCTACCAGGAAATCTTGAGGATGCCGGTTTAAAATGGCCGATCAAATCATCTTCTTTGATACCTTACGGCATGGCCTGTGGATCGCGGTATTGATCTCAATACCAGTGTTGACCGCAGCTTTGGTCACCGGTGTATCCATTGGCTTGGTGCAAGCACTTACCTCCATTCAGGAGATGACACTTACCTTCGTGCCGAAACTCGCGGCCATCGTCCTCGTGTTCTGGATGTCGATGGGCTTCATGACACAAACTCTTGTGTCGTTCTTTCACGAGCAAATCATCCCACTGATTGTAGGAGGCTAACGATGGAAAACTCAGGATATACCACGATCACAAGACAGTCGGGCCTCGCGAAAGAGATGCGCGTTGTTGCAAACAATATTGCCAACGCCGCGACATCCGGCTTTCGTCAGGAAGGTGTCATCTTTTCTGAATACGTAAAATCAGTAGACGGCGCTTCAAGCTTATCTATGGGCCAGGCAGATGCTCGGAATACGTCTTTTGCCCAAGGCGGGCTGACACAGACAGGTGGCCAGTTTGATTTTGCAATTGAAGGCGATGGGTTTTTTCTGGTGGAGACGCCTTTGGGCGAACGCCTCACGCGTGCCGGGGCATTCTCACCGAACGCAGACGGCGATTTGGTTACACCAGACGGATATCGCGTTCTTGATGCTGGTGGTGCACCTGTGTTTATTCCACCCGGTGCAGAAGATATAGCCGTCTCTGCGGATGGAACGATCTCAACAAATGGTGACCCCGTTGGGCAATTGGGATTGGTTCAGCCATTGAACCCACAAGGCCTCCTTCGTGAAGATGGGGTAATGTTCCGTGCCGATGAAGGGTACGAACCAGCAGAGCAGGGCCGGATTCTTCAGAGTTTTGTTGAGAATTCCAATGTAAACCCGATCCTGCAGCTGACCCGTATGATTGAAGTCCAACGCGCTTATGAGCTGGGCGCAAGTTTTCTGGAAGCTGAAGATGAACGCGTCCGACAAGCCATGCGGACAATATCACAATAGTAATTTAACGATCAAACTAGGATAAATGACATGCGAGCTTTAAAAATTGCTGCGACGGGTATGAGTGCCCAGCAAATGCGCGTTGAGACAATCTCGAACAACCTCTCGAACATGAGCACAACGGGCTATAATGCGCGCCGCGCTGAATTCGCCGATCTGCACTACCAGCAGATGTCGAGGCCGGGCACTGTGAACGCAACCGATGGAACGGTGTTGCCCACGGGCGTACAGCTGGGCCTAGGCGTGCGCCCTTCCGCGGTTTCAGTCCAGCTGCAACAAGGGTCTCTGGCAGCCACAGGTGGCGATTTGGATTTAGCGATTGAGGGTATCGGGTTCCTTGAAGTTACTTTGCCTTCCGGGCAAGCAGCCTATACCCGAGACGGGGGGCTGAAGCGTGATGCAGAAGGGCTGATTGTAACTTCGGATGGATATCCGGTTGAGCCGGAAATCGTAATCCCCGATGACGCCAGAAGCATTTCCATCAACACATCGGGCGAAGTGTTCGCATATTTCTCTGATGCAACAGATGCGGAACTGCTTGGCCAATTCAATATGGCAGGGTTCACGAACGCCAAAGGGCTTGAGGCATTGGGTGGCAACTTGTTTGCAGAAACTGAGGCATCTGGTGCTGCAATCGTTTCCACACCCGGAGAAGACGGTCTTGGCACGGTGCGCCAAGGGTATCTCGAAAGCAGCTCCGTGGATGCTGTGCGTGAAATAACCGAACTGATCGAAGCGCAGCGCGGCTACGAGATGAATGCCAAAGTCATATCAGCAGCCGATCAGATGATGGGCGCGACCACGCAAATCCGATGATCAGATTTGCCCTCATCTCATGGTTGGTGTGTTCGCCCTTCTTTGTGTTCGCAGAAGTTGTGGTGCCCGCCAAGACAATCCGAGCGAACGCGACAATTTCCGCCAGTGATATCACGCTTAAGCCCATCAAGAACGAAAACGCGTACTCACTGATGGCTGATGTGGTGGGTCAGGAAGCGCGAACCACACTATACGCGGGCCGACCGATACTCTTCGACGATGTTGGCCCTCCTGCCATCGTGTCGCGCAACCAGATTGTGCTGCTTAGCTATCAATCATCTGGGTTGAAAATTCTGACAGAAGGACGTGCCCTTCAACGGGGCGGCGTTGGTGACCGGGTTCGCATAATGAACCTCGACTCGCGTGCAACACTTTTTGGCCAAGTACAGGCTGACGGCTCGATCAGAGTATCAAATTAGGAAAACTCGATGAAAAACGCCTTTTTCTGCTTCACTACGGTTGCTTTGATATTGTCAGGCTGTGCAAGGTTCGACCACTTGGGTAAACCTCCGTCGTTCAGTCCCGCGAGCGCAACAAAAGAGCACACAGCGATGCTGTCTCCCGGGCTGCCGCTTCGCGTAGACGCACCAACTCCAACTGACGATGCGTCCTTGTGGTCCGGGGCTCGGCAATCTCTATTTGGCGATCGCAGAGCTGTTCAGCAGGGTGACATCCTTACTGTTGTGATTGAAATTGACGAAGAAGCGGAGATTTCCAATGCAACAGATCGATCCAGGTCCGGGTCAGAGAGTTTGGGAATACCAAACCTGTTTGGCGTTCCACAACGGATAGATCGACAGCTACCAGCAGGTGCAACACTTTCGGACGCCGTTTCAATCAATTCCTCCAGCAATTCGTCCGGTGATGGATCTGTGAAGCGGAATGAAAAGCTTACTCTGCGTGTCGCCGCAACGATCGTTGATGTGCTCCCGAACGGCGTGCTGTCGATCGCTGGAAGTCAAGAGTTGCGGGTCAATTTCGAAATGCGTGAGTTGCTGGTTTCAGGGTACGTGCGACCAGAAGACATCTCCCGTCAGAATGAAATCACCTACGATAAAATTGCGACCGCGCGCGTTTCCTACGGCGGTCGTGGCCAGATAACAGATGTTCAACAGCCGCGCTGGGGTCAGCAAGCCCTTGATATCGTATTGCCTTATTGAGGTTACATTATGAAAAAGATCCTCCCTATCTTAATGCTACTCCTCGGATCTGCGGCGGGTGTTGGGGCGGGCGTATACCTGCGGCCACCACCGGCTGAAGAGGCGGCTGCGCCAGAAGAGCTTGCCGAAGAAAGCAGCGAGACCACTGCAAAAGAAGAAGCCAAGGATGAATTGCCGATTGCGGGTAAGGAATATGTTAAACTGAGCAATCAATTTGTTGTTCCGATCGTTGAGAAAGACCGGGTGTCCTCAATGATTGTAATGACGCTAAGTGTCGAAGCGCCCGAGGGTCAAGGGCAAGCAGTATACGACCTCGAGCCAAAAATAAGAGATGTATTCTTGCGAATTCTCTTTGATCATGCGGCAATTGGTGGGTTTCGAGGTGCTTTCCTGAACAACGAGAACCTTGACATCGTGCGTCGAAATCTGCGGGACGGTGCCATAAAAACTTTTGGAAAAGATCTCATTAGTGACGTTCTTATTTTTGAGATTGCTCGACAGGACTATTAGGTGGATTTGTCTTGACGTGATTTGTTATCGGCTCTTTCTCATGATGCTTTGATCAAAGCTGCATAAACTATCTGCCGTCAGCGGTTGTGTGTTAGGTTTGAGGGTTTGGACGACGCAGGATACTTGGTTCATCCTATCGATTGCGAAACCGAGATGGCGAGGAACCTCCAGACGCCACCAAAAAAGTGGCCAAGAACGTTCGCCGCAAGACGCGGAAAACCGTAACCGCGCGATTGGTACCGCCTGCCTGATTTTGGCTTGTTGCGTTAAGACACGTGCATAACGACGTCGTTAGTGACGTGTCTTATGTGGAGGGTGTCATGCGCGGTGAGGTTTTAGGTGTTGAGCGTCGGCGTCGCTGGAATGACGATGACAAGTTGGCGATTGTTTCATCCGTCGGAATTGACGGGGCGACTGTCACGCATGTTGCGCATAGGCACGATGTGACGCGCCAGCAGATTTACAGATGGCGACATGAGCTTAAGAAGAAGGGGCTGTGGCCCACCGGCGAGGGTGCAGTTTTTCTGCCAATTGACTTCCATATTGCAGAGGCTGTGACACCACCGCCTGAGCCCACGCCGCCATCTGCTGTGGAGCTTCGCTTGAGCAATGGACGTTGTTTGCGATTTGACACTGCCGTGGACGCCGCCGCGCTGACACGACTGATCCGCGCGGTAGACGCGGCGTGATTGGTCCGGGAACTGGGGTTCGGGTCTATCTGGCTTGTGGCGTCACGGATATGAGGAAAGGCATCGCGGGCCTTTCGGCTTTGACCCAGGATGTGCTGCGTCAGAAACCGGCGGGTGGTGCGGTGTTCGCTTTCCGGGGGCGGCGAGGTGATCGGCTGAAGTTGCTGTATTGGGATGGCCAAGGGTTTTGCCTGTACTACAAGGTTCTAGAGCGCGGCCGATTTCCATGGCCAAGCGCCAAAGATGGTTCTGCGCGGTTGACCTCTGCGCAGCTTGCGATGCTCTGGGAAGGGATCGACTGGCGACGTCCGGATTGGGGCGCTCCGCCCGCGCGTGTAGGGTGATTTACGTCTGTATGGGCGTTATTTATATGGTGCCTCAGCCTGCTTTTTGGTAATCAGACGCATGTCGAAACCCGCTGAAAACCTCTCCGATGATCCTGCTGTATTGAGGGCGATGATCGCAGAACTACAGGCTGAAAACGCCAAAATCTCGGCGACGCTGCGGGTCCATGATCAGCTGGTCCAGGCGCTTCGTTTACGGATCGCTAAACTCCAGAAGCTGGCTTTCGGCAAGTCCTCGGAAAAGATTGAACGCGAGATCGAGCAACTTGAACTGGCGCTCGAAGACTTGCTGGTTGCCGTGGCCGAAACCGATGATGCGCCCATCGATGAAGGGTTGGACGAACCCTCGCAAGAGGCTGCCGATGCGCCCGTTTTGCGCCGCCGCCCGCGCGTCTCGGATACGACCCTGCGGGAGCGCCATGAGCTTGATCCTGGCACGTGCTGTCCTGACTGTGGTGGTGATCTGCGCGTGGTGGGAGAGGATGTCAGCGAGTTGCTGGATATGATCGCGGCGCAGATGAAAGTCATCCAGATCGCCCGCATCAAGAAATCCTGCCGTCGTTGCGAAAAGATGGTGCAGGAGCCCGCACCGAGCCGCCCGATCTCGGGCAGCATGGCGGGACCAAACCTGCTGGCCCACATTTTGGTCTCCAAATTTGATGATCACCTTCCCCTCTATCGTCAGCACGAGATATTTGCCCGCATGGGTGCCGACATCCCAGAAAGCACGCTTGTTGGCTGGTGTGGGCGGGCAATGAAAACCCTGTCGCGGCTTATAGTGCGGATCGAGGCCGACATCATGGGCAGCGATCTGCTGCATGCGGACGATACGCCGATCCGGGTGCTGGATCGGTCAAAGCGCGACAAGGGTCTTGGAAAAGGGGTCAGACAAGGCCGGATCTGGGCCTATGTGCGGGACCAACGCCCCTGGGCGGGGACTTCACCACCCGGTGCCGTCTATCGGTTTGCGCCAGACTGGAAGGAAGAGCATGTCCTTAGCCATCTGGCTGACGCGCGCGGCATTCTGCAAGCCGACGGCTATAAGGGATATGCCAAACTCTACGTGCCTGAACCGGGTGGCGTGCCGCGTTTACGCGAAGCGGCCTGTTGGGCGCATCTGCGGCGTGACTTCCATGATTTTTGGGCATCGACCAAATCCGAGATCGCCCGCGAGGCGCTCGACCGGATCGGCAAGCTCTACGACATTGAGCGTGACATCAACGGTCAACCCGCTGACGTCCGTCATGCCGCGCGGCAAAAGTTGAGCAAGCCAAAGGTCACGGCCTTCTTTGCCTGGTCTGAACAACAACTCCTGCGCATTCCCGGCAAAAGTGATCTGGCCAAAGCCTTCAGGTATGGGTTGAGCCGCAAGGATGCGTTCAGCCTGTTCTTGACTGACGGTCGTGTGGCCATCGACAACAATCCCGCCGAGCGTGCCCTGCGCCCGATTGGAATCGGCAGAAAAAATTGGCTATTTGCAGGGGCGGATACCGGTGCAGAAACTCTCGCACGCGCCATGACGGTCATTGAAACGGCCAAGCTCAACGGTCTCGACCCGCAGGCCTATCTTGCTGACATTCTCGACCGCATTCACGATCATAAGGTCAACCGGCTGGATGAGTTGCTGCCGTGGAACTGGGCACCGCTGAACGCGACCCATTCAGAGGCTGCCTGATGGCTGCGGTGACACATGTCTGCACCATCGACTATGTCGCCAAAATGCTGAGCGAGGACGTCGAGCTTCTCGAAGCGATCATCTCCAACGACGACAACCTCACATATGGCAACATCGTCAGCGTATATGCCGGCGCTGACGAAACCGTCTCCGCACTGACCGACGACGGCATCACGGAGCTGAAGGACATGATCGGCGACGCCCGCGCAATCACCAAAACCTGGCATGAATTCCTTGATGACTTCGTAGATGACGCCGAACTTGTCGCCCGCATCAAGGCTAAATCACCGCGGTAACAATGGAGCGGTTACGGAAAACCCATTCCGCGGAAGAGAAGTTCCGCATTGATTATTCGGGACTGCGCGGCAAAGAGAGCATCGCCGTTCTCTAATGCTACCGAGGTATCACGGAGGGCCTGTATTCTAGAAGGTCGATGGCATTTAAAGAGCGTATGGCGGACTTGACGTCTGAGAACCGCCTGCTTCAGAAAAGCATGATAAGGGCCGGGAAATTCGAGGAATGAGATACTCCAACTTTACTCCGAGCGCCGGAACGACGGCACATCCGACAACGTCGCTTGTAACAACAAAATCAAGCCAAAGTCCCCGACGCTCAAACCGATCACACTGGACCTGTCGCGGTTTGATGCCGCCCCTTTGATAGCATTTACTGCAACAAAGGAGACTGACTATGGGACTGAAACGGACGGACGAATTTCGCCAAGATGCGGTGCGTATCGCGCTGACCAGTGGGCTGACACGCAAACAGGTGGCTGACGATCTGGGTGTAGGTATGTCCACACTGAACAAGTGGATCACAGCGCATCGAGACACGGATGTGGTGTCAAAAGAGGATATGAGCCTCGTTCAAGAGAATGACCGGCTGCGCCGCGAGAACCGTATTCTCAAGGAGGAGAGGGAGATCTTAAAAAAGGCCACCCAGTTCTTCGCGGGCCTAAAGCAATGAGATTTAGGTTCATTGAAGAACACAGCGAGAGCTTCCCCACCAATCGGCTGTGTGATGTCGTTGGCGTCAGCACACGCGGGCTACGCGCATTTCGAAGCCGGCCAGCCAGTCGCAGACAGCGGTCTGATTTGGTCACGCTGGCGCACATCAAAGAACAATCTCGTCTGAGCCTTGGCAGCTATGGCAGGCCGCGCATGACTGAGGAGTTGAAAGAGATTGGCCTGGATATCGGTCACCGCCGTGTTGGCCGCCCCCTCTCGGCAGATTTGGCTTTGCCAAATCGCCTGTCGGGCAGTGGATGCGCCAGAACGGCATATCAGTGGTCAGAACACGCAAACACAAGGTCACGACGGATAGAGATCATAAGTTCAATATAGCACCGAACCTACTGGATCGTGACTGCGCGGCAGATGCGCCAAACCAGAAATGGGCGGGCGACATCAGCTATGTCTGGACCCGTGAAGGCTGGGTGTATCTGGCTGTGATCTTGGACCTGCATTCTCGCCGTGTCATCGGCTGGGCCGTCAGTAACCGCATGAAGCGTGATCTAGCGATACGGGCGTTGAACATGGCCATCGTATTCCGTGCGCCACCAAAGGGCTGCATCCATCACACGGATCGCGGTAGCCAATATTGTTCTCACGACTATCAAAAGATTCTGCGCCAACATGGGTTCAAGGTGTCGATGTCTGGGAAGGGCAATTGCTACGACAATGCGGCTGTCGAGACGTTCTTCAAAACCATCAAGGCCGAGCTGATCTGGCGGCGGTCATGGGAAACCAGGCGGCACGCTGAGATGGCAATCTTTGAATACATCAACGGCTTCTACAGTCCACGCCGCCGTCACTCAGCACTGGGATGGAAAAGCCCTGTCGCATTCGAACGGAAGGTGGCTTAAACGAGCACTAGGGGCGGCACTAAAGCGGGACAGCTCCAAACATATGACGGCAGAAACTCCTCTTTTTGAACGACTATGATCTGCGCCTTGCGCTCATCCGCGTAGCGATTTGCCATTTTGTTTTCATAAAAACTTCCTTCTTTACCGTCGTTTCTGGCTGCGGAAATTCCGGGAGTGGCTCGGTGATCGACCACAGCGCGCTTTCATGTGCAGATCTGGATCGGATGCACGCCGAATGTCTCGGTCAGCTCCGCAAATACCATCTCATCATGGACGGCTTCGTTCACCCTGTGCTTCATCTTAGCGATTGGTCTCATATTCCGAGAACACTTCAAAGTGTTGAATTCTTTTGTGCTGGTTACTCAAAATAAACTCAATTCCAATATTTGTTGAGCACCGCAGAACGCGGATGTTGGAGGATCAATGCACAAGTGCAAGCGTTTCGTTTACCTTTTCTCCGCTCTTTTTCTGTTGGGCTTCTCTGATAGTGCATACGCATCCACCCAAAATACCGCCGCTCAGCACGTGTGTGATAGTGCTGCAGTTCAAGCTTCGCGCATATCAAATGTCCCTTTGAGCGTCTTGAAAGCGATCGCCAGAACAGAGAGCGGTATCACGGTAAATGATGCGTTTACCCCTTGGCCTTGGACGGTAAACTCAGAAGGACGCGGCGTTAGGTTTTCTTCGGCTGAAGAAGCCATCGAATACGTTGGGTTGAACCGCCAACGCGGGGTAAGCAACATTGATATCGGATGCTTCCAAATAAATTATAAATGGCACGGGGCGAATTTTTCGTCTGTTCAAGAGATGTTCAATCCATACCAAAACGCACTCTATGCCGCGAATTTTCTAGCTTCGCTTCACGATGAGTTTGAGGATTGGACGAAAGCTGCCGGCGCCTATCACTCTCGAACAACGGCACATTCAGATCTGTATCTGGCAAAGTACATTCCAATTCTGGAGCAGCTTGATCAGGCGCCCGGCCTAGGCGCAATGCAAAAAAAACGTACGACAAAAACCAATTCTTTTCCACTTCTGATCGGTCAATCCGGGGGTTCCACGCGAGGCTCGTTGTTCCCTTTAGGCGCTTCATCCAGAGGTAACTTGCTCATATCCATAGGCGGAACAAACTGAAGATGGAAAATTTCACGTTTAAAGCACTGTTCAACCCGACCATCCTGCTGGCAATGGCCCTGATGGCCGTCATCGTCATGATGATCTTACCGGTCCCGTCATGGGTGCTGGACGCCGGGCTTGCCGCATCATTCGCTTTGGCCATCCTGATTTTTACGGTGACCCTGTTCATCGAACGGCCATTGGATTTCTCGGCATTTCCCACTATCCTTCTGGCATCCCTGATGCTTCGACTGTCCCTGAATGTCTCATCAACAAAACTGATCATCGGGCAAGGCCATACCGGTACCGATGCCGCGGGCGAGGTCATCGAGGGCTTTGCACAATTCGTGATGGGCGGAAGTGTGTTCCTCGGGCTGGTTGTTTTTTGCGTTTTGTTGATCGTAAATTTCATGGTGATCACAAAAGGTGCGACGCGCATGGCCGAAGTCGGCGCACGTTTTGCTTTGGACGGCATGCCAGGCAAGCAACTTGCCATCGACAGCGATATGGCGGCCGGTGCGATTACGCATACAGAAGCCAAGGAACGCAGAGAACGCGAACAACAGGAAACGACGTTTTTTGGTTCGCTTGATGGCGCTTCAAAATTCGTCAAAGGCGACGCAATTGCGGGCCTGTTGATCACACTGCTTAACCTTGTTGCAGGTCTGATCATGGGGATCGTTGTGCACGGAATGCCACTTGGCCAGGCGTTCGAAACCTATGCAATACTCACGGTTGGCGATGGGCTGGTGTCACAAATACCAGCTGTCGTAATATCCATTGCATCTGCTCTTCTGTTGGCACGTGGCGGCGCTCAGGGCGCGACAGACCTCGCAGTTTTTGCACAGTTGGGACGGCATCCCTCAGCACTTGCCACTGTTGGCGTTTTGATGGCCCTCTTCGCCTTTTTCCCCGGGCTGCCTTTTGGGCCGTTTATTGTCGGAAGTATCGCGTTAGGAGTCGTCGCCTACCGTCTCCACAATGCGCAAAAACGCGTGCCTCAAGAAGCACTGGCCCTGCAAGATGATAGCGCAACACCCAAAGAGGCGGTTCTGGGCGACATACTGGAGATTGATGACGTCCATGTAGAGTTTTCGCAGGATTTGGTGAACATGGTGCTCGATCCCGGCACCGGTTTGGACGCACGTATTTCGAACATGAGAACACATGTGGCCACGGTGTATGGTTTAATACTTCCGGAAATACGTTTGACCGACAATGTTGGCCTGCCGACCGGTACATATGTGTTGAAAATACAAGGTGTTGAACAGGCCAGAGCCCAGCTGAACCCAGAGCAGGTGTTGGCACTTATCCCGGAGAACCCGGTAAACTTGCCAAGTGGTACAGATACGAATGAGCCAGTTTACGGGGCACCGGCGCGCTGGATAAACAGAAGAGATCAGGAGAGTGCAGCTTTAGATGGCCTGACCTTGGTAACACCTGCGGAAATTCTCGCGACGCATTTGTTAGAGACCGTCAAACGCAATTTCAGCCGTCTTTTGACATTGAAATCCCTGAGAAGGCTGCTCTCTGAGATGAGCAACATCTCGAATCCTGCGAGGGCGGAAGCAAATCGAAAACTACTGGATGAAATGATACCGGATAAGGTGCCGATTGATGTTCTGCATTCTGTTCTTCGACTGCTCCTGGACGAGCAGGTATCCATTCGCAATCTGCCCCTGATCCTTGAGGCAACGGCTGAAGCTCGTGGGAGGAACTCTCAGGTTGAAGCAATCTGCGAACACGTTCGTCAGCGTTTGGGTTTCCAACTCGTCGCTGAAATGCGTCGAGAGGATGGAACGTTGCCACTCATTCAACTGGCACCGGAATGGGAGGATACGTTTACCATTTACCAAGTCGAAGCAGACCGTGGCTTGGATATAGCCTTGCCGCCTGATTTATTTAACAAGCTGGCGGAAAACGTGTCGGAAAAACTGCAAGCGGCGAACCAAAACGGCATTAATGCAGCGCTGGTTACAAACACAAAGCGCCGTCGTTTCCTGAAAACTGTTATGCGCGCCAAAGGTATTAATAATCCGGTTTTCTCCTTTGAAGAAATCGGTTTAGACGCACGCCCGTCTTTGGTCGGGGTTGTCGCCGCGTGATTGCACTACAAGAGCTTCTTCCGTTTCTGAACTCGGCTATCTGGCACGGCTTTGTGGTGTTTTGCCGCGTGGCCGCGTTGGCAGCTGTTTTACCAGCCTTCGGAGAACAGACGCTGCCTGCCAGAGTAAAACTGGCGGCTGCTCTCGCATTTACACTGATTGTGGCGCCAGCTTTGCCGACAATTTCTCCACCCAATGCGATTGGCTCGATATCACTGGTAATCCTTACCGAAGTCGTCGCAGGCTTGGCAATCGGCATTGGTCTTCGCTTGTTTGTACTTGCCCTCCAAACGGCCGGGTCAATCGCCGCTCAGTCGACATCATTGTCTCAGGTTCTTGGTGGGGCAGCTGTGGATCCATTGCCAGCAATGGGGTACATCTTAGTGATTGCCGGCTTGGCTCTGGCGGTCATGGCGGGCCTGCATGTAAAAGTCGCGCATCTGATCATATTGTCTTACGACTTTATGCCGGTAGGGCGTTTTGTAGCTGCCGCAGACGTATCAGAATGGGGCACGAAACAAGTCGCGCAAGCCTTTTCCTTGGCTTTCACGCTTGCCGCGCCCTTCGTCATTTTGTCCGTTCTCTACAATTTCGCACTGGGCGCAATAAACAGGGCAATGCCGCAACTTATGGTCGCCTTTGTTGGTGCCCCCGTGATCACTTTGGGGGGGCTGGCGCTTTTACTGATTTCCGCGCCCTATATGCTGACTGTTTGGTTGGCCGCAATGGATCGCTATCTGGCTAATCCCTTTGGAGTATTGCCGTGAGCGCTCCTGATGACGAGGCAGACAAGTCTTTTGAGGCGACGCCACAGAAACTGCTGGAAGCGCGCAAAAAAGGTGAAATTGCGCGGTCGACAGAACTTTTGACTGCGGCATCGTACGCAGGGTTTTTAGTCGCCATTCTTGTTTCAGGCGAAAGCGGGTTGTCACATTTGGGGGCTACGCTGGCTGTCATTATCGGTCAATCTGCGCAAATTGCACCGCTCTTTTTTGACGGCGCCGGCACGGTTCCTGCGCGAGGAATTATTCAGGCAACAGGTTCGGCGCTGCTGCCTATTTTCGTTTACCCTGCGTTAGCTGTGATGCTGGCTTTATTTGCAACGCGAGGCATCGTCTTTGCTCCAAGTAAAGTGCAACCTAAACTGTCCAAAGTATCTATCATTTCGAATGCGAAAAACAAATACGGACGAACGGGACTGTTCCAGTTTGTTTTAAGCTTTTCAAAATTGATGATTTACTCGGCCATATTAGCCATTTTCCTTTATCACCGTACAAGCGAGATGGTTGCAGCACTGCATACAACACCACAATACACGGTTATCTTGCTAGCCAAGATCTGCATCGAGTTCCTTATTTATGTTGTAATTGTATCGGCCATAATTGGTGGCATAGATGCAATATGGCAGCATTTTGAACACCTTCGTAAGAATAAAATGTCACGCAAAGAAGTCATGGATGAGACAAAAAATAGTGAAGGTGATCCATACATGAAGCAAGAGCGGCGGCAACGAGCCCAATCCCTGGCGGGCTCTCAGGTGGCCGTCGAGGTCGCTGCTGCAGATGTTGTAATTGTGAACCCGACACACTTTGCAGTTGCATTGAAATGGGAAAGAGCACCAGGACAAGCACCTGTCTGTGTCGCCAAAGGCGTTGACGAAACTGCATTGCGCATCCGGGAAATCGCGAAAGAAAATGCAGTTCCGATTCATAGTGATCCACCTACAGCACGGGCCCTGCATTCAACGACCAATGTAGGTGATCAGATCGCTCCGGAACATTACAAAGCCGTCGCCGCGGCTATCAGGTTTGCTGAGAATATGAGAAAACAATCGAAAGGAAAAGCGACGTGAGCAAGCGTCAGCTAAACGCAATAAAACAGATCTTTGATCTACAGTTCAAAAAAAAACAGGGCGCGTTTCTGGCTGTGGTCCAAAAGGAACAACAGTTGCGTGGGCAATTGAAGAAACTGGACACCCAAGTACGCAATTCGCAAATCCACGAACACCAGAATATGCAAGCTATTGGCGCGGACGTCATTTGGCAGTCCTGGGTTGAGCGAAGCAAAAAAACACTGAACTTGGAATTGGCCCAAGTTTTAGCACAGAAAGAAACGCTGCTTTCCAATGTAAGAAAAGACTACGGAAAGTTGTTGGTAAGTCGTGAGCTGTATTCATCTATAGAAAGTACTGAGCGCAACCAAACGCAGGCAAAGCTATTGGTCTCTGCAATAGAAACGACAATTACCGCACGAAACTCTTAGACTGCAGCAAAAGAGCGTGATTGCCCCGCCCAAGTGCTTCCCTGTTCAAAAGGTTCTGTTGCGTTATTTGGAAGTGGTCGGATTTGGGCTTTAGCCTTGGGATTATGCAGCCTCATCGAACAGCCCTGCAACGAAGGCAATTTCGTTGAGCACACCTGTTTGGTTATTCTCAAAATGGCCTTTCTTTATCGCCCTGAGTGTTTCAATTCCTTTCAAGGTGTTCTTCGCGGCCGTCAGACTTCGGAACCCTCGTTTAGGTTTTAGTAGTTGTTTCAATGTCACGTGACCGCCTTCAATTCGATTGTTCAGATGTTTTCGATCGAAATGCCGGATCGCGTCGTCCGGTCCGCAAAACAGGTGCAGTTCCCTGATCACTTTGGCGTAGTTGTGAGCCTTGTCGGTGATAACCGTCATCGGCTGGTAACAGCGAACAGTCTCGCTGGCCTGTCGCATGAAAGCCCTCGCGGCATTGGCGTTTCGCCGTGCTGTCAATCGAAAATCAATCAATCGACCACGTTGATTAACAGAACGCCACAGATAGCACCAAGGGCCATTTACCCGCACGTATGTTTCATCAACATGCCATTACAGGCCGCGCCAACTTCGATGCCGACCATAGGTACGTTTTCGGATCTCAGGGCCAAACTTTTGGGCCCATCGATACACGGTCGCTGCATCCACCGAAATACCGCGTTCCGCCAGCAAATCACGCACATTACGGTAGGAGAGTGGATATCGACAGTACCAACACAAGGCCAGCAGGATCACATCCTTGGGAAATCGAGGATTCTTAAAAGGATTGCGCTGTACCATTGATGCCTCACTACTTGATCAAATCACAGCATCAGTCCTGAAAACGAATAACGCAACAGAAGCATCGAAAGTGATGTGGGAGAGGCCGCCAGTATAATATCCGACGGTGAATTCAAACCCAGAATGCCCGAGGCTTCAGGATTGCAACAGCGTCAATGCTATCGAAGCTGATGACGTGTTAGCATTGAAGCTGTCGAGTTGAGATCGAACGATGTATTTTGTGACCAAGTCCTGTACCGCTTCGTCACCAGCAAACTGACTTACTTCATCTGTACCAAAAACCGCGCGAGAGCGTTCTTTGAAAACAACTAACTGCTGATCGATATCTATCTGACCAAAGGACGAGGGCAAATTTAACGCTTTTTCAAAAACGGCGCGCAGTGGAGGTTGGCCCATGATTCCAAACCACTTGGCGTCGTTGGATGTATCATCCGTGGCCAGAGCCGGAATTTCGCGCTGCGCAAAAAGAGCGACCCTCATGGAATCATCTTGGCTTCCGGTGGCAATCTCAAAACTATTTGCCCGGTATTTCGCAATTATATCCTGCGCAAACCCTGTATCCTGTAATTTCAATTGCTCTCCCGGCCCTAAACCGAACGCTGCTGAGAAGTCTTTGTATCGGCTATCTGAAAACCTATTGGCCAACGAGTCTTCGTTTGTTGTACCTTCTTCAAGGACCTTCTTGATAAAAAATCTGTTATCAATATCGTCTTGCAGCCCAAATGCACCCAGAGCGACCTCTCTCAGACGTCGATCGGCAACCAGTTCTTCAGCCGTAGTTACACTGGATATTTTCTCTTCAAAGTACTCCGCCGCGCGTGCTAATTGTGACGACTGGTTGAAAGCTGCGAACTGACTATCGTAAGTCCGCTGTAAAAACCGCCAACCGGTGAGGCCGGTGGATGGAATGATTGGAGTAAACATCAGTGAGGCCGCGCTGCAAGCAACCGATCTTCCCGGGGCAGTAGGGCCCTGAGGGCTTTGAGTGCTCTGTAGTGCTGTCCTTCGACCAAACCACGTGTTGCATCAGCCAGTACGTTTCGGCTATCGGGATCTGTAAAGACTTGGCTAAGCTCTTCGATTTGGCGCAACAAAGGCAAGTGCGCATCGTCGGGGCTTTTGTCGCCTGACAACACTAACTGCATTGCGAAACACGCGCGGCGGACGGGCGTTTTTGCGTCCTCCGGGTGAATTGCATCTCTCAGCCTAAGAATATGGGCATCAGGCGTCATGATGGCGAGGCGGCTTCGACGGTCGCCATTTTCTATGACAACGCCGTTAATGAGCACGCGCTCCTTTGGGCTTAACTTTAGAACCAATCCGCTCATTTGCCTGATACCTCGTGTTTTAGTCCTTTGAGAATCGCGGCATTGATTTCCAGCAAAGGCACCGCTGTCTCGGTCTTGCGCATGACCTTATGTGAATGCAGCCGCGTGAAATCCGCCAAATACACAATCCTTGCTCGCAACTCATCGGGGAGAAGGTTGTCTGGATTTCCTACGTCTATGGCTAGCGTCGTCCATAGTTTGTTGTTCTCATGCAAAGCTTCTGCCAAAGCGGGAAAATCGTCTTGTTGCATTGCACGTTTCATGCGGTGCGAGATGCGTGCGATCACCTCATACTCAGTGCTGCGCGCCGTTTTGATCGGGGCCTGTGTTGGCGCATAAGCGCGTTGAGCCTGAGCGAATGAGTTCACGTTGCAACCTTCATGAAAGTTTCAGAGAATTGGAAGCAGGGGCGCGATTGTTCGCGCCCCTGAAATGGTTTTAACGGAAGAGAGACAGGATTGTCTGCGGTGCCTGATTGGCGATCGACAAAGCCTGAACACCAAGCTGCTGCTGTGTCTGCAGAGCCTGGAGCTTAGCGGATGCTGCCTCCATGTCGGCATCGACAAGAGAACCGATACCGGATTTCAGACCATCCATCAGCTTACCGACGAACTCATTCTGGGTTTCGATGCGCTTGCCATCGGAACCGAGCGAAGCAGCCGCGTCGATTGAGGTCTGGATCAGAGTTTCGATTTCCGCCAAGGCAGACTCTGCGCCAGCTGCAGTTGACACGTCGATTTCATTCAACGCTTCAAGGCGACCACCGATTGTTGTGTCTGCTGCTGCGTACTGTTCAGCGTTGATGCTGAAAGTATCGGCAGCCACACCAGTTGCTGGTGTAATCTCAATGCTGTTACCGTTTGCAACAGCGACTGGGTTCGTGGCATTTTCACCAAGAGCTTCTGTTACATAGGCATTGAACTTGTCTGCGAGCGCAGTAGCAACATCAGCTGCCGTGTCGCCATCTCGTGCGACAAAGGTTATATCACCATCCGCTGTATCAAGAAGGTTGTCGAGTGCACCCCCGTCAGCTGAAAGCATAATTTGGAAACCTGTCCCTGCCTCCACTGCGTCAGTCGCAGCCGCGCCAAAAGAAAAGGCATCGACGTCCGCCGTAGGCGCCGCAGCACCAGCTTGAGCAACGGCCACCTGAGTTGCTGCACCACCGACTGAGATGATGTCAGTCGCGGCGGTTACTGCAGTTGCTGTGAAGTCAATTGCCGATGCGCCTGTTCCCAGATCCTGCTTTGCTACAGCAATATTGCTGGCAGCAACCGTTCCATCACCAGCTCTGTCAAGCGACGACAGAATGTTTGATGTGCCTGAGCCAGCAGCATCTGTGCCCGACTCAGTATTGGACAGCAGGTTAAGGCCATTGAACTGTGCTGCACCAGAAATCGACTGGATTTGGTCGCGCAGCGCTTCGATGTCTGTCTGAATTTTGTCACGGTCGACGTTTTCTTCCTGCGCATTGACGATCTTGCCTTTGATCTCTGTCAGCAGGTCAGTGATGCCTTCAGCGCCGTTCAGCGCCACACCAACGGTGGACGAACCAAGGGACAGCGAGTCAGAGATCGCTTTGAAGCCTTCCACGTCCGACGACATGACCTTGGAAATCGCCCATGTAGCGGCGTTGTCTTTGGCGCTTGCGACTGTTTTACCAGTGGAGATTTCGCTTTGTACTTTGCCCAGATCGTTGTTGATGGACTTGAGAGTTTGCAGTGCGACCATTGCACTGTTGTTGGTAAGAATGCTTGACATAAGCATGTTCCTTTGATCAATCACGCTTTGCGTGGATTACGTCCGGAGAAACGTCCCCGAACAAAATATGTCTTTCTGACCAATGCATTCGCCCATTATCAGACAATGCGCCATCCGACCTCGGATGCATGAGCACCATGCCGCGAAAAACCCTAACGAGTTCTAAAGTGCGCCTTGGTGATTATATCTGTTTTTACGCAAATTCGGCTTAAGCCCGTTTTTCCAGTGACGCGTCATTCGTCATATTGATCGAGCGTTTGGTTCCGTTGGCATCATAGGTGTCCAACGAACTGCGAACACGACGCATTGCAGCAAGACGCCCGGCGACCGATCGGATGCCTGCAAGTGCGTGGTCAAGCAGGTCCTGGTTTCGTTTCATTTTCCCTGTCAGGTCGTGCAATGATTTGGCTTCGACCTGTTCCAAGACAGAAAGTTCTTCAATCAGTGATTCTTTCTGCTCCAGCAAGCGTCCGATTGCCTCAAGGTTGCCGCTCAAAAGCGCTTCACGCTCCTTTTCCAGCACATCATCGAGCGCACCGACGACATCACTACCTACAACATTACTCATGACTCTTCTCCTTCAGGGATTCAAAAAGCGCTTCGGATAGGCCGATTCCGCCGGCCTTGACCATCATCATCGCTTGCTCCTGAACCAGAAACGACGCGAATTGGTCCTCACCGGCGCCACCGCTAAATTCACTGCTTGATTTGCCCAAACCGGCGGACTTGAGCATTTCTGCCAGGAAGCTTGCCTCCATCTTGTTGGCAGCTTCTCGTAGCGCCTGTTCATTTCGCGCGGTTGAACTGGGTGGCATCCCGGCCACCGATGAAAGCTCTGTCATTCTAACTAGCTCCAATTGCAATTACTTTCAGTGATATTGCATGCAACCAGTAAAGAAGCGGTAACTAAGCTATGTAACAACAGTGCCAGAAACGCGGAAGAATTCCCGGAGGCGACATGCTTGATATACTGACGACACAGACATCATCCCAGCAAACGGGCAAGGCTGCCCAAAACAAGAAGACTGATACTTCAGACGCGAAAAACCAAGCATTCGCGGAAGAGTATGCTGCGACTGGCGATGATCTAGAGAGGACCGGACAACAGCAAGCCGAAGATGCACAAGCAGCATCCGAGGACCAGCAGTCGGGGGATGAAACGGGTGCGCTAGAGGACAACGAAGCGTCACCCGAGAACCCTTCGAATTCGGACACAGAAGCTAGTGAGGCCGCAGCTGCTGATCAGCCGGCCTTTGCGATTGTGGATAGCGGCAAGGCGGGGAAATTGCCTGACAGCGAGGCAACATCACCAACCGCCGAGCTGAGCAATGCGAAACGCGCGAATACACAAGACCTTGTGCAAGCACCGCCTTTAGATGCGGCAAAACCCAGTGAAAGTGCTGGCGTAACCAAGAAACTCGCGGCCTCGGCTGCGGAGATTTTTGTGACTGCCAAAGCAGCAGAAAATGTGGTGTTGCCAACATCAGAACGACTTACAGAACAACCAGCAAAAGGCGTACGAAGTGACGCGCAGTCCATGACCGCAGCTTTGGTCACACGGGAAAACACGCCAGTCGCTGGTGTGAACGCTCCTACCTCCAATGATCACGTGTCCGAAAAGCTGAAGTCAATAAAGCTCAGTGAAGAGTTGGCAGCGCGGGCGGTTTTATCGCGTTCTGACACTCAGGGTCAGCAGGTTACACCGGCTGCAACCAATACTCCGCAAGCCGCAACGATGGTGCCAATGACGCCCCTTGCCAAAGTGGATGCCGGTAAAGAAAAGACGCTTTTGGATTCGACAAGCGCATTAAACATTGAAGCGCTAAGCGCGACAGAATCCCGTGGCACATCATCTACAGCGACGACGCCGCTTAATCAGCTTCTGGGGCGTGCAGAAACACCTGCCGCGATTGCGCGCCAGATGGCCGAGGCACTGCAAAAACTGCCGGACCGTCCCGTTGAAATTTCGCTCAATCCCAAGGAACTAGGCCGTGTTCGCATGAACATATCTGCAGTGGAGGCGGGAATCACCGTAACCATTGTCACGGAACGTCCGGAAACGTTGGATTTGATGCGTCGTAATATCGACCAACTCGTCCGCGAATTTGAGGCGATCGGATACAACGATATTAATTTTGCCTTCTCCGAAGGGGAAACGCAGCAGAGTTTTGGCGAAGGTGCGGACGAAAGAAGTAGTGTGCAATCTACCCAGCTAGAGATTTTGGAAGCGGAAGACGTCGCCGAAGCCAACGAAACAAAATTGCATGCGCAAACTGGCGTAGACATTCGACTGTAAGGATAAAACATGGATATTCTGAACGCCCAGGCGATACAGCCCACAACACAACTGGGAACAGCACAGGCAAGCAACAGCGCCGCCTTGTCTTCCGATTTTGAAACATTCTTGAAAATGCTGACAGCACAGGCACGGTTTCAGGACCCTCTGGAGCCTATAGATTCCTCGGAATATGCGGCCCAGTTGGCGCAGTTTTCGATGGTGGAACAACAGGTCCTGTCAAATGATCTGCTCACCGAATTGGGCGCTCAACTCGGTTCAAACAGTATTGGTCAGATGGCTGCATGGATCGGCATGGAAGCGCGCACAACCGCGCCCGTGGCCTTTGACGGTTCGCCGATAACAGTACTGCCAAAATCCGAAGCCGGTGCGGATGAAGCTTATCTGGTTGCATACGGACCGGACGGTTCTGAGGTGCAAAGGCAAGCGATAACACCCGGTACGGACCCAATTGAGTGGTTTGGGTTGGATGATAAAGGTACGGCATTGCCAATTGGAAATTACAGCTTTGTGGTTGAAAGCCGTGCTGTCGGTCAAACAATCGGAACCTCCCCAGCCGAGACATACAGCCGAATTACCGAAGCCCGGCGCGAAGGCACGGATACCGTATTTATACTGAATGGCGGATCACCTGTCTCTGCCGCTGACGTTTCAGCGCTGCGCGAAGCATCCCTGCAAAGCGACCCTTAAAAGCAGTCTTGCAGCATCAACTGCGCATAGACCGGCGGCATCAATATGCGACGGGCACGCCCCAATGGGAATTTGGTGAGTGGCTTGCACATCACTTCGGGGCATTCGCCGGTGGCGCGCCCAAGCACCATGTCCGCGACCAGCTTGCCAGCGTAACTGCCCATCGCAACGCCGTTTCCATGATAGCACATGGCGGTCCAGATACCTTTTGAAGCCGGGATTTCCCCGACATAGGGCAGTTTGTTTCTCGCCAGACTTACCATTCCGGACCACATATTCGGGGCTTCAACATTGGTCCATGCGGGAAACATTTTTCGAAAGTCTGCTTGCGTTTTTTGTCGGGCCTGCGTTTCAGCCTGAGCGCAAAGCACCACGCATTCCAAATAAAAAGCGTCGGTCTGGCATCAGCCGGAAGTAATGCAGCAGGTTTTGCGAATCATACCCCATCTGGTCCGTTGTCCAACCTTGAGCATCAAGCTCCGCGTCACTCAATGGTCGTGTCACGAGAACGGTCGATTGCACCGGCATGAAGCGACTCGCCAACCAGTCCGGAACGTCTTCGGATGAATACCCGTTGGTCGCGACGATGACCTGTTGCGCGCTCACAACGCCTTGCCGGCACTTTAGGTCGTGTCCTTGACCCTTTCGGGTGATATTCTGAACAGGCGCGTGCGCGAAAAGACGTGCGCCGACGCTCATCGCCGCTGATGCAAGGCCGGCAAGCAACTTGCGCGGGTTAAGCCCAAATCCAATAGGTATCGACAAAGCCCCGAAAAACCCCGGCCCGCCGGTCATGCCCAAGTTTGAAAGGTCTGATTGTTCAATTATTGTTGGGTCAACGCCATAATTTTCATGGGTCCGCTTTGCCATTTTCTCCAGTGCTGCCATATCTTTGGGGCGGCAGGCAAATTCAGTTTCGCCGCCTGAATGGCGGTCAACATCAAGGCCCAGCTTTGTGATCGTCTCCTCCACGAAAAGAACCGCCGCCTTTTCTGCGCGCCGGAACGCCAGCCGCGCATCACGCCCGTATTTGGCATCCAGCTCATTGTCGCTCGCGATCCCACCGCCAAGACAACAAAAACCACCATTGCGACCAGAAGCGCCCCAACCGATGTCTTGTGCCTCCAGCAGAGCAACTTTGACACCCTGCGTGGCCAGATGCAGCGCTGCGGACAGACCTGTAAAACCACCGCCAACGATAGCCACATCGACGGTTAAATCGCCTTTCAACGCGCTCAGTTTCGGCAGATCACATGTTTCATCCCACCAGCACCCAGCGCGCGGCCCCTCGCCATAAGTATATGCATTGAAAATACGCTGCATCAGGCTTGGACGGCTGCGGCGCGTTCATCTTTCTTCTGCCGGATCATACTCCGTTTCGAAACCAGCGATGCCGCAACCACCCCGACCGTCACAATCGCAATCATGATTGTCGACAGTGCGTTGATTTCAGGTGACACGCCAAGGCGCACTGCGGAGAATATCTTGATCGGCAACGTCGTTGCGGACGGTCCGGCGGTGAAAGATGCGATGACGAGATCATCAAGGCTGAGGGTAAAGGCCAGCAACCATCCTGATATGACGGCCGGGGCGATAATCGGAAGGGTCACAAGCCTGAAGGCGTCAAAGGGCGAACAGCCTAAATCCAGCGCGGCTTCTTCCAGTGAGCGGTCAAAGGTCAACAGCCGCGACGAGACCACGACCGATACAAAGCACATTGAAAAGGTCGTATGCGCCAGCACAATCGTCAGAACGCCGCGGTCCAGACCGATGCCAATAAACAGCAGCAGGAGTGACAGACCTGTGATCACCTCCGGCATGACAAGCGGCGCGTAGATCATCCCCGAAAACAAGGTCCGACCCACGAAGCGCCCGCCACGCACCAACACATAGGCCGCCATCGTGCCCAGAATCGTCGCGAGCGTAGAGGAAAGAACCGCGACCTTAATCGTGACCCAAGCCGCATCCAGAAACGCTTCGTTCTGGAGTAGCTCACCATACCATTTCGTCGAAAACCCGGCCCAGACCGTGACCAGTTTGCTTTCGTTAAAGGAAAATATGATGAGGATAAGCATCGGCAGATACAAAAACGCAAATCCCAGCGTGAGCGACGTGACATTGAACCAGCTGAGCCTGTTCATGCCTCTTCCTCCGCCTGCCGTTGCTGGTTGCGCTGAAACAGAACGATGGGAATGATCAGGAGCAACAGCAAAACAATGGCGACGGCGCTGGCCACCGGCCAGTCACGGTTGTTGAAGAATTCTTCCCATAGCACTTTACCGATCATCAGGGTGCCGGAGCCACCCAACAATGACGGGATGACGAATTCACCCAAGGCAGGAATAAACACGAGGAAGCTGCCCGCGATGATGCCGTTTTTTGACAGTGGGATCGTGACGAGCCAAAACGCTTGAAAACGTGAGCAACCGAGGTCTTCGGCGGCCTCGATCAGGGAGCCATCCAAACGGTCAAGTGCCGCGTAGATTGGTAAAATCATGAACGGCAGATAGGTGTACACAATCCCGATATACACCGCCTTATTCGTGTTCAGGATCGTCAGTGGTTCAGCAATAATACCGGTCCACAGCAGGAACTGGTTGAGAAACCCTTCCTGGCTGAGGATGCCCATCCACGCGTAAACGCGGATCAGAAAAGATGTCCAGAACGGCAGAATGACCAGCATCATCAAGGTCGGACGCCATTCTTCTGGAGCTCGGGCCATGCCATAGGCGATTGGATAGCCCACACACAGGGTGATGAATGTTGACAGCACAGCAATTTGCAGCGAGCTGAGATAAGCCTTCCAATAGAGATCATCCGACGCGAGAAATGCAAAGTTCTCGAAATCCAGACCCGCAATAAACGCCCCGAACCCGTCCTTCAGCGTCGGTGTATAGGGGGGGATCGCCAAGGCAATGTCTGACAGTGAAATCTTGAAGACGATACCAAAAGGGACAAGAAACAGCGCTACCAGCCACGCGTAAGGAATGGCGATCAGAAAAAGGCGCTGCATGATCAGAGGCCTCCCGGTATTATCTTGGGCGCATGTATCATTCCGGCAAAAGTACGCCGGCGGTCGATGTCCAGCTTAGCCAAACCGTGTCTTCCCAAGTATAGCTGCGCCGCGATACCCGCCGCGTATTTGCTGTCTGTGCCTTGATGATCTGCCCGCCCGGCAGTTCCACGTGATAGGTGGACAGGTTGCCAAGGTACGCGATGTCCAGAATCTTGCCATGCACCGCGTTTTCGGCAGTCTCTGGCCGTTCGGCGTGAATGCTGACTTTCTCCGGGCGTAGCGCAAGGTGACAGGGTTGCCCCTCGGAAAAGGGTCTGCTTGAGGTGGCGACGAAAGGGGCATTCCCTTCTGCCCAGTCGATGTGGAACTGTTCATCCCCTACGGCGCGTGCCGTTCCGGAAATGATATTCACCTCACCAATGAAATCAGCCACATAAAGACTGTTTGGCGCCTCATAAATACGTTCGGGAGTCTCAACTTGCATGATGCGACCTTCGTCCATGACCGCAACACGGCTGGCGACGGTCATGGCTTCTTCCTGGTCATGCGTGACGATCACAAAGGTTGTGCCGGTTTTTTCCTGAATGTCCATCAGTTCAAACTGTGTCGCCTGACGCAATTTGGCATCCAGTGCGCCCAGCGGCTCGTCCAGCAAAAGCAGCTTCGGTGCTTTGGCGAGGCTGCGGGCGAGCGCCACCCGCTGACGTTGCCCACCGGAAATCTGATGCGGCTTGCGCTGCGCGAATTTTTCCAACCGCGTCAGCTTGAGCATTTCAGATACACGCGCGTCCAGCGCGTCACTCGATACCCTGTCACGGCGCAGGCCAAAGGCGATGTTTTCATACACAGTCAGATGCGGAAAAAGCGCGTAGGACTGGAACATCATGTTCACGGCGCGCTTGTTGGGGGGAAGGGGCGCGATGTCCGCCCCGGCCAGTTCAATCACTCCCGATGTGGGCTTCTCGAAACCGGCCAACATGCGCATCATCGTCGTCTTGCCGCATCCTGACGGGCCCAGCAGCGCAAAGAACTCTTGCTCAAAAATATCCAGCGTCAGGTCGTCGATTGCCGTAAAATCACCGAACTTCTTTGTCACCGACTTAAACCGGATCAAAGGTTTTTGTGCTGGATCTGTCCAAGGTTCAAATACGACTTGGTTCACGACATGTCCTTACTTAAGCCCTAAGGGTCAGGCAGGTTTAAAGGAGGCGGCACAGATGCACCGCCTCCTTTTGGTTCTGTCTCAGGTTCCGGATTTAACTCTGGTCCACATCCGCGTGACCACGCGCTGGACTTTTGCCGGGTAAGGCGTGACGGTGAACAGGTTTTCCAAGGTCGCATCATCGGGGTAAACCGCAGTATCCGTGATCACGTCTTCGACCAGAAACGGCTTGGATGCCGCGTTGCCGTTAGCGTAATACACATAGTTCGTTGCGGCAGCGATGTTTTCCGGATCCATCATAAAGTTCAGGAATGCATGCGCCCCTTCGGGGTTTGGCGCGTCGGAGGGAATGGCCATCTGGTCAAACCACATCAGCGCACCCTCGGTTGGAGCGTTATAAACAATCTCAACGCCGTTATCCGCCTCGGCGGCGCGGTCACGCGACTGAAGAATATCGCCGGACCACCCGAACGCGACGCAGATGTCACCGTTTGCCAGCGCGTTGATATATTCCGAACTATGGAATTTCTGCACGTAGGGGCGCACCGCGGCAAACACAGCTTCGGCTTTCGCAATTACGTCCGGGTCATGGCTGTCGGGGTCTTCGCCGATATATTTCAAAGCTGCCGGGATCATTTCAGTCGGAGCATCGAGAAAGTGAACGCCGCACTCAGACAGTTTTTCCATGCTCGCCGGGTCAAAAATCAAGCTGAGCGAGGCAATCGGCGCGTCCGCCCCCAGAATTTCCTGCACCTTGTTGACGTTGGTGCCAATGCCGGTGGTGCCCCACATGTAATTGATCGAGTATGCGTTATCAGGATCATATTGTTCGGTCCGCGCTTTTACCACATCCCACATGTTTTCCAGATTGGGCAGCTTGGATCGGTCAAGCTTTTGAAACGCACCTGCCGTGATCTGGCGCTGAAGGAAGGTTCCGGTGGGGACTACCACATCATAACCTGAGCCGCCGGCGAGCATCTTTGTCTCAAGGACTTCGTTGCTGTCAAAGACGTCATAAACCAGATTGATACCGGTCTCTTCTTCGAACTTTTCAAGCAGCGACTCGTCGATGTAATCAGACCAGTTGTAAACACGTACGTCATCGGCAAGCGCTGCCGTGGCTGACAGCGCGACCACAGCACTGGTGATCATAAGCTTGTTCATTGCATTCTCCCTTTGATGCGGCCGGGTTTTTCCCGATTACACATAATTTGATCAACTTTTGCCCAACTCGGCAAGACACGTTATGCTTTCACGCGAGATTAGCTTGTGCAAGGGATGCATGTTCTGCACAAGCAAAGGAAGATGAAGACGCACTGCCGCTGCTTGGAAAAAAGGCAAAAGGACGCCTCATGGAATATGTAAAACGCCCGGTGCATCAATCCGTTTACGAGGATATCCGCGACCAGATCCTCTTTGGAGACATGGCGCCGGGGCAAGCGGTGACTATTCAGGGGCTGGCTGATACGCTTAAAGCGGGTATGACGCCGGTTCGTGAGGCCATCCGCAGGCTGACTTCTGACGGGGCGTTAAATATGACGGAAAACCGTCGTGTCAGCGTTCCGGTTATCACGCATAACTGCATTGAAGAGCTTGAATTCATGCGAAAAACGCTGGAGCCAGAGCTGGCCCGTCGCGCTGTTTCGAAAATTAGGGATGCCGCGAAAGAGGTGTTGCGTGCGCATGACAACGCGCTGAATTCGGCCATCTCGCAAGGCGATATCAAAGGGTATCTGACGCATAATTATCACTTCCATGCGACCCTGTACCAAGCCGCGGAAGCCCCCATCATGACCGCTACGGTTGATCGTCTCTGGTTGCGATTCGGGCCGTCCCTGCGGGTTGTATGCGGCAGGCATGGGACCATGAATCTGCCCGATAAACACGCAGATTTGTTGGCCGCGTTGGACCGCAACGACGCGACGGGTGTTCATGATGCGATGGCTGAAGATGTCCATCAGGGCATGATTCAAATTCGAGAAGCCTTGCATGCGACAACTGAACCGAATTGATTCGATTGACTCCCCTTAATTTGATCATATTCTGAATTCAGCTTAAAAACCGAAATTGCAAGAAATGTCAGGTGCCTCATGTCCGTTATCTCGAATCATATGCCAACTGCCGAATTGCAAGCATTGGATGCTGCGCACCACATGCACCCGTTCACGTCGAACGAGGCTTTGGCCAACAAAGGCGCGCGGGTCATTACCCGTGCTGACGGCGTGTATCTGACGGACAGTGACGGCAACCGCATTCTGGATGGCATGGCGGGCCTGTGGTGTGTGAATATTGGCTATGGCCGCACGGAAATGGCAGATGCCGCCGCCCGCCAGATGAAAGAACTGCCGTATTATAATACCTTCTTCATGACGACCCATGTCCCCGCGATTGCCTTAGCCCAAGAGGTTGCGAAGCTAGCGCCAGCGGACATGAACCAGATCTTTTTCGCCAGTTCCGGGTCAGAGGCAAATGACACGAATATTCGTCTCGTGCGCACCTATTGGGCGCAGAAAGGCAAGCCGGGGAAATCGCATATCATCAGCCGCAAGAATGCATATCACGGATCGTCGGTCGGATCGGGCAGTCTTGGTGGGATGACCTACATGCACGAACAGGGCGGCATGCCCATTCCCGGCATCCATCATATCAACCAGCCCGACTGGTGGTCCGAGGGCGGTGACATGACGCCCGAAGAGTTCGGTGTGGCCTGCGCCAAGGAGCTCGAAGCCAAGATTCTTGAGCTTGGCGAGGACAAAGTCGCCGCCTTTATCGCAGAGCCTGTGCAGGGCGCAGGTGGCGTGATCGTCCCCCCCGAGACCTATTGGCCAGAAATCCAGCGCATATGCGATGAATATGAAATCCTGCTGATCGCGGACGAAGTGATCTGCGGATTTGGACGCCTCGGCGCGTGGTTCGGTTCTGAGGTGATGGGAATAAAACCGCACATCATGACGATCGCAAAGGGCTTGTCATCTGGCTATCAGCCCATCGGCGGCTCGATCGTCTGCGATGAGGTGGCCGAGGTGATCGGGCAGACTGAGTTCAATCACGGCTATACCTATTCCGGGCACCCCGTTGCGGCAGCCGTCGCGCTCGAGAACCTGCGCATCATGCAGGAAGAAAACCTCATCGAACACGTGCGCACTGCGGCAGCCCCTGCGTTGAAAGCAGGGCTTGAAACGCTCGCAGATCATCCGCTTGTGGGTGAAGTGAGCATCAAGGGAATGATGGCGTCATTGGCGCTGACCCCGCACAAGGACAGCCGGGCAAAGTTCGCATCAGAGCGCGGCACGATTGGCACGATCTGCCGCGACAGGGCCTTTGCGAACAACCTTGTGATGCGCCATGTTGGCGACCGCATGGTCGTATCGCCCCCTCTGATCATTCAACAAGAAGACATCGACGCGCTGGTCGAACGCGCAGGCAAGGCCCTCGATGAGGCCTATTCAGAGGTCAAATCCAAAGGGCTTTTGAAGGCTGCATCCTGAAAGCAGCGGCTTGATACAGCTTTTGGTTGTAATCCTGCTTTGAACACGGCCTGCGCAAACGGTCAGAACGCCTGAATGATGTATTTCATGCAGGCTATTTGGCGTGTGACTGAGGTTTTTGC
The DNA here is from genome assembly GCF_000154785.2 of Roseobacter litoralis Och 149. Lineage (NCBI taxonomy): Bacteria > Pseudomonadati > Pseudomonadota > Alphaproteobacteria > Rhodobacterales > Roseobacteraceae > Roseobacter > Roseobacter litoralis. Next base: position 4,424,340 of record NC_015730.1, read on the forward strand.
AGTCAAGCTAACTATTACAAAGCAAATTCCACAGATTTCCACCTAAGTGCTTGCACTCTGGTGTCACAGTAGTTTTACATTGACTCAACAAGCGCGGTTAACCGCCGGAAGAACAATGGGGAGCCAAACCTTGGCTGGAAATAATTCAAACGACGCCTTCGTCGAATTTGAACGTGTGCAAAAAAGCTATGATGGTGAAAATCTTGTCGTAAAAGACCTGAACCTGTTCATGCCAAAGGGTGAGTTTCTGACCATGCTTGGGCCATCCGGGTCCGGGAAAACAACATGCCTGATGATGCTGGCCGGGTTTGAAACGGCGACGCATGGGGATATCCGACTTGACGGGGTGTCCATCAACAACATTCCACCCCACAAGCGCGGCATCGGGATGGTTTTCCAGAACTACGCGCTGTTTCCACATATGACCGTGGCGGAAAACCTCTCCTTCCCGTTGGAAGTGCGCAAGATGGGAAAATCGGACCGCGAGGCGAAAGTGAAACGCGCGCTCGACATGGTGCAGATGGGTGATTTTGCCGGGCGCCGTCCCGCACAGCTTTCCGGGGGCCAACAGCAGCGGATCGCCTTGTCCCGCGCGCTTGTCTTCGAGCCGGAACTGGTTCTGATGGACGAGCCGTTGGGGGCTCTGGACAAACAATTACGCGAAACGCTGCAGTTTGAGATTACAAATCTTGCACACGCTCTGGGGATCACGGTCGTCTATGTGACACATGACCAGACCGAAGCCTTGACGATGTCGGACCGTGTCGCGGTATTTGATGACGGTCGCATTCAGCAACTCGCGCCGCCGGACAAGCTCTATGAGGAGCCCGAAAACAGTTTTGTCGCGCAGTTCATCGGCGAGAATAATACGCTTGAAGGCGTGGTCAAAGAGATCAAGGGCGATCATTGCCTGATCCAGTTGGATGATGGTGGCCTGATTGATGCCAAACCGATCAACGTGTCGGCGGTCGGTGAGCGGACCCGTGTTTCCATCCGGCCTGAACGGGTCGAATATAACAAGGACCGCCTCAGCCCTGATGCGCATACCCTGCATGCCGAAGTGCTGGAGTTCATCTATATGGGTGACATCTTCCGGACGCGTCTGAAAGTGGCCGGCACCGAAGAATTCGTGATCAAAACACGCAATGCGCCTGATGTAGAGCGCCTGCAACCCGGCCAATCCATCGAAATTGGTTGGCTGCCAGAAGATTGCCGCGCCTTGGACGCCTGACAGGTTCTTGGCGCGCGACGTATCGTGCCCTTAGTGGGTCACGATCTCAAAGAGGTGGTGAATAAGTCCGTTGTCACCTGCCTCACATTCGAAACGGGCATATAAATCGGGAGACGATGAATGAAACTGACCAAATTGCTTTTGGCCTCAAGCGCGTTGACTATGGCCACCGGAATGGCCATCGCGGAAGAGGAAATGGCGAACGAAATGACCATCGTAAGCTGGGGTGGCGCGTATTCAAACTCGCAACAGCAAGCGTATCACAACCCCTATATGGAAAAGACCGGCGTCAATATCATCAACGATGAAAGCTCGGCCGAAGCGGTGTCAAAACTGCGCGCCATGAACGAGGCGGGCAACATCACATGGGATGTGGTGGACGTCGTTGCCGCTGACGCCTTGCGCCTGTGTGACGAAGGTCTGGCGATGGAAATCGACGCGGACGAAATGCTGGCCGCAGCGCCAGACGGAACACCAGCTTCCGAGGATTTCGGCGACCTGCTTGTGGGCGATTGCTTCATCCCGCAGATCGTCTACTCCACCACTGTCGGCTACCGCACGGACATGGTTGGTGACACACCGCCCACGTCCATCTGCGCATTGTTTGACACCGAAGGTTATCCGGGAAAGCGCGCGCTGGAAAAGCGCCCGATCAACAACATGGAATGGGCGCTGCTGTGTGACGGGGTTGCAAAAGACGACGTCTACGACGTGCTGGAAACGGACGAAGGTCAACAGCAGGCGTTGGACAAGCTGGACACCATCAAAGATGACGTGATCTGGTGGTCCGCGGGTGCGGACACGCCGCAGCTTTTGGCGGATGGCGAAATCGTCATGGGTTCGACCTACAACGGTCGCCTGTTCTCGGTCATCGAGGAGCAGAAACAGCCCGTGGGTATGCTCTGGGACGCTCAGGTCTTCGATCTGGACGGCTGGATCATTCCCGCAGGTCTGCCCGAAGACCGTCTGGCCCGTGCGCTTGACTATGTATATTTTGCGACCGACACGCAGCGTCTGGCAGACCAGTCCAAGTGGATCAGCTACGGCCCCGCGCGTGCGTCTTCTGCACCATTGGTTGGCACACATGCCGAATTGGGTATCGAAATGGCACCACACATGCCAACCGATCCGGAAAACGCCAAGAACACGTTCCTCTATAACTACGAGTTCTGGGCTGACTATCGCGACGATATCGACGCGAAATTCCAGGCTTGGCTGGCCCAATAAGCGCCACTGAGCGTCTGAGATCAGGAAGGGCGGTACATCCGCCCTTCCCACAAGAATAAAAGGGGACAAAAAATGCCCAAGGGATACATCATCGGCAACATCAGTCTGAAGAATGCCGACGCATATAAGCCTTACAGTCTGCGCAACGATGAACTGGTGCCACGCTATGGCGGCCGGTTTCTGGCGCGCGGCGGGCCTTCGGAAATCCTTGAGGGCGAAAGCCGTCCCCGCCATGTCATTATCGAATTCCCGTCCTATGCAGACGCGCTCGCGTTCTACAATGACCCCGATTATCAGGAAAACATGAAAATCCGGCAGGCAAACGCCGAAGGATCCATCATCGTTGTGGAGGGCGTTTGAGCCATGACCGATACCGCTGAACACTCCGGCCCGATGCTCGCGGCAGATGGCCGCCCGCTCAAAGTAAGCCTGAACCGTGCGTTGCGCCGCCAAAAGATGCGCGCGCTGTTGCTGATTGCGCCGCTGTTGCTGTTCGTGCTGGTCACGTTCATCGCGCCGATCGCGGATATGCTGTTCCGCTCCGTCGAAAACCAGATTGTATCCGACACATTGCCCCGCACCACGAGCGAGCTGGCAGCATGGGATGCGGACACCGGAGAAATCCCACCGCAGGAAACGTTCAACGCGCTGTTCAAGGACGTCTTTATCGCCGCTGAGCGCAAAGCGCATACGCGTCTGGGCTCGCGGCTCAACTATGAACTGACGGGTGTTTCATCCCTGTTTCGCAAGTCAGGCCGCAGTGTCGATGACATGGCGGAGGTCTATCAGGACCAGTTCGAAGACCTCAACGACTTCTGGAAAGAGGGCGAAAACTGGAGCCAGTTGATGGGCTCAGCCGCATGGCTCACGGCAATGAACGGCTGGAGCGAGGACAGCGGACAGGCGCAGCCGGTTTTCGAGGTGCGTGACGACATCGCTGCCGCCTTGCCGGAAACGACTGCCATCTACGAGGAATTCGCAACCTTCGTTCAGATCGAGGAAGAAGAACGCCTTACCACCGAAGACCCGTGGGCGTTGGTTTATGCCGCGCTTTATGAGGACTTATCAGCGGGCGCGGACCTGTCCGGCATCACCGGCACAGGCAGTGCAGAGCTTCAGGCGGCAGCCAATGCCGCAGCGGTGTTTGAAACCGTCGATTTTACTGCGGCCTTTTTCGAGGTGGACGAAGACTGGCACGACATTGAAGTCTGGCAGACAATTCAGACCTATACCCCCGATTTCACCTCCGGCTATTTCCTGAACGCGGTTGATATGAAAAAATCTCCCGACGGCCCGGAAATGCGCCCGGAGAACGAACAGCTGCACATCATGCTGTTCATGCGCACGATGTTCATGTCGCTGGTGATCACCGGGAGCTGTATTCTGCTCGGCTATCCTGTTGCGTGGATACTGGCCAACCTGCCTGCGCGCACGGCGAACCTGCTGATGATCCTCGTGTTGTTGCCGTTCTGGACATCGCTTTTGGTGCGTACCTCGGCATGGAAGGTGATGTTGCAACAACAGGGCGTCGTGAATGATACCCTTGTCTGGCTTGGGATAGTTGCGGATGACAGTCGCCTTGCGCTGATCAACAACCAGACCGGTACGATTATCGCGATGACGCATATTCTGCTGCCATTCATGATCCTGCCGCTTTATTCAGTGATGAAAACGATCCCGCCCAGTTATCTGCGCGCCGCCAAGTCATTGGGGGCCACGAACTGGACGGCCTTCTGGCGGGTCTATTTCCCGCAGTCCGTGCCCGGTATCGGCGCGGGGTCCATCCTCGTGTTCATCCTGTCCATTGGGTACTACATCACGCCAGAGATTGTGGGGGGCACCACCGGTACATTCATTTCCAACCGGATCGCCTATCACATTTCCAGCTCACTGAACTGGGGTCTGGCCGCAGCACTTGGGGCCATTCTGCTGGTGGTCGTTCTGGCGCTCTATTGGGCTTACGATCGAATTGTTGGCATCGACAACGTGAAATTGGGAGGCTGACACATGGTAGCCCTGACACCTGTATCCCGGACTGAACCGTCCTTTTATGTCCCGGTTGTGGCCGCGTTCGGTGCCTTTGCCGGCCTTTTGGTCGGCACGGCGCAGGGCAGTTCTCTGCTCGGCGTTATCATTGGCGCGGCGCTGATGGGTGCTGTTTCCTTTGTTCTGACCAAGGTTATCAAAAACGAAAAGATCTGTGTCTGGGGCCTTGTCATTCTGCTGGGTATAACCGGGTTCCTGATGGGCGGTATTCCGGCGGGTCTGATCGGGGCGGCATTCGGATGGTTTTTTGCCTGGCTGAGCTTTTGGCTCTACGAGTCGCGCTATCGTCAGCATCTCGTGCCCTACCTCACACCGGGGCAGGTCCTGTGGCATTACACCTTCCGTGTGATCTGCGGCGCGATCCTCGTGTTTCTCATCACGCCGATCCTTGTGGTCATGCCGCTGAGTTTCAACGCGCAGAACTTCTTTACCTTCACGCCTGAAATGCTGCGTTTTGATCCGGCGGGCTATTCGCTGAAACACTACGAGGATTTCTTTACCAATTCGGACTGGCAAGGTGCCTTGGCCAATTCGGTCAAGATCGCCCCGGCCGCGACATTGCTCTCGGTGACCTTCGGTACATTGGCGGCCATCGGCCTTAGCCAGCCGCATGTTCCGTTCCGCCGCGCCATCATGGCCATTCTCATTTCACCCATGATCGTGCCCCTGATTATTTCAGCTGCGGGTATGTACTTTTTCTACAGCCGCATCGGCCTGCAGGGCACCTATATGGGCGTTGTGCTCGCGCATGCGGCCTTGGGTATCCCCTTTGTCATCATCACGGTGACTGCAACGCTGGTGGGTTTTGACAACTCGCTGACGCGCGCTGCGGCCAATATGGGCGCGAACCCTGTCACAACATTCTTTCGGGTGCAGATGCCGCTTATTCTGCCGGGTGTCATATCGGGTGGCCTTTTCGCGTTTATCACCTCCTTTGACGAAGTGGTCGTGGTGTTGTTTGTCGGCTCTGCCGGTCAGAAAACGCTGCCCTGGCAAATGTTCACAGGTCTGCGCGAACAGATCAGCCCGACGATCCTCGCCGTGGCGACGATCCTCGTGTTTATCTCAATCGCCCTGCTGACAGTGGTGGAATTGCTGCGTCGGCGGTCTGAACGACTACGCGGGATGAGCCCCGCGTAGCCTGAACGACGCCAATGCTTTTTCTATTGCGCGGTAAACCTCACCGCAGTTTTTGCAGCAAAGCTGACGAGGCATAGCCATCAGGAACCAGACCACGGTTGCGTTGAAAGGCGCGGATTGCGTCAATCGTGTTTGGACCAATACGCCCGTCAACGCCTTGTGTGTTGAACCCTGCGCGGGTCAACCGCTGCTGTATTTCCTTGCGTTCCGCAAAAGTCAGCGCTCTTTCGTCCGTGGGCCAGCTTGACCGGATCGGGCCGCCCCCTTTGATACGGTCGCTCAGATGGCCCACCCCGATGACATAGGCATCCGCGGCATTATACCGTTCGATGGCGGCGAAATTATCAAAGATCATGAAGGCTGCACCCCCCGCACCCGCAGGCAGTAGAATGGCCGCGCGCCCGTGATTGGCCACTTTGCGACCGCTCATGTCTCTGACACCCAAGCGCGCCCATGCACCGGGCGTCTTCTTGGTGCTCCGGTTGGCCTGCGCATAGTCAAACCCTTGCGGCAGTTGCACTTCAACGCCCCAGGGCTGGCCGGTTTTCCAGCCTGCGTTTTTCAGATAGGCTGCGGTGGAAGCCAGCGCGTCGGTTGGATCCTCCGACCAGATGTCGCGCCGCCCATCGCCCGTGAAATCAACGGCATAGGCAAGGTAAGACGTGGGAATAAACTGCGTATGCCCCATGGCCCCGGCCCAGCTGCCGGTCATATTGCGCGGGGCCGTGTCCCCGTTTTGCAGGATTTTCAGCGCCGCGATTAGTTGCTCTTCGAAAAACGCGCCGCGCCGTCCTTCATAGGCCAAAGTCGACAGCGAGCGGATCACATCATTTGAGCCACGATACGCGCCATAGCCGCTTTCCAGCCCCCAGACCGCGACGACGACTTCTTTTTCGACCCCGTAGCGCCGCTCAATCGCCTCCAGCGTTGTGCGATGTTTTGCCAGTGCCGCCTTGCCATTCGCGATGCGCCGATCCGAGGCCGCGCTTGCAAGATACTGCCAAATCGTCTTGGTAAATTCCGACTGATTTCTGTCCCGCCGGATGACATCACTGTCAAACGTCACACCGCGAAATGCCGGGTCCAGCGTTGCCGATCTGATCCCTTGCCGGGTGGCGCGCTGTTTGAAGCCTGATACCCAAGCGTCAAACCCGGCGGCGGAAGTGGCCAGCGCAAGAGCAGTTTCGGCTTGGCCCTTGATGGTATCCGACCTCAGTTTGGGTCGCATCACCTGCTCAATCGCGGTGCCTGACGCGGCTACGTCGACTATGTTTAGCGGCGGCGCAACGGCCGGGCGCACTACGGGCCGTAAGGATTGCCCGGACGTCTGGGCAAAAGCACCATTTGCCCCCAACACCAAGCCAAGCATACCCGACCAAAAGATCATGCGTTTCATGAAAATATCCTGCTACGGTTTTTTATTATTAATGACAGTGTAGCGCGACTTTGCTTTCGGAAAAAGAACTCTGTGTCTTTATCGCGGCCTGTCGCCGACAGCGAAAGGGATTGGTCGTTCTACGCAGCGCTTGTTGCACCGGCACAGATGAGTTGTCTAACATGCGCTGAGCATTGCACGTCACGCAGGATTGAATGATGATCAAACTATTGACCTTTCCACCGGCGTTCGGGCTCTTTGCGGCGAGCCCGTTCTGCGTCAAAGCTGCCTATCTCTTGAATATGTCCGGCCAGAAATGGGAGCGTGAGGATATTCTGGACCCGCGCAAAATGCCCTACGGAAAGCTGCCTGCCATCCGCGCAGGGGACCGGTTGATTGCAGACAGCGACCGTATTCAGGCATACCTTGAAAGCGAGGGTGCGGATTTCAACAAAGGGTTATCGGACCTCGACAAGGCCAATGCCCGCGCCTTTATTCGCATGTCTGAGGAACATTTGTATTTCCATCTGGTGCTCGACCGATGGGCCGATGACGCCATTTGGCCCAAGGTGCGCGATGTCTATTTTTCGCAAGTCCCGCCCGGCCTGCGCCATGTCATCGCAGCCAGTGTGCGCAGAAAGACCCTGAGTGGGCTGCACGCACAGGGCCTCGGTCGGCTCAGCCAAGAGGAACGTTTGGCGAGAATAGAGCCTGATATAGATGCGATCACCGTGCGTTTACGGCACAGTAAATTCCTGTTTGGGGACCAGCCAACCGCCGCCGATGCCTCTGTCGCGCCCATGTTGGCGGCCGCAACCGCATCGCCGGGAGTAACGCCGATGGGCCGGATGATCTCAGGGAATGAGGTCTTGATGACGTATATCGCAGGGGTCGAGGAAAGCTGCGGTTAGCTCCGGCTGCGTTTCACCTTGCGTTTGATTTTATCCGCCTTGCGCTTGGCTTTGACACCGCGCTTGCGCGGCGTGCGTCCCGCAGGTGATCTGCGCCCCTGCGCCAGTTTCGCGCCCTCAAGTTCCAGCAGCTCAAGCGCGATCCCGCCGGTGATGGGTGCCGCCTCTGCCAGACGGACGGTGGCGCGCTGTCCAAGACCAATGATCTGACCGCTGTCTGCGCCCATCAGGGTCATGGTTTCCGCGTCGAAATGAAAATACTCGTTGCCGATGGAACGCATCGGCACCAAACCATCCGCCCCCGTCTCGTCCAGCTTAACAAAGATGCCAAAGCGCGCGATGCCACTGACGCGCCCGGTAAATTCGCTGCCAACCCGTTCGCTTAGATAGGAGGCAAGGTAACGGTCGGTCGTGTCGCGTTCCGCAACCATCGAACGACGCTCGGTGTCCGAGATATGCGTGCCGGTGTCTTCGAGGCCGTCTGCGTCTTCGGGCCGCAAACCGTCCTTGCCCCACCCATGGGCAGAAATCAAAGCGCGGTGCACGATCAGATCGGCATAGCGCCGAATGGGGGAGGTGAAATGCGCATAGCGCGGCAAGGCCAGTCCGAAATGGCCCAGATTGATCGGCCCATAATAGGCCTGCGTCATCGAACGCAGGGTGGAGATGTTGATCAGCTCCGCCTCGTCACTGCCCGCAGCCTCCTGCAACAAGCGATTCAGATGCGCGGTCTTGAGCACCTGACCCTTGGCCAGATTATACCCGCTGGCGCGGGCGGTTTCGCGCAGCGCATCCAGTTTCTCCGGGCTTGGTTCTTCATGAACGCGGAACAGCAGCGGGGATTTCTTTTCGATCAGCGTCTCGGCGGCGGCGACATTCGCCAGCACCATGAATTCTTCGATCAGGCGATGCGCATCGAGCCGCTCTTTGAAGCTGACGGAGGTGACGGTGCCATCCTCCGCCAATTCGATGCGCCGCTCTGGCAAATCCAGCTCAAGCGGTTGACGCCGGGCGCGCGCCGTCACAAGGGCAGCGTAAGCGGCGTAGAGCGGTTTTAAAACAGGCTCCAACAGGGGCTGTGTGCGTTCATTCGCCGTGCCGTCGATGGCGGCTTGCACCTCTTCATAGTGCAGGGAGGCAGGTGATTGCATCAAGGCGCGGTAAAAGCGGTGGCGCAGTTTGTTTCCGTCGGCATCAAGGACCATCTCGACCGCGATGCAGGCCCGTGGCACCCCTTCGTGCAGAGAACACAGATCACCGGACAACCGGTCCGGCAGCATCGGCACCACGCGGTCCGGGAAATAGGTGGAGTTGCCCCGCTTGCGCGCCTCGCGATCCAGTGCGCTCCCCGGCGTCACATAGGCTGCAACATCCGCAATCGCGACCCAGACCACATGCCCGCCCTCGTTTTTCGGGTCCTCATCTGCATGCGCGAAACAGGCGTCATCATGATCCCGCGCATCCGACGGGTCGATGGTGATCAACGGAAGGTCGCGCAAATCCTTGCGACCTTCAGGGCCAACGGGTTTTGCGGCATCTGCCGCTGCGATCACATCATCGGGAAAGCTGTCTGGGATACCATGCTGGTGGATCGCAATCAGCGATACCGCCTTGGGCGCCGATGGATCGCCCAAGCGTTCAACGATCCGCGCGCGCGGCAATCCCATCCGTGCCTTGGGTCCGGCTTGTTCTGCCTCGACCAGTTCGCCGTCCTTGGCACCATGTGTTGCCCCGCTGGCAACCTGCCATTCCTTGTCCGACCCTTTATCAATCGGCTGGATGCGCCCACCCTCAGCCGTCTGGCGGAACACGCCGACAACACGGCGTGGGTTCGTGCCGATGCGGCGGATCAGGCGCGCCTCATAGTGATGTGTATCGTTCTTGACCAACGTCAGACGCGCGAGGATACGATCCCCCGCGCCCATCGCCGGATCGGACGCACGAGGTATCAGCAGGACGATGGGTTCCTGCCCGGTGCCGTGCCATTCCATGGGTTTGGCATACAGATCACCGTCGTCATCCGGCCCGGTGATCTGCAAGACGCTGACCGGCGGCAGGCGTTCGGGGTCCTGATAGCTGCGGTTGCGCTTTTCAAGGTGGCCATCGGCCTCAAGTTCCTTGAGCACGCGCTTGAGATCAATCCGCGCGGCCCCCTTGATGCCGAACGCCTTGGCGATGTCGCGCTTGGCGGTCAGGGTCGGGTTTTGTTCAATCCACTCAAGGATGTCGTTTTTTGTGGGCAGGCTGCTCATCCCTGTCAGGTAGCACGCTGCCCCCGTGCCGTCATGCGCAAATCAGCGGTTGTGTCCACATCCTGCAGTTTATCTACGTAAGCCACTGAAAAATCACCGAGCGAGCGTAACGTATCGGCCAGCGCAAATTCTGTTGACCAGCGCACCGATTGAAACAATTGCGGCCGGGCAGGGCGCGCATTCTTCAGACCGATCAACCAGTAGCCGCCATCATAGGCAGGCCCCAGAACCGCATCCGCATGGCCAAGCGCCCTGAACGCCCGCGCAATATGACGCCGCTCAATCCCCGGAATGTCGGCACCGATGACGCAGACCGGACCGGGTCCTTGCCCCCGCAACGCGCGCTTCATGCGGGTGCCCAGATCACCCTTTCCTTGGGGGACGCGGCGCAGACCACGGGGCCAGACGCGGCTTTTTAGCCCTTCGTTGTCCGGGGAGACCATCAGAACGACATCCCAGCGTGGGTCCTGCAGCCGCCGGATCAGCGCGGTTGCCTGATGGCGAAACCACCAGGCCGCATTGGTCATGCCGATCTCGTGGCCCAAACGGGTCTTGACCCGACCGGGGCGCGGCTCCTTAAGCATGATCGCAAGGGTGCGTCTCATGCAAAATAGTCGGTGAGTATTCTCGAATAGATCGCTTTCAGCTCGACGATGTGATCGGTTTTGACGTGCTCATCGACCTGATGCATGGATTGACCGACCAGACCGAACTCAACCACCGGGCAGTGATCTTTGACAAAGCGCGCATCTGATGTGCCCCCCGTGGTGCTGAGCACCGGCTCGATACCGGTTTGCGCTTTCACCGCCTTGCTGACGAGCGCGGACAGGGGGCCGGGCGGGGTCAGAAAACTCTCCCCCGAAATCTTGATCCGCAGGCCGGTCTGGACCCCGAATTCAGCCTCTATCTTGGACAGTTCTGTCTTGATCCACTCGGTCAGGGATGCACCGCTATGTGCATCATTGAACCGGATATTCACCGTGCCGGAGCAACTTGCGGGAATGACGTTCGTGGCAGGGTTACCGGTATCCACCGTGACAATTGCCAGCGTCGAGGGGTCAAAAAACTCGGTGCCCTCATCGAGCTTATGGCTGGCCAGCCGGTCCATCAGGCGCATAAGTGCGGGCAGCGGGTTGCATGCGCGGTGGGGGTAGGCGGCATGCCCCTGCTTGCCGGTCACTGTGATCCATGCGGTCATTGATCCACGGCGTCCGATCTTGATCATCTCGCCCATGCGATCCGGGCATGTGGGCTCTCCGACGAGACAGGCGCTCATCTGTTCGTCCTGCGCCGCCATATAGGCCAACAACGCAGTCGTGCCGTCGATTGCATCACCCTCTTCGTCCCCGGTGATGGCCAGCACAATCGCCCCATCGGGGGGCGTGTCGCGCACGAAATCCAGCGCAGCGGCGGCAAAAGCCGCAACGCCTGATTTCATATCCGTGGTGCCACGCCCGTACATGATGCCATCTTTGACCTCAGCGCCAAAAGGCGGCATGGACCAGTCATCCGCATTGCCAATCGGCACAACATCCGTATGCCCGTTAAAGCCAAAAGTCTTAGGGTGCCCCTTGCTGCCCCAGCGCGCGAAGAGGTTGCGAATGCCGCCGCGGTCGGCCCATGCACAGTCAAACCCCGCATCGCTGAGCACGTCGTGGAGGATATCCAGCGCGCCCTCATCGGCAGGCGTCACGGATGCGCAACGGACCAGATCAGCGGTCAGACGAACAGGATCAACAGCGGTCATGGTGTATTCTCGTATCTAACAAAGCCCTATTCCTACAGGTGCGAGCGAAAGCTGCAAGGGCGGCAGTTTATTCCGCCTCTTCGGTTTGAAACGTCCCGTAGAAAGGCTCCATCTGCGCGACAATAACGGCGTTTTCATCAAGCGCGCGCTGCATCAGCACGCGTTCCTCATCGCTGATTTCATGACCCTCGGACAGGCGTTCTTGCAAGGTACCATATCCTGTCACATCCAGAGGGGCCGTATCCGCCTGTTTGAGAATGGCCACGGTTTCGCGCACGGCCTCTGCTTCGTCGATGCCGCTGGCATAGATCACGAGGGCCGCGCCGGTTGCCTTTTTCGGCAGCCCGTCGCCTTCCTTGCGGCCAATCTGGACGACAAGCGTATAGACCTGCTGGCGCGAGGGTTTCTTTTCCTTTGTCATGTTCCCTAGTTAGGGCTTGGCAAAGGGCATCACAATGGCTTTATCAAGGCGCTGCTCGACGGGCCAGTCGGCATAGGGTTCCCAATCCGCTTCCATCTCGTGCAGATGCCGCAGGCCCGCCAAGAGCGGGATGCGCAGTTCTGTTGGCAACATGATGTAATCGTCTGCCTGTTTTTCATAACGTAGCGCCATTTTACCGGTGCAATCACGCGTCGCGATCGCATCAAGGATCATAAGTGCGGTGGCCGCCGCGTAAGATGGGTGCACAGGGTCCAATGATACCCGTTCGATCACCTCGGAGGGGAACCACCCGCCGAACTCTGACAAAATGCAGCTGCCTTTCAGGCAGTTGTCCAGCGCTTTGCGGTGCACTTCGCGGGTCTCCTGGGGGGCCAGCGTGCAGACGACGTCCCGCATGTCTTCCGTCATGGAACGTGCAATGATCTTGAGAAGCCGGGTCAGATCTGTTTCGTCGTAGGTGCGCAGGTCCGTGCCCTTGGGCAGTTGGTCCAGCTTGACGAGACCCAGCGTATCCGCCCGGCGAAACCCATTCATCAATGCCGCGCGCACGGGGGAGGGCGCTTCGCGGAACCGGTCGCGAAAGGCGCTCCAGTTCCAGAAAAGATCGTCCTCTCCGGCGCCATAGTTCAGGCGGTCCGCCAGCAGGATGATTGTTGCCGTCATGAAAGCCGGGTGGTTCTGGTTGGGCATCGACGCAACCATCATCAGTTCGGCATGCAGCGCTTCGACATCCGCCGTGGACATCCTGCATTCCTGATCGAACACCAGACGCTTGAGATCTTCGCGCAGGCGCGGGCTAAGCTGCAATGCCAATTCCGAACACCCGGCTACCGCAGCGCTCTGCAGGTCAGACAAGATCTGAAGCATGGTGAAAGTTTTTGGGGCGGCTATTTTCCTCATGCGACCTGACTAAAATGACATCCGGGCAGGATTGCATCGTAATCAGGTCATCATGCGGATATTACTGGGGCGAAACCGCCCCAAGCAATAACATTCAGTAAAAATCAGTCGCGCAGCAACTCATTGATGGATGTTTTGGACCGTGTTTGCGCATCCACTTTTTTGACGATTACGGCACAATAGAGGTTCACACCGTTTTTTGATGGCATGGACCCCGCGACAACCACAGAGCCTGACGGGACTTCGCCATAGGTGAATTCGCCGGTTTCACGGTCGACAATTTTCGTGGATTTGCCGATGAAAACGCCCATCCCCAAAACCGAGCCTTCGCGCACGATGCAGCCTTCGACAACTTCGGAGCGCGCGCCGATGAAGCAGTTGTCTTCGATGATCGTCGGGCCTGCCTGCATAGGTTCAAGCACACCGCCAATGCCGACGCCACCCGACAGGTGCACGTTCTTGCCAATTTGTGCGCAGGAGCCGACGGTGGCCCATGTGTCAACCATCGTGCCTTCGTCCACGTAGGCACCAAGGTTCACAAAGGACGGCAACAGGACAACGCCCGGCGCGATATAGGCTGATTTGCGCACGACACAGTTTGGCACGGCGCGGAAACCGGCGTCTTTCCAATCTGCCTCACCCCAACCGGCGAATTTGCTGTCCACTTTGTCCCACCAGCCGCCGCCTTGCGCACCACCGGATTGCATCTCCATGTCCTTGATCCGAAACCCGAGCAAGACGGCTTTCTTGGCCCATTGGTTCACATGCCAGTTGCCATCGCTTTGGCGCTCAGCCACGCGCAAACCACCGCCATCAAGCGCTGCAAGCGTGGCTTCGATTGCGTCGCGCTGGGCCCCTTTGGTTGCGGGCGTAATGCTGTCGCGCGCCTCCCATGCGGCCTCGATCGCGGTTTCCAGCTCAGCATTTGACATCGGATTCTCCCCTCAGGTGACAGTGTTCCACGCGCCTATACAAGCCACGCAGCGCCCGTGCAATCCGTTCACGAAAGTTGAACAACCTCGGGTTAGGTAGGAAAGGCCGTTGCATATCGGCGCACATCATGCGCCCCTGCACGCAAAGCGATTGATCAAAGAGGACTATCCATGAACCGACGCCACCCTTTGCGCCACGCCTCTGCCGACCGAAAAGCCATTCGCGAGGTCCCGGACACACCGCAGACCCGCGCGCCGCAGTATCGGCTCGCCTTTGCGGATGATGACTTTTTGTGCCGTGAGGAATTGCGCCCGGTCCGGCTGCAACTGGAATTGCTGAAACCTCAGATGCATCTGGACGCGCTTGGCATCAACAGCACCATCGTGCTTTTTGGCGGCGCGCGTATCCCGAGCCCGTCGAGCAAGGATAGCGCTGCGACTAAAACACTGGCTGATTTATCGCATTTCTACGACGAAGCGCGGGAGTTTGCGCGGCTGATGACCCTCAAGAGCATGGAAGCCGAGGGCAAGGAACATGTGATCGTGACCGGGGGTGGCCCCGGCGTGATGGAAGCGGGCAACCGCGGTGCAATGGACGCGGGCGGGCGGTCCATCGGTCTGAACATTGTGCTGCCGCACGAACAGGCCCCGAATTCCTATGTGACGCCTGAATTATGCTTTAATTTCCACTATTTCGCGATCCGCAAGATGCATTTCCTGATGCGGGCCAGCGCCATCTGCGTCTTTCCCGGCGGCTTTGGCACGTTGGATGAGCTGTTCGAGGCGCTGACGTTGATACAGACCGGACGCATGCAGCCCGTCCCGGTTCTGCTTTTTGGGCGCAAGTTCTGGGACAGTATCATCAACTGGGATGCGCTGGCCGATGCGGGCACGATTTCTGCGGAAGACCTTGAGCTGTTCAGTTTCGTGGAAA
This sequence comes from Roseobacter litoralis Och 149, assembly GCF_000154785.2. Classification (NCBI taxonomy): domain Bacteria; kingdom Pseudomonadati; phylum Pseudomonadota; class Alphaproteobacteria; order Rhodobacterales; family Roseobacteraceae; genus Roseobacter; species Roseobacter litoralis. Next base: position 4,439,477 of record NC_015730.1, read on the forward strand.
GTGCAACTGAGGCGATGGAAGTAATTGACCGCTGGCAGGACACGCCGACCCGCGCCACAATGCCGGGTCGTTAAGAGCGTCTGACGAAATACCTGAAACATCAAGTGTCACGTAACCCGTTGAAATTCTTGATTTCAGACGGCGGTGGGTGAGTCAGGTTTTTCGCATGACGCTTTAGGCGCAAACCGTCTGCGGTTGCGACCTTTCGATCTCGATCAGCTTGGTGAGGTCCGCGTCATTGATGGCACCGATCACGAGGGTCCGCCCCACCATCGTGCCGGGCGTTCCCGGTATGCCCAGCCGTCGACCCAGATCCATGCTGGTGGCCAAGGCCCGTGCCACCCGCGGTCCTGATACCTCCTGGGTGAATGCATCAGGGGGCAGGTCAAGCGCATCCGCCATTGTTTGCAACGCTGCAGGACCCGGGCGCAGGAACCGCTGCGAAAGATAGGCGCGCCCGGCCTCCTCTGCATCGAGAAATCGCGCCGCCAGAACCGCCTGTGCACTGCGCCGCGACGCAGCCCCCAACAGCGGCATTTCATGCCAGATCAGTCGCACAGGCGCGCCAGCGTCCCGGCGCTCCATCAAGCGCTGTTCAAGCACTTTGCAATAGGGGCAGTTGAAATCACTGAAAATAGCGATTGGCACGACATCGGGCTGCCAGCCCTCTGGCCCGAAAAGAGCCAGACAGGGCGATGCCGCCCGTTCGGGTGATGGCGCGACGTTCGTTGAGCCCTGCGCATCAAGGCCGAAAAACGGATCAATGCCCCCGGATATGCTGCCGCCAGTGATCCGGCGAAACCCGGCAAACCCGGGCAGCGGTTCGAATTCGAAATCGGCCGGGATACGCCGCAGTATCGGTGGAATAGCAACGGCAACGGCGACGATGCCGCCCACGACGAGCACATCACGACGGCGCACTATGCGCCCGCCAGACCTGCCTCTGCCGCGATCTGTTTGCGGGATTTGCGCGCGCGCTCGGTTGCAGACTTCAACTGCCCGCAGGCCGCCATGATGTCTTCACCGCGCGGCGTTCGGATCGGCGATGCATACCCGGCCTTGTAGATGATATCGGCAAAGGCCCGGATGCGATTGTTGGAGGAGCGTTTGTAGGGCGCGCCGGGCCATTCGTTGAAAGGGATCAGGTTGATCTTGGCGGGAATGCCCTCAATCAGTTTGACGAGGCGGCGGGCGTCTTCGTCGCTGTCATTGACGCCGTGCAGCATCACATATTCAAAGGTGATCCGTTCCGAATTGGACACTTTTGGATAGACCCGTAAGGCCTCCAAAAGCACCTCGATGTTCCAGCGTTTGTTGATCGGGACCAACTTGTCACGCACGTCATCGGTCGTTGCATGAAAGCTGATGGCCAGTTGGCAGCCGATTTCAACAGCGGTGCGCGCGATTTCCGGCACGACACCGGATGTGGACAGGGTAATGCGCCGCCGGGAAAGTTGAATACCCTCCGGGTCCATCGCGATTTTCATCGCATCGCGGACGTTTTCAAAATTATAAAGCGGCTCGCCCATGCCCATCAGGACGATGTTGCTCAGCAGGCGCGTTTCGTCTTTGGGCGCACCGATTTCCGGCCACTCGCCCAGATCATCCCGCGCGATGATCACCTGACCGATGATTTCGGCGGCGGTGAGGTTGCGCACCAGCTTTTGCGTGCCTGTATGGCAGAACGAACAGGTCAGCGTGCACCCCACCTGACTGGAGACACACAAGGTGCCGCGCCCGTCTTCGGGAATATAGACGACCTCAACCTCGTGACCGCCGGCGATGCGCACAAGGTATTTGCGCGTGCCGTCCTCGCTGACCTGACGGGTGACGACCTCCGGGACTTCGACGACGAATTTTTCCTTGAGTTCCGCGCGATAGGCCTTGGACAGGTTGGTCATCAGATCAAAGTCGCGCACGCCCCATTGATAGATCCATTGCCAGATTTGCCCCACACGCATCTTTGCCTGCTTTTCGGGCGTGCCCTCGGCAATCAACACGTCGCGCATGGCTGCACGGGTCAACCCAACCAGATTGACGGGACCGTCCGGCAATTTGCGCGGAATGGTGTGGACATCTTGCGTGATGGGCGCGTTGGCGGACATAAGAACGACTCTCAAATGGCTGAATGCCGCTCTATATAGGGTTTTCCAAACAGATCAAAACAAAAAGCCCCACCCGCGGGCAGGGCGATGCCTCACATGCACTCAGTGTCAGCCCGCGCAGCGTTTTTCGGCGTCTTCGGTTGCCGCCGTAAACCCGAGCAGCGAGAACGTGTCCTTGGTGGTTGTCCCCCGGCTGGAAATCCCGGTCACAACCGCGTCTGCCCCACGTTTCATGGCCGCCACGATCTTGGCATCATCCGCCGCACTTGCCGGCCATGCCCAATCGCCATCGGTAAACAGGGAATACTCAGTGCCACTGATCGCCATCGTTACCTGACTGCCGTCCCGGAACGGATAACCGCCGGTAAAGGCCACCTGACCATTGGCATTGGCCGAGGGGTGGAAAGAGACCATCAGCAATATGTCGCCCCGGGTGGCCGCAACAACACGCCCCTCGCGGGTATTTACCGTCTCCGTCGGGACAGAAACGCTCCAGCATTCTTTTGGATCGTTTTCTACAAAAACGCTCCAGTCGGTCTCGGCGGCGACCCGGTTGCTGCTCACGTCTTGCGCAGCGGCGTATGATCCGATGAGCAGCGTTGCACTGGCCAACCCCAGAAAACTCTTGGTAATTCGCATGTTTTACAGCCTCCAGCTGTGCTAACCTCAATCTGTCCTTCTGTTACGGCGGGTCTTTTTTACACCACTCTTTACAACAGACGACCTTGTTTCTCGATAAAAGTAACAGTAGCGCAATCTTGACAGTAGGCGAAAGCCTGATTGGCAAGAATTCGCTAAAACGTGAGGAAAAAAATGTCACAACCGGTTCCAATGGTCGAAATCTGGCGCGGTCCGTTTCTGGAGAGTATGCACACAGGCCATGCGGTGATCTGTGACGGAGCAGGCGAAATCATCGATGCCTGGGGCGATCCGGATCAGGTGATGTTGTCGCGCAGCTCATCGAAAATGATTCAAGCGCTACCATTGGTTGAGTCTGGTGCCGCAGATGCCATGGGCCTTACATCGCAACATCTGGCGCTGGCCTGTTCGTCGCATGAGGGCGCCCCCATGCACACGCAGCGCGTCCGCGCATGGCTATCGACGCTTGATCTGACAGATGATGCACTGCGCTGCGGGTCGCATATGCCCTACGATCAGACGACGCATGATCAGATGCTCATTGCGGCTGAGAAGCCGTGCCAGTTCCACAACAATTGCTCTGGTAAGCATACCGGCTTTTTGACGCTGTCCAAACACCTCGGTGGCAATGCGGAGTATCTCGAAACAGATCACCCGGTGCAAAAGGCTGTGTTGGAGGCGTTTGAAAGGGTCACATCCGAAACATCGCCCGGCTTTGGCATCGACGGGTGTTCGGCTCCGAATTTTGCGGGCACTTTGCACGGGATGGCCCGCGCGATGTCACGCTTTGCAGCCAGCCCAGAGGACAGTGCCGAGGCGCGCCTGCACCGGGCCATGCGGCTGCATCCTGAACTGGTGGCGGGTGAAAATTGCGCCTGTACGGATTTAATGCGGGCGACCGACGGCAAAGCAGTTGTCAAAACCGGGGCCGAAGGATTCTTCAACGTGATTATACCGGAACAGAAGGTCGGCATCGCGCTGAAGATCACCGATGGGACGACGCGCGCGTCCGAATGTGCGATTGCGGCGATTTTGGTCAAACTGGGCGTTCTGGCGGCAGATCACCCCGCGACGATGAAATATGTGAATGCCCCCATTCTGAACCGCAGGGGGCTCACCACAGGCTATATGCGCGCCGCACCCGCGCTGCTGTAGCAGGCCATTATGCCGGGTGCACGAAGTCGCCTTCGCCATAGCCTTGCAGATACAATAATGCGGTCAGATCACCGTGATTGATGCGGATATCACATTGGGCGGCAACGCTTGGCTTGGCATGCAGGGCGACACCGGTGCCCGCAGCTTTCAGCATGCCCAGATCATTCGCACCGTCCCCAACCGCAAGTACGTCGCTTGTTGAGATGCCCAGACGCTGCGTGATTTCATTCAACGCATCGACTTTGGCTTGCTGGCCCAGAATGGGCGTGCCGACCTCTCCGGTGAGGGTGTCGTTTTTGGTAAGCAACGTATTGGCACGGTTTTCGTCAAAGCCGAGCTTGCTGGCGACCGACTGAGTGAAGGCCGTGAAGCCACCGGACACCAGCGCGGCATGCGCGCCATTGGCCTTCATCGTCGACAAAAGCACTGGACCGCCCGGCATCAGAGTGATGCGCGATGACAGCACATGATCAATGGTTGCAAGCGGCAACCCCTTGAGAAGGCCGACGCGTTCCCGCAGGGCGGCATCGAAATCCAGCTCGCCATTCATGGCCCGTGCCGTGATCCCTTTGACATGCTCCCCGACGCCAGCCTCGTCAGCAAGTTCGTCGATGCATTCCTGCTGGATCATTGTGCTGTCCATGTCAGCCAACAGCATTTTCTTGCGCCGCCCTGTCGCAGATTGTGCGACCAGGTCAACCCCCAGCGCCTGCACTTCAGCCCAGACCTCCCAGAGGTTTACCGGCTTTTGTGCAACCTCAAATTCGGCGGCACCGCGCGGTGACAACCACGTAATATCCCCACCGCCCCACGCATTTCGCAAGGCATCAACCAAAGCGAGGTCAAGCATCTCAGGCTTTGCAATGAGGGTGATTGAAAACATATGCGTGGCATCCCATCGGATAGAAGTATGGGACGAAGTACACAGCTGCGCCCCTGCTCTGCAACCTCGGAACGCCTGATTTTTCGCAGGATGTATCATGGTCGACCATCTTGGATGGGCGCTCTTGGCTACTCGCAGAGTGGCACAGCCAGACTGACGGCGTAAGCGCAGGGCCTGAGTGTTGCACGGTTTCGGCGTGTTTCCGATTGTGAACAGGCGGGCCGCCAAAACCGCAGATTCACGCGATATCTTTCCAGAAGCGGGTTGTGCCAGCCGGCCGCGTGAATTATCCGCATCCGTGGGACACCCTTCCCCAACGAAGGGTCCAAGTCATTTTTATATTTCCTTTTAATTACAGTTACTTGTTTGATTTATTGCTTGGGCTTGTGTCTATTTTGTGCCAAAAAGCACATCTATGACGGTCGGATCATCCATCGCATGAGCATAAAATTTCATAACTGTTCCTACGTCTTTCCAGCCACCGCGTACCGCAACAGTCTTTGGGTCTATCCCTGCCTGCAGCATCGAAGTTGTAAATCCGTGGCGGCAACAGTGGGGCGATAGCTTTTCGATACCCGCTCGCTCAATGACGTTATTCCAGACCTGCCCCACGCTTTCGCCAGAGGCATACTGGAACACCAGACTGTCAAGTTTGCGGTTTGAAGGAATGTTCGCCAATGCCGCGATGACTGGCGGCGACAGGTGCGCGACGCGTTGGTCATCGATTTTGGTTTGATTGATCACTGCCTTCTTTTGAAAGAGCTCAACGGGGACTGTTGCATTAATCAACTTGCTTGGCCACGGTTAAGCTTTTGAGGTTAGCCATGCCACGCGAATCGCCCTTCAAGTACCACCGCTTTCCACGCGAAATCATTCTTTGTGCGGTGCGCTGGTACCTGCGCTATGCTCTGCCTTATCAAGATGTCGTCGATTTGCTCGCAGAGCGCGGGATCCACGCTGATCGTTCGACCGTCTATCGCTGGGTTCATAAGTTTGCTCCGGAGATCACCAAAAGAACCGAAAAACACTTGCGCCGGGCCAGTGTCGAATGGCATGTCGATGAAACCTATATCCGCGTTGGTGGCAAATGGCGCTACCTATGGCATGCCATCGACGCAAACGGGCAGATGATCGACTTCCGTTTGACCGCGCGGAGGGATGCCAAGGCAGCTAAGGCCTTTCTTAACAAAGCGATTGAGCGTGTACGGCTCCATCGTCCGGTCATCATCGTGACAGACAAAGCCCCGACCTATCGCCGCGTCATCCGAGAGATCAACCACCGCTACGATCCGCATTTTGACAGTACCCGACACATCGACCGAAAGTGGCGCAATAACCTCATTGAGAGCGATCATGCGGCGATGAAGCGGATCCTTGGATATCGTCAGAGCTTTCGATCTTTACGATCGGCAAAGGCAACCTTGAGCGGTATAGAAACTATCCGAACGATCAAACGCGGCCACATCCAGCACAGACAACCCGGCGTCCTGGGCGAGATCGCGTTTATCGATGCCCTCTTCTATGGCTCCGCATGAATTCTGGTCATATGAGGGCCCATGCATGTCGTCATCGGATTAATGCAACAGTCCCGTCTCATCTTTTACCCGGCAGTCGATCACGAAGTGATCTACCGAGAGGGCACATGCCATTGAATCCCCCGCCATGCGCGGTGCTGGCCGTATGCGTGCTTGCGGATCTCCAGCCCGAATTTCTGCACCCAATGGTAGGGTACAGTGACGGTAGGTCTGAGCGCTGAGAACTATCTCTCGATCATACGCACATCGCGCGCAACTGCGACAAGTGACCTATAGGATCTGGTTAATACCGGAGCGGTTACGCGTACGGGTGAGCGGCGCTACTCACGCTATATGCTCAAGTTGGAGGCCACATCTGCATAGTATTTTGGGACCTTTTGGCGGAAACCGGACTTTCGTTATAGTCTGAATCGCAGTCAGCGCTGCGGGTAAAGCGCTGTTTCATCGTGGCTGCTCCTTCGGCAGCTTTTGGAGATCATGCACAGCCTAAAACGTTCGTTCATGGATCGACCCGGTTACACAAATCAGAAGCAATCAGTTGACCGAACGCCAGTGTTTGTGCTGCGACCCGCGTCCGTAGGACGTCCAATTGCATATCGTCCTGTGTGACAAATTCCAAAAACATTTGGTTAAGGTTGTTGAAAAGTAAAATGCCAACCAGTCCGGGATCAATATCGCGCCGTACTGAGCCGCGGTTTTGCAACTCAGCAACAAGGTCGCTCATTTGCGCGGCAAGGCGCTGGTCCATCTCAAAGTAGCGTCGCCCGTTGGGTGTGCCGGGGGCCTCTATCGCCAGTGCCATCGCGCTGCGCCACATTTCTTTAGACAGATATTTTAGGGAGTGATCGTAGTATGAAAATATCAAAGCGAGCAATGCGTCACCAACAGCCTCGGGTGGATCGGCTAATATCGCGAGGCCAGCTTCAAGGACCTCTTCGACCTCCATTGTGACGGTGGCCATCAGTATATCGCCCTTGGTCTGGTAATAATTGTAAACGGTGCCGACAGAGACTTCCGCCATCTCGGCTAAGTCCTCGATTCTTACGGCGCGATAACCATCTGCCCGAAACTTAGTCACCGCTGCCTGCAAAATGCGCCTTTCGCGGTCTGCTTTCTGTTTCTCACGCAATCCGGCCATCTGTTTTTACTCGTCCTCTTGTCGCGTCAAAAATATTTAGTGTTGACTATAAAGATGAATGACTTCAACTTTTTTATCAAGAGTTCCGCGATAAGCGGTCAAACTCCACATCGAAAAGGAATCTTGGACATGAAAAATCTGACTTCTGCATTGTTGGCCACAACTGTTTTGACCTGCGCGGCAGGTGCTGTGGCCGCACAAGAGCAGATGAATGCTCTGGTTTGGTGCGATCATATGGATCCCGAATTGATTGCCCCGTTTGAGGCGATGCATAACGTCACCGTCAATTTGCGCGAATACGAAGGGACTGGCGCGGCACTCGCACTGCTGGACCAATCGCGCCCCGGAGATTGGGATGTCCTCGTCATCGACGGCATCGACGTTTTCCGCGCGGTGGAGGCGGGCATCTTGGCACCTCTGGATGCGGATCAACTTCCTATCGATGATTTTTTCCCTGAGGTCGTCATGGAAGACGTCAACACAGTTGATGGCGTGACCTATGCCGTGACCGAAAAGTTCGGCTACAACACCATTTCGTATAATACGAGTAAGGTTGACCCAGCGGACATGGAATCGCTAGCAACTGTCTGGTCCGAAAAGTATCAGGACCGGATTTCGATCTATGACTACTACCTCCCTGTGATGGGACTTGCTGCGATGTCGCAAGGGATCGCTACAGCGGACATTGGTGGTGATAATCTAGATGCAATTGGTAGCGTCATGACAACGATGCGGTCGCGTGCTGCATCTGTTGCCGGCGTAGTCGCCGCGCAAACAGCGCTGGCAACAGGTGAAGTCGATATTGTCGTCGGCGGGGGTGAATGGCTGACTGCTGTGCTGGCCGAAGAACAACCTGAACTGACGTGGACGATCCCGTCCGAAGGTGCGGTGCGGTGGACCCAGTCGATCGGTGTCGTTGAAGGCACACAACAGCCCGATCTGGCGCTTGAGTTCATTAAATATATTGTCAGCCCCGAAGGGCAGGCACGGTTGGCGACGTCGTCGTGTTTTTGGGGAATGCCAGCAAATGAGAGCGCTGGTGATGTTCTGACTGACGATCAGAAAGCTGTGCTGCGGTGGGACCAGCAACCCGATTATCTGGCCCGCACTCAGCTTTACCCAGCACCCGACGATGCGCTGGATTCTGATATGCAGGACCTGTGGCTGAATACATTATCACAGTAGGGCATGGCGAATGAGCGCTACCGGTCGGCGCGGGCAGGGCTGGGGTTTTGTAGCCCCGGCTTTGATGTGGACGCTTGCATTTTTCATCGTGCCCTTCATCGTCATGGGCGCAATGAGCCTTGCAACGCTCGATGGACGCACGCTGATCTGGGGGCTGTCTTTACAGAACTATGCAGAACTTGCCGAAAAGCGTTTCTTGTGGCGTGCGATTGTTGTGTCGCTCGAAATTACGATCACCGTGACCGTGGTTTCGGTCTTGCTGGCCTATCCGCTGGCATGGATCATTGCGTTTAATGTCCCCAAGCGCTGGCAGCGACTGGTGCTATTGTTGGCGATCTTGCCGTTCTGGACATCTTATGTTGTGCGATCATATGCGTGGCTGTTGGTGCTGGCGCGTGATGGGGTGGTCAATCAAACCATGATGAATATTGGCCTGATCGCAGAACCTTTGACGCTGGCCAATACCCGCTTTGCGACGGTTACAGGTTTTGTACATTTCTTTGTGATGCTCCTGACGCTCACGATCTATGCCAATCTGGTACAACTCTCGCCCAATTACCGGCGTGCTGCGCAAGATCTGGGCGCAAGCGCAATTCAAACCTTTCGACATGTGATCCTGCCGTTGACCCTGCCCGGGATCGTGACGGGGGCTTTCCTAACCTTCGTGCTTTGCATTGGTGACTACGTCACCCCGCAGATCTTGGGTGGCAATACAGAATTAACAGTGCCGCAAGTCATTATGGTGCAACTGGGCCGACGCGCTGATTTCCCGCTGGCCGCTGCATTGGCGATCGTTCTGATGGGCATCGTGACGCTGGTGTATATTGCAGCTGTGCGCTGGTTGCGATTGGACCGGCTATGACGCGCATATTGCCATGGATATATCTGGCGGCCGCTTTTGTTTTTATCTACCTGCCCGTTGGTACGCTGGTCTTGTTCTCCTTTCAGGACGGACAATTGCCTGTACCGCCGTTCAACGGTCCATCTTTGCGCTGGTATGCTGATGTTCTGGGTGACACCCGGCTCACGGCTGCTTTGGGCAATTCAGTGCTGGTGGCGTTCATCTCGTCTTTGATTGCGGTCAGCCTCGGGTTCTTGGCGGCCTACGGGCTGGCAAGACATGTCGTACCGGGATCTGCCCTTGTCAGGGGACTATTGATCGCGCCGCTGACGGTCAGCTACCTGATTGTAGGTTTGGGGCTGCTGATTGTCCTGACGCAGGCAGGTTTGGGCCTGTCTCTGATGACTGCCGGAATCGGCCACGTCGTCATCAACTTGCCGCTCGCGTTTGCAATTATCTACGCGGCGATGGGCGCGCAGCAACAAAATGCTGAACGTGCCGCCCGTGATTTGGGCGCAAACGAAGCGCAGGTTATCGTGCTGGTGACTGTTCCAATGCTGGCGCCTGCCATTGGTGCGGCGTTTTTCCTGTCGATGACGTTCAGTTGGGACGAGTTCATCATCGCGTTCCTGCTGACGCGTTTTGACGTGACTTTGCCAGTGGAAATCTGGTCGATGCTCCGGTCCGGCCTGTCACCGCGGTTGAATGCGATCGGCAGCATTGTGTTTCTTGTTTCTATTGCCGTTGTTCTCATCCTTGAACTTCTTGTTTTTCGAAAGCGCCAGTCATGACCGCACCTGTCACACTCAAGGAATTGAACCATTGGTTCGGCACATTCCAAGCGCTCAAGGACATCGACCTGATGATTGAGGCCGGCGAATATGTTGCTCTTCTGGGGCCGTCTGGCTGCGGGAAAACCACGCTTCTTTCAGTGTTGGGCGGTTTCATCGCGCCCAGCCAAGGCAGCGTTATGATCGGGGAGCGTGATATGACACGGGTCGCTCCGGCCAAGCGCCCGACAACCACGATGTTTCAGGACTACGCGTTGTTCCCGCATATGAGCTTGCGCGACAACGTCGGATTTGGGTTGCGCATGGGCGGTATGGGCCGTGCAGAACGCCACCGAAAGGCGGAGGCGCAGCTTGCGCTGGTCGGGCTTGCTGATGCCGCATCAAAGCGCCCACATGAATTATCCGGTGGCCAGCGTCAAAGGGTGGCACTTGCCCGCGCTCTGGCAGTGGGCCCGGACGTATTGTTGCTGGATGAACCGCTTGGCGCGCTTGACCTAAAGCTCCGCCGCGCAATGCAGGACGAATTGAAGGTTATCCAAAGGCAAGTCGGCACCACCTTTGTCCATGTAACGCATGATCAGGAAGAAGCGATGGCGATTGCAGACCGCATCGTCGTGATGAATGCCGGAAAGATCGAGGATCAGGGCCCGCCCGCGCGCGTCTACCGCCAGCCCGCCAGCTTGTTTGCCGCCGACTTCATGGGTGAGATGAACCATGTTCCGGCACAGGTCACAGGGCAGCGGGTTGAGACGCCCCTTGGCCCCTTACCCGTAAACGCGCCATTCCTGGGCTCTGCGACATTATGCCTGCGTCCAGAGGCGATAAGCACACACAAAGCTGAAATCACGCTGGGGAGCGCCCGTGTGCGCGATGCCGCTTTCTTCGGAACGCATATTCGCGCGCATCTGGTACCGGATGTCGCGCCAAATTTAGTATTGATCGCGCATCTGCCACCCGGTGAGATGCCGGCAGCCGGTGCGATGCTAACCTTGTCGGTAAGCGCCGACACAATCAGTGTCTTCCCAAAGGAGCTATAAAGATGGACCATGCACGCCCTGAGGACTGGTATCGCCTCCAAACCAAGGCCGACGGCGTTACCTTGATAGACGAGCCTTTCATCCAACCATTTTATCGCTGCAACATGTGGCACATCCGCGGGCGTGACCAGGATTTACTCGTGGATAGCGGCATGGGGGTGGTGTCCTTGCGTGATTGGGTGCCGCTGGTCACCGAACGTGCGCTAACGGCCGTCGCCAGCCATACCCATTTCGATCATATCGGATGCCACCATGAATTTGACAATCGGTGCGTCCACCGGACAGAGGCGAATTTGCTGGCAAATCCTACACGTGCAGCAACCTTGGCTGACCCCTATGTTACTGACGATATTTTTGACCGCTTACCGCCTGCACCCTATCAATCTGCGACCTATAAGGTGAAGTCTGCCCCAGCTACGCGCCTGGTGGACGATGGCGATGTGATCGATCTGGGCGACCGGCAATTCGAAGTGATCCACACGCCCGGGCATTCGCCGGGTGGAATAGCACTATGGGAAGCTGCAACGGAGACTCTGTTTTCAGGTGACATCGTTTATGACGGCCCTCTGATCGAAGACACCTATCACGCCGATCTCATAGACTATCACCGCTCAATGGCGAGGCTTTACGATTTGCCGGTGCGTGTGGTGCATGGAGGGCATTTTCCCAGTTATGACGGCGCGCGGCACAAAGCGATCATCAGCGCTTGGCTTGCTGCGCACGATGTATAGAGGCGTGAGAGAATTTGCCTGAGCTTTTCTACTCCCCGGTGACCTCAGGTGCGACCATCTTCGTCACGACAGGCAAATAGTGCGTTCTTGCAATTGAGGGTAAGCAGTCGGATTAGATTTTCCGGGACTGTTGCTGTCGATCTCGACGCGGCCGTCGGTCAGTCTCTCGCCGAGGCGTGACCTGGCGGAGATTGCCAAGCGTTGCGCCTGAAGCCATTCCCCAAATGCGGCTGTCATGGGGGAGTGGAAAGAATGTGGGGATCAAGCCGCGCGCAGCTGTCCTTTGTCAAGCCTTCCATCCAGTACCGCTGCTCTGACAGTTGCCACTCGATGTTCTCATGACTTTGGTAGCGTTACGCTGCCGCGGTCGGAGACTGATAGACACCGCCGGGCGCCATCAAGGCCCAGACGATGCGTGCCATTTTGTTTGCGAGTGCCACGCGTACAAGCGTTGGCTGCTTACGCAAAAGCAAATCACCGAGCCAAGTTCCCGGTTGTGCGTCACGGTGCGTGTGCCGTTTGGCAATGCGGGATCACGATATCTCGCTGCGTCGGGTGCGCAGGCCTGGACGACTGCAGCAGGCGCATCGTCGCGTGGAAACTCTGCCGTTTCATGTCGCCACCTGCTATCGTTTAGGTACCTGCATCTCTGTCATTCTCGGCACCACTGAGCTCACCCGATGAATCCTGCGCATCATCCCCGTCGTGACGGCCTGCGTCACCTTCCCACGTTCCTTCGCGACGCACCGCGTCTTTCACTTCGGGCGGCAGTTCGCGAGCAAGGTCTGCGACCGGTGGGTCGTCGCGATCGATGGGTTCCTTGCTGATCCCGCGATCTTCACCCGGAATGAAAACACTCAGATCTTCTGTTTCGGCTGTCGATTCAGGCTGCGTGCTGTCGGTGGTTTTGTCGGCCATGTTAATTCTCCTTTGCATCCCTAACTGCTGCGAGATGGAATTGTTCATTCTTGAGACCGGTTAAGGTAATTTTTTAAAGAGAAGTTCTGCTTGCCGCCTGCTTCTGTACGCTGCTTTTACACCATTTACTGCAAGAGGCTAGGCTTCGATGAGGCCCCTTTTTTGTGCATTGGCGAGGATGGACCTGTCGCGGTTTGATGCCGCCCCTTTGATAGCATTTACTGCAACAAAGGAGACTGACTATGGGACTGAAACGGACGGACGAATTTCGCCAAGATGCGGTGCGTATCGCGCTGACCAGTGGGCTGACACGCAAACAGGTGGCTGACGATCTGGGTGTAGGTATGTCCACACTGAACAAGTGGATCACAGCGCATCGAGACACGGATGTGGTGTCAAAAGAGGATATGAGCCTCGTTCAAGAGAATGACCGGCTGCGCCGCGAGAACCGTATTCTCAAGGAGGAGAGGGAGATCTTAAAAAAGGCCACCCAGTTCTTCGCGGGCCTAAAGCAATGAGATTTAGGTTCATTGAAGAACACAGCGAGAGCTTCCCCACCAATCGGCTGTGTGATGTCGTTGGCGTCAGCACACGCGGGCTACGCGCATTTCGAAGCCGGCCAGCCAGTCGCAGACAGCGGTCTGATTTGGTCACGCTGGCGCACATCAAAGAACAATCTCGTCTGAGCCTTGGCAGCTATGGCAGGCCGCGCATGACTGAGGAGTTGAAAGAGATTGGCCTGGATATCGGTCACCGCCGTGTTGGCCGCCCCCTCTCGGCAGATTTGGCTTTGCCAAATCGCCTGTCGGGCAGTGGATGCGCCAGAACGGCATATCAGTGGTCAGAACACGCAAACACAAGGTCACGACGGATAGAGATCATAAGTTCAATATAGCACCGAACCTACTGGATCGTGACTGCGCGGCAGATGCGCCAAACCAGAAATGGGCGGGCGACATCAGCTATGTCTGGACCCGTGAAGGCTGGGTGTATCTGGCTGTGATCTTGGACCTGCATTCTCGCCGTGTCATCGGCTGGGCCGTCAGTAACCGCATGAAGCGTGATCTAGCGATACGGGCGTTGAACATGGCCATCGTATTCCGTGCGCCACCAAAGGGCTGCATCCATCACACGGATCGCGGTAGCCAATATTGTTCTCACGACTATCAAAAGATTCTGCGCCAACATGGGTTCAAGGTGTCGATGTCTGGGAAGGGCAATTGCTACGACAATGCGGCTGTCGAGACGTTCTTCAAAACCATCAAGGCCGAGCTGATCTGGCGGCGGTCATGGGAAACCAGGCGGCACGCTGAGATGGCAATCTTTGAATACATCAACGGCTTCTACAGTCCACGCCGCCGTCACTCAGCACTGGGATGGAAAAGCCCTGTCGCATTCGAACGGAAGGTGGCTTAAACGAGCACTAGGGGCGGCACTAAAACGGGACAGCTCCATTGCGTATTCATCGAGTTGTGTTTCTCTTTGCACTTAAATGTCAGAATGTGGTCGTTTCGAAGATTTTTGGCACTTTAATCTGAGACTCATCGATCCCGGGTCTCAGATCAACTCTTCCTGTTGGGGTGGTCCCCACCCGATCGCCGGGGTTACCAAATGGTCGGTCGTCATGACAAATCGGTTTTTGTTGTCTCCCATCGTGTGCCCTTGCAACATTTTCAGCATCGGCGGCCCTGCGTGGTCGATGAATGCCACGCCTGCTAGGGGAGCGGGACAGATGTGTAGCGGCAGAATGGGGTGCTTTGATGAGAACGTGAACGCAGCCTCTTTGGTCAAAAGGGGACTGTTGCATTAATCCGATGACGACATGCATGGGCCCTCATATGACCAGAATTCATGCGGAGCCATAGAAGAGGGCATCGATAAACGCGATCTCGCCCAGGACGCCGGGTTGTCTGTGCTGGATGTGGCCGCGTTTGATCGTTCGGATAGTTTCTATACCGCTCAAGGTTGCCTTTGCCGATCGTAAAGATCGAAAGCTCTGACGATATCCAAGGATCCGCTTCATCGCCGCATGATCGCTCTCAATGAGGTTATTGCGCCACTTTCGGTCGATGTGTCGGGTACTGTCAAAATGCGGATCGTAGCGGTGGTTGATCTCTCGGATGACGCGGCGATAGGTCGGGGCTTTGTCTGTCACGATGATGACCGGACGATGGAGCCGTACACGCTCAATCGCTTTGTTAAGAAAGGCCTTAGCTGCCTTGGCATCCCTCCGCGCGGTCAAACGGAAGTCGATCATCTGCCCGTTTGCGTCGATGGCATGCCATAGGTAGCGCCATTTGCCACCAACGCGGATATAGGTTTCATCGACATGCCATTCGACACTGGCCCGGCGCAAGTGTTTTTCGGTTCTTTTGGTGATCTCCGGAGCAAACTTATGAACCCAGCGATAGACGGTCGAACGATCAGCGTGGATCCCGCGCTCTGCGAGCAAATCGACGACATCTTGATAAGGCAGAGCATAGCGCAGGTACCAGCGCACCGCACAAAGAATGATTTCGCGTGGAAAGCGGTGGTACTTGAAGGGCGATTCGCGTGGCATGGCTAACCTCAAAAGCTTAACCGTGGCCAAGCAAGTTGATTAATGCAACAGTCCCTCTGGTCTTGGGGATAGCGTACAAACGTGACATCGATGATGTGCGGGAGAGCCCGTCCGTTCTCGTCATGGAACTGTTGCGCAACTGGGGTGCGGACATATCCTACAGTGATCCGCATGTGCAGACTTTTCCTGTAATGCGCGAACATTCATTTGATTTGAGCTCCGTGCCGCTGTCGCCGGAAACCCTCGCGCAGCAGGATGCCGTTTTGCTCCTGACGGACCACACGCATTTCGACTATGAGATGATCGCCGAGCACGCATCATTATTGATCGACACACGTGGCGTTTATCGACGACTGGGCATTACCTTACCCACGGCATAAAGGGGTTCCGATCACCACGTTCTTCACAAGCAAACCAATCAATTTTACACGGGACCGTCATGAAAATCTCTACGACTGTTGGCACGCGCCCACAGTTCATCAAGAGCACACTAATCACTCGCGGTTTCCAACGGAACGATACGGCAAAAGAAGTTATCATTCGTATTGGTCAGCACTTTGATCAGAACATGTCGGATATCGCACATAGAAAAATGCCGCGTACAAAGTAACCCTTCTAGGGCAATGGCTTGCTTTGAAATCAACCGATACCGCCAACAGGCTGTTGCTTGCTTGTTTGAGTATAATGTCGCAAAATGGGGCAACAAACAAAAGATCGTTAAAGAACTCTCTTAAGATAAGGTCACGGCTGCTATCATATGCCTCGAGTACATTCAGCCTTAGCATGGAAAAACCCCGTGGGGTTGAGCGAAAAGCGGCTTAAACACGCACTTCAAGCGCCATCAAAACGCAACAGTTTCAGAATGATTGAGGTAGCTGCAAACAAAAAATGCTTTTCGTCTGAATGTCTACCCCAGACAGATTTCTTGACGCTTCAAACCAAGTATAAGCGTGAATTATCGAAATCGCATCTCATGATGTTTAGGCTAATTCTCACTCCAACTCACAGATTGCAAAACTGAAATGTTTGGTCCCGAACCAGCAAGTTCATTAGTAAGTAGAAACACTTGATTGGTCTAAACCTGATGCCGACACTTAGTTGGCCTTTGGCTTATGGGGGGTGTGTCATATCGGCCGTGGTTTCTAGAACTCATCTTGGGTTTGAATCCTGGTGCACCTACCCATGTTGCGGTGCGGCTCAGCGAAAGGCTGTAGCGAGGTTTCGTCACGGAGCAGGATATCTTTTTTGTGACTGAACCCCTGATCACTCCCCGATCTGGCCGGCTGCGCGAGGCCTGCGAGGCACTTTGGCTTCTCGAAGACGAGATGGAACTGGTTTCATGGCGCTATGGGGGGCGGGATGGACTGGACCTTTGGCAGGTCCTGCGGTTTTCCTTGTTTATGGGCGCGCTGCGCCGTGCTGGCATCCTAGAAGCGCATCAGGCCAACCCTGACGAGGTGTCGCGTTCCAGATTTTCATCAAAGCTGCGCCAGCGTATCGATCGGTACACAATGACCCCTGGCATGCGACCACCAAAGGCCGAAACGGTGTTCATTGCCAACGCGCGCAAGGTGGACGGTATGGATCCGTTTTTGGGACCGCTGTTTCAAGGGCTTGGCGGCGCACCTTACTCTGTTTTCGACAGTGACCGTTTGGGGCAGCGGCTGAAAGGTGTCTACGATCTCGATGCTTTCAGCAAGACTGCCAGAAAGAAAAACCGCGAATGCCTCGAAGCTACTGAGGCGGACAAGCGTCGCGCGAAAGAATTCACTGAACGGTTCGGCGCAGCGCTTGGGGCTGATTTGACCGATCTTTTTGCGAATGCGGAAAGAATTGGTACGGACCATCTGCGCATGCGCTCGGCATGGGCGCGATATTTCGATGCCTGTAAAGCACAGCGCTTAATTGCGATCGGTGCCTACTTTCGCCAAGCGGCCTTTGCGGGTGCGCGGATGGCGGGCATCCAATCCGTTGAAGTACAGCATGGATTGGTTGCACGTTGCCAGGTCAATTATTCTTGGCCGGGATCTCCACCGCGGGAGGCATCGCCTACCGACATGTTGTTCTTTGGATCTCACTGGGTCGAAAACGTCACCCATCCGGCCCAGCTGCGGCCTATCGTGTCAGGATCAGACCAAATCACCCGGCTTGCATCACAGGAAGCGGCCACTGCCAGTGCCAAAGCGGATCGGCGCGCACCTGTCGTCTTTATGAGCCAGCCAACGGTGAGCCGGGTGCTCTGGGCTTTTGCCGTGGCATTGGCGCGGGCGCGCCCTGAGGTACCGATCCTTTATCGTCCGCATCCAGGTGAATCCTTAAGTCGTTATGAAAACCTGCTCGCAGCGGAACCGGACCGCCCCGCAAATCTGGCGCTTTCCCGGGGTGCGCCGGGCAGCTATGCATTGATGGCCTCGGCCCGCTTGCAGATTGGGGTCTATTCCTTCACGCTCGTCGAAGGACTAGCGTTCGGCTGTCCATCGGTTGTGCTGGACGCACCAGGGGCTGAACTTATGGAGGCGGTCATCGCCCGGGGTGACATACCGATGATTTCGACTGTCGAGGAAGCTGCCGCATTCGTGGATGCGCCGCCTGAACCACGAAATGCTGAAACGTACTTTGCACCGTCCATGCAGCCACAAGATATCGTTGCCGCTCTGAACGCAGGGCGAGGCGACAAAAGGACATAAAGGTGGAAAAAGTGTTATGTGCGCATCGGTCGCGCCGGAACGCCAACGACCCGGCTGCGGGGCGACACATCCTTGACCACTGCCGCGCCCGCTCCGACGACAGCATCGCACCCGATCTGCAGCGGCGCATGGGGGTGTCCGCCGCGTGTCACGGCACCACAGCCGATATAGGCACCAGCGCCAACCGAAACATGCCCGGCCAGCCGCACGCCCGGACCAAGAAGCGCGTAGTCGCCCACCTCACCGTCATGGCTCACGCTGGCGCCGGTGTTCACAACAGCATGCTGTCCGATCCGTACGCAAGGCCCTACAACGGTCTGTGGGAAGAGCACCGTGCCTGAACCGAGTACGGCGTCCCGCGCAACCGTCGCTGTCGGATGGCAAAGCGTCACCCAAGTGACACAAGCCCCCCAACGCTCCGCCACTTTTCGACGGATCGCGGGCTCCCCGATGCCGATCACCGCGCAGCTATGGTCGGGCAAATCTGAAATATTGTCCTCGGGAAATATTTCGACCGCGCCGAGCCGCTCCCCTGCGGTGGGAGCAGGCGAGAGGAACCCGGCGACACACCAGCCCGCCTCTTGAGCGATCCACGCCAGCTCACGCGCGTGGCCACCCGTTCCAAAAATGTAAAGGTCGCGCGCGTCTGACATGACGTTCAGCTACCACATATCTCTTGCGCGCTGTCCTGATCAGGCGACCGACCCAAGACGGCAACGTTTGATGCGTAAGAAACCAGCTCCCAACCAGTCGCTTCGCGTTTATTTCCTCGCATCTTCATCGGCTGTTATCCCGCTCATTAAAGGCGCAACGTCTTGCGATCAAGGGCTATGCCATATCCGTGCGCCGGTCCACTAGTTTTGTCCAAACAGCAAACGCAGGCACAGCAAGGGCTGCCAACGCTAGACGCCACGGACTTCCACGGCTAAACGGAATGGATGATCGAGGATACCAAGACACCTCATTATTGGCGCAGCACATGGGGATATCGCGGTTACAACCGGCGTACTGACGTCAGCAATTTACAAGCCGGGGAGGCGAAAAGGCGTGGACGATGAAGACTGTGAGCCTGTGTTGAAAACGCTACCCCTCATCTGGCTCCATACGTCTAAGCGGAAGAAAATCAGCCAGGTCAGATTGGCGCGCTTCGCTTTCGATTATCGTGCAAAGCGCAGGATACTGGTTTTTCTGCAGACCGACATTCCGCAGAAACATGCACGACAGATTGCGCGCTACAAGCGCCGCGGACTCATTGAAGTGGTGCATATTGATTCTGCCGTTGACCGATACTCCGAGGATGATTTCGTGATTGCCGAACGAACGCGGAGTGTTGCTCGGGCGCTTGTACAGCTTTATCTGCCTTCCATGCTGGCCAAGTCCGGATACGATTTTTCTTCGTCGGATGTGTTCAACATGTCTCAAGGAATGGAGCTTAACCTCGCCGACCGGTTATATGAAAAAGTGCGAACGCTCACGGCGGTGTTGGAGGCATGTCGCATAGACCGGGGCGATCTGTGGCTCGATTTCGGCAATTGGGCCTTTCCAAATCTGCGATGGGGTAGACGATGGTGGTGCATGGCGCAATCGCGGTCGCCTGACTATTTCAACCTGACCGCAAAGGCGCCCGAGTTCCTGTCGCGCCTGCGCAGAGTTGACCCACCGGGCTTCGAACGGCTTTCGGATAAGGGTCCGCAAACTCTGTTTCTGGGGCGTTCGACACGATCGGCCTACCTGACTGCCGCAGAAGCAATCGGTCAGGCCGAAGAACGACTCGGAAAGCGGTTCGGCGTTCTCGTTGACGCTCGATACCCCGTGAAACCCAAGCTTTTTAAGCGGGAAGACAGTACTCTTTATATGACGCTGGGTTTCTACGTTAATTCAAAGTATTTCAAACTCAGGTCAGCGTCGCTTGGATTTACTTTGCCGGGAAGGACTCGCGGCAAGGTCGTACATGCTACCCTCGACAGATCAGCGTCACAATATGAGCCAAGCTTTGGGCTGAACCCGGAAATATGGTTCGGTGCCCTGCTCAACGAGACAATCGAAGCCACAAACAGCAGGCTGGGCGCGATCGTCAGTTTCTACGACAGCGTGATGCACCATCCGCATTTTGCGGATGTTGAGAGCCTGATCTGCTCTCCTAGTCGTTCTGAGTTGTTTGTGCCCATCATCCTTGGTCTGAAAAAAAAGGGTGTTGCGACGATCGAATACCAGGCGCTGTTCTGGACGGATCACTTTCGATACGAAGTGCGCGACATGGACCTCTTCGTCTGCTCGGATGCAGCGACCATGAAAAGTGTTGAAAGGAAATACAACGCAACGGGCTATAAAACCGGTTTGGTTCTGGGGCCTTCCTTCTATATGTCAGAGTTTCTGACTGACTATGCGAAAACGATTTCAGAAGAGCCCTCGGTAGCAGAGTCTGGATTAATCGGTCTGGCCTTGCAGCCCATAAAGGAAGACGTCTTCGAGGCGGCTTGCCAGATTATTCGCGACGCCGGGTTTGAACTCCTCATTCGGCCTCATCCGGACCATGACCGCCGCTGGATTGAATCCCGATTCGGAAAATACGGCAAGATAGACAACGGCAGCCTTTTGCATTTCATTCGCGATACATCGCTCGTTGTCAGCGGTTTTTCCAATGTAGTGCTGCAAGCCGCACAGGTTGGCAAGATTGCCGTGTGTCTGCCCCTGTCAGACCAGCTTGGATTGAACTTCGCTGATGCATCCGACCGGATTCACATTGCCGAAACAACTGATAATCTTTCCCATTATCTGGCTCTGGCTTCGACGGTCAATGAGCCGTTTGTGTTTCGCGATCCTCTCGACGAATGGTGCGAAATTAGACAGATGCAAACGCCCGAGCAATTCTCCGAGAATGACGCGCGCGAATAGTTCGGGTCTCAGCTGTTCCGCTACATTTTTTGACGCCTGAAGGCGGCCGTTGTGTGGACGCAACTAAGCTGGGAACCCTGTAAACTGCTGGAACGCAGGAAGTCCAGTGGCATCAGATTGCGGCTTACGGACCACATGTGCAACCTCAACCCCAGCTAGTGTTGTATCGACAGAGTGAAAGGTCTTGAAGCCAAATATGGGACGCGTGATCGGCTCATTATCTATGACAACCCGATCCTGCACACCATTAGTGGCAATCAGCCGCTGACAAGTCGCCGCGCCGCAACCTTGTCGTGATATTTGAAGAGCGTGAAATTAAGGAATTTTCCTGTCTTTCTCGATTGCGCAAGGATAGTGGGTTCAC
Source organism: Roseobacter litoralis Och 149 (assembly GCF_000154785.2). Classification (NCBI taxonomy): domain Bacteria; kingdom Pseudomonadati; phylum Pseudomonadota; class Alphaproteobacteria; order Rhodobacterales; family Roseobacteraceae; genus Roseobacter; species Roseobacter litoralis. The sequence goes on from NC_015730.1 coordinate 4,460,941, forward strand.
TTTACGTTGACCTTGATACAAGTTCTACCCATGCGCCAAGATAGCAGTGGCAGCTGCTTTAGCGCTTAGGCCCTTTTCCGGATGAAATGTTGATCGTTTCGTTGTTATCGCAAATTGCCCCAAGATGATCGACAGGGCGGCTTCTGTGGTATCAATGGTTGCCTAAATTTTCTTCAAAATGCCAACAGTACAATAACGAACGACGACGGCCCGAGATAGGAGTGGACGCTGACCTGCCTTTGTAAGAGATCAATAGATTGTGTGCAGCTTAGCAAGTCGCTGTTCTGATGGAGTGGATGCCCCTCCCGACGGCATCGAGATTTGCCATGCTGGTACTGTTTTAACAGACCAGAAACTGAGGAGGCGACAATGGACAAGGTTACAATCATCGGAGTGGACTTGGCAAAGCGCAGTTTTCAGGTGCATGGGTCATCAGCTGATGGCAGTGTTCTATTCCGTAAGAAACTATCCCGTGCGCAAGTTGTGCCATTTTTTGCACAACAGCCAGTTTGCATCGTTGCTATGGAGGCTTGCGCAACCACGCATGACTGGGCGCGCGAGATCGGGGCGCTCGGCCATTAGGTGAAGCTAATACCGCCTATCTATGTGGAGCCTTTCGTCTAACGGCATAAGAACGATGCTGCTGATGCAGAAGCGATTCCCGAAGCTGCCTCACGTCCGACGATGCGAACAGTCGCTGTGAAAACCCATGACCAGCAAAGTCGGGCGGTTTTGTTCCGGACACGTGACCTGCTCCTGAGACAACGCACGCAAATAATCAATGCCCTGCGGGCTCATTTCTCCGAGTTTGGTAAGGTCGCACCTAAGGCTGCGACTAATATCAAACGCCTGAAGGACGTTCTGGAAGATCCTAAGAATGGTTTGCCACAGATAGTCACAGACATTGGGTCGATCTACATTGACCGAATTGCTACGCATACTGATCAGATCAGCAAGCTTTAGAAACAGGTGCGTACCGAAGCGACAAAAGACGATGCCGCACGCCGTCTCCAAACCATGCCAGGCATCGGCCCAATCACGGCCATGGCTGTCTTTGCTTTCGCCCCGCCCATGGAGATCTTTCGTAGGGGTCGGGATTTTGCAGCCTGGGTTGGGCTGGTACCGAAACAGCATTCGACGGGCGGAAAGCAAAGGTTAGGCCGAACATCGAAGATGGGGCAGAGAGATATCCGCAGGCTCTTGGTCATCGGTGCCATGTCTGTCGTGAAGGTGGCGGTCCACAAAGGTGCCCCTGAAGGATCGTGGCTCCAAAGGATGCTTGCAAGGAAATCACGTATGGTCGTCGCTGTTGCGCTCGCAAACATCCCTGTCACACATGCTGTGCATGTTTTGCCGGTCAGTGGATAGCGCGCCGGTTATGGGCTATGTTGGTGAAATACGAAGATTACAGAGACCCGCCCATCGCCGCCGCGTAAGAGGCGCGGTGGGCGGTACGTCGGGAATGTGAGGAGGTCTTTGAGTGTAAGGGTAAATGATCGGAAAGATCGGGTTCAGTAAAATCAGGAATTCACAGTGGGATAATCAACCCGCCACTCTGATTTGGAACTTAACCGCGTATCTCCATACCGGCCAGTGGCATCTGAAGCGCCGCATCAACAGGCCTGACAAGTGACTGCATCCGTTCACATTCCCAAAGTACTCAAAAATAACTTGCATTAACGGGGGCATCCACAGATGTGAATTGGAGACGAGCACCGCGAAGAAGGGTGATAATCTATCACGCGAGCGTGTAGGTCGTCTCGCGATCTGCAGAGGTTAGAGGCAGGTGCACGACGGCGCATCTCTCGATGGCCAAACGGGCGGCGATCATGACTTCCAAGGCAGCGGTCGCCTCGGAGAGGGTTGCACCGTTGCCATGCTCTCCCGCCGAGAGGTCTTTGAAGACGTCACTCGTATGCTTCACAACGTCTCCAGGTACGAAGTCCGCCAGGGGCACCTCTTCCAAAGCAGCGCCGTAAAAATGCTTGGGTAGCGCTTGCGTCTCAGCTTTGCGTACGTAGGCTTTCGGAGGATCCGACGTAAAGGGCATCAAAACGCGTCCGCGCTCGAACCGAAACTCGTAGCCACCGATGACGCCGATGTCGTCTCCGATTTCCAACAACAAGCGCCGTTGGTCCGGATAGCTGACCAGCACCGCACCGCCCTTGTCCTCGAAGCGTTCACCGCGCGGGTTAATCGCTTCGGGCTCCGTGCCTATGGCCGCCACGGAGTCTGGAGTGCAGCGGAACATCCAGTTGGACAGATCGAAGTAATGCGTACCGAGATTGCCGAGTCCTCCCGCGCCCTGCACAATGACGAATGACTTCAGCCGTCCGAACCGTGTATCGCCGTCAAGTGCCCGGATCGATTTCAGAACGCTCCAGCAACGATGATTGTGATTGACCATGACGTGGATATCCTGTTCCTGCGCGATACATGTCATCTCCAGACCTTGGGACACAGAGCAGGCGACCGGCTTTTCCATCAGAACCGTCTTTATCCCGGCCTTTGCGATGGCTTGGAACAAGGGCGCATGGCTGTCCGCAGTCGTAGAGATCGCGACCACGTCGGGCGTACGCGCCAGAAAGGTATCCAGCGTATCAACGAGCGTATGTGCAAGTGACGGGTCTTGCGTCACTCCCCAAGGATTTTCCGCAGTATCCAGAACCGCAGCCAGATCCAGCCCCGCCGCGCGTCCGGCAAGCACGGTACGATAGCCCATGCGCCCCAGGCCTACGACTCCAAAGGTTTTTGCCATGATACTACCCTATTTCTCTTTGGTCTTGCGGCGCAGATGTTCCAAGTCCTCTGGCCGACCAATATCGATCCAATCACCGGTCGTCGGATAGATCCGTGTCCGTATTTTCTTCTCTCGCAAGACATCGAAAAGCGACGGCATATCAAAAAATTCTGCGCGCGGCACATGTGCAAGAGCGCTTTTGTCTAACACGTAATAACCTGCGTTGATGAAATGCTTATACGTCGGTTTTTCCCTGAGCGACTTTATCTCGAATCCTTCGGTTTCGACTACGCCGAAGGGGATTTGCATTTCGTATTCCCGGACAGCCATGGTCGCGTCAGAGTCCTGGTCGAGGTGAAATTCAAGCATGTCCCGAAAATTTGTCGTACACATGATATCAGCGTTGGTCACAAAGAAGTGGTCGTATTCCGCCACGTCTATCAGCGATAGCGCCCCCCCCGTACCCAGCCGTTTCTTTTCCTCGACATAGTCAATTTTCACCCCGAGCCTGTCGCCTGATCCGAAATGCTCCCGGATCATTTCGGCTTTGTAGTTGACACAGAAAATAAAGTCCTTCAGCCCATCGTCGCGGTATCTTTTGATAATCTTTTCGAGAATAGGTTCCCCATCGACGTCGAGCAGCGGTTTTGGTTTGTGCTTCGTCAGGTCCCCCAAACGTGAGCCGAGCCCGCCGGCCATAACAACCACAGCGACATTGTCGAGGGTGTTGCCGGGCAAGTGGGCAGACACCGCGACGCCAGTGACCGAACCTGCGTCATCCACGATCGGGGCAAAGTTGATCCTGTGGCGCACCAGAAAATTCTGCTGCTCTATACGGGTCGCGCCAGCCTGAAGCCTTCGCGGCGAGGGGTTCATCAGATCAATTGCATGTGTGCTCATCGCTTCACCCCGAAGCAAGGCGCGTCGCATGTCACCATCGGTGATCGTTCCCAGCAAGCGGTTACCGTCACCAACCACCAGAACGAATCCCAAAGCGGAACTGTCGATAATCTTCAGGATACGTTGGAGTTCATCCTCTGGTGCGGCGAGAATGGATAGAAAATCTTTCAAACTACTGCCCTCGATCCGCCGTTTGTTTGTCCGCCTTGCGTTCGTCCAGCAGCTTAGCTGCCAGCTCGGCGAATGCCCAGTCGTCTTGAGTATCTATATCGACCGAATTCAGCGGAGGCATCACGTAAATACCCGTTCTGTCGCAGATCGACTTTCCCTGAGACAGAAATGCTGACCGCGACCAGACGTAGATCGAGCCGTTCAACTGAAAAACCTCAGGTGCATCCTGGCGTCGCAGCACACCAGCGTCGAGCGGTTTGGACAGGACATACGTGGCGCTGTGATGATCGAATTCGAGCATATTGAAATAGGGGGAATTTTTTGCAGGCGTAACACTGAGCACGCTGTCGAACCCGTATTCCTCAAGCTGGGCGACGGACTCCCGTATGTGCCTGCCTTCGCGCAGCGGGGATGTCGCTTGCAGCAGCGTGATTGAGCCATAGCGCCTCTGCGCTGCCTCTTCGCAGGCCACGAGAGCATGTGCGACCACCTCTATTGAGCCTGCTGTATCACTCGCCAGTTCCGCCGGCCGCTTGAGGCAGCGGGTCGCGCCGGCCTGTCGTGCAATTTCAAGGTAGGCATCGCTGTCGCTGGACACCGCAACCTCCGCAAAGATGTTGGCGGCGATGGCCTGTTGAACACTATGAGCGACCAGCGGTTTACCACGGAACTCACGGATGTTTTTATCGGGCAGGCCCTTCGATCCGGCGCGTACGGGAATGACACACAGTCTCTCAGTCATCTATCGGGTCGCCTTCGGAATATTCGCGTGCCGCTACTTTGCCCAGCTGCTCCCAATAGGCCAAGGGATCGGCCCCCGATATGGCGCGCTTGGTCGTGAGGTTGTCCAGCGTAAAAGGCGCGCCCTTGGCGATGTCTTGGCCCGCAACCAGTCGCTTGCGTGCGGCCTTTGCGGTGCCGCGTTCCTCTGGCATGCAGCATTTGACCCCTGAGCCAAGCATCGTCTCCACGTCCCGGATCGCGGCAAAAATCAGCGCCAGTTCGTCAGGTTCGCTCGAGGCTGCGTGATCAGGCCCTTGCAGCGTCTTGTCCAGCGTCAGGTGTTTTTCTATGCAGCATGCGCCGAGAGCAGCTGCCGCAATCGCTGCGGTTCCGCCAAGCGTGTGATCAGAGTACCCAACCGGCAGGCCGAAAGCAGAATGAATGGTGCCAAGCGCCCTGAGGTTGGTGGCACCTGCACTGGACGGATAGTTCGACACACAATGCAAAATCGTGACCTTTTCATGCAGCGCGGCGCGCAAGCTGGCATCGGACCAAGCCATATTCATGTCCTGACGGCGCGGCGCGGTGGGCGGCGTGGAGCTGTATCCCAGTGCCAGCAGACCAAGCGCGCGTTCGATCTCGCCCAGATCGGACATGCCGGTGGATAAGATGATATCGCATCCGGTTTGCGCTGCCGCATAAAGCAGCGGTCCATTATTGAGATCACCAGAGCCAATTTTCAAAAGGCGTTGCTGAAGTCTGTTCGTCAGAAGATCGAGGCTGACAAGATCAAACGGCGTCGACAGAAATCCGATGCCGCGGGATTGGCATTTTACGATCAGTTTATGATGCGCTGCTTCGTCAAGCTCCAGATCGAGCAGCATGTCGAGTTGTGATTTACCGGGCCCGATCTGTTGTGCCTGATAGTCAGCCAAGGCGGCTGATTTGGTGACCATCGATTTGGCCGAAAAGGTTTGAAATTTGATCAGATCGGCACCGCCGTCCGCCGCAGCATCGACCAAAGCAAGGGCTTTTTGAAGATCGCCGTTGTGGTTCACACCTGCCTCGGCAATGAGGGTAATCTTTGTGTTCTGCACCGTGCGGACTTTCTATCGCAGGCTGACAAAGCGTTTGGTCAGCAATTGTTTGGATGAATGATCCCCTGATACAGATTGCAAGGCCGCGACGATCTGCTGCGCGCTGTTGCCCGAACCGTAGGGATTGACCACCTCCGTTTCTGAAAATGCCGCTGCCGCGTCCATCGCAGCTAGAATCGCTTTCTGGGTACCGGTGCAGTCAAAAACGCTACTCGCGCGCAGCCGCCCTTTCTGTCGGTCCCCTATATTGACTGTCGGCACTGAAAAGCTAGGCACTTCGTAAAGTCCGCTGGAAGAATTGCCAATCACCATTTGCATTTGACGGACAGTGTTCAGATACAATGTCTGGCCAAGACTTTGCTTGAAAACAGCACCCTGCCTTTGGCGCGCATAGGCTTGTATAATGGCATTGAATTCACTACCGCCTGCATCCGCATTGACCCCCGAAAAGACAATCTGAAGGGGTGGGCGGGCGCTGAACGCAGAGAGTAGGGCGTCCAGTTCACTCCGCCCGAAATCATCCTTCAGGGTCGTGGGGTGTAGGGTCACCAGCACGGTGGGCGCATCAGCGGAAAGCTCAAGCGCCGCGAAGACCTCCGTCCGTGTCATCTGGGGCACCTTATCAATCGCATCAAGGCCGGGACTACCTGTTTGCACAACCCGCCACGGCTCTTCGCCCATTTGAATCAGGTTTCGCGCAGCCTCCGCGGTCGAGACGCAATGGAGGTGACTGAGTTTGCTGATCGCGTGCCGGAACCCATCGTCATAGGCGCCTTCGGTGATGTCACCGCCGCAAAGGTGGCAGATGGGAATGCGCAACAGCGCTGCTGCCGTTGCCGCGCCCAGAACCTCGAACCTATCACCGAGGAGCATCACCCAGTCCGGCGCCAGCCGCTCCAAGGCCTGCGCTACACCGATGGCGGCAAGCCCTGCTCCGATGGCCGGACCACTCGCCGACCCGCTGTCCAGATACATCTCTACGCTTTCATCAATCACAAAGCCGTCGTCACGAATTTCCGAAAGAGTCGATCCTTGCGACGCGGCGAGATGTCCGCCACCCGCGACAATGCTGAGCCGCATGCCCTGTGCATCCAAAATCCCCCGCATCGGCCACCGCTGAAGCGAGTAGTCGGCACGACTGGTTGTTATGCAAGTCACATGCAGGTTGATTCGTGGCACAAAGTCGACCGTGTTGGTTTTGTTTCTGGATCAGTTATAGTATGGAATACTTCGCCGCGCTACAGGCCAGGGGACGTTTTCTCCACCGTTTGACGAGGTATGCCTGCGCGAGACGATGCGCTTCACCAACAAAGGAGCCAATGATGGTGCAGAGGGACCTGTCAAGCCTTGCCACAGGACGCGAATTGAGCCTGTTCCAAAGCGATATCAATGCCAAACGTCCCGAGATCGCACGTATTGTGAACGGCGCGCGTGTTCTGGTCATCGGGGGAGCCGGCTCGATCGGCAGTGCGACTGTCAGGGAAATTCTAGGCTTTCGTCCCGCCGCTTTGCACGTTGTCGATCAAAACGAAAACGATCTTGCGGAAATGATACGCAGCCTGCGGTCTTCTGACACTTTGCTGGAGATCCCGGATCTGCGTTCCCTACCTTTGGACTACGGATCGGTGCAGTTCAGGGCGTTCGTGCGGAACGAGGGGCCCTACGACCTCGTGCTTAACTTTGCAGCGATCAAACATGTGCGATCAGAAAAGGACAGTTATTCAGCGCTTCAGATGTTTGACACCAACATCGTTAAACAGGCCCGATTGATGGCGCTTTTGGATGCGACTGGGTTTCGCGGGCGCTATTTCAGTGTGTCCACCGACAAGGCCGCCAATCCGACCTCTTTCATGGGCGCCTCCAAACGGGTGATGGAGCATGTGATGTTCGATGCCGGCCTGGCCAGCGGGCTTGGTTGCACGATCACCTCTGCCCGCTTCGCCAATGTGGCCTTTTCCAATGGCTCGCTGCTGCAGAGTTTCGAGAACCGCCTCAAACAAGACCAGCCCCTCGCCGCGCCAATGCAGACGCGCCGCTATTTCGTGTCGCTCAAAGAGAGCGGGCAATTGTGTCTATTGGCGGCAACGACTGCGCCGCACCGTCATATCGTTGTCCCTAATCTCGACCCTGAGACCGCTTTGATCGATATGCAACAGATCGCCGAAGGCTTCCTTGTCGCCAAGGGCTATGCGCCGCGGCAGTATCGTGACGAGGCGCAGGCCTGTGCGGCTGTTCTGGCGGACAAGGCATCGGGACACTGGCCGCTCTTATTGACCGAGCTTTCGACCTCCGGCGAAAAACCATATGAGGAATTCGTGGCCCAAGGGGAAAGCTGTATCGATCTTGGGTATGATGCGCTTTCCGGCGTAGCTTATCTGCCGCTGGCCGACCCCAGGATCATGACAGAGGTGATGGACAGCATGCAAAAAGTCTTTGAGAACGCCGAACATGCGCCAGTTTCAAAGGAAACCCTCAAGGCTCTGATTGCTCGCGCAGAGCCGGCTTTTCTCCAAAGCCACAAGGAAACCGGGCTCAACCTGGATCAGAGGGTATAGATATGCTTCCTTTGTGCGTTCCCAACATTTCCGGAAACGAAGGCAAATACCTTGCGGAATGCGTCTCTTCGACTTTCGTGTCGTCGGTCGGCCCGTTTGTGGATCGTTTCGAAGCGGAAACGAGGCATGCGACCGGGGCAGCCTGGGCCGTGGCGACATCTGCAGGCACGACCGCTCTGCACGCAGCACTGCACTTTCTGGGCGTGGGGCCCGGTGACCATGTCATCATCCCCTCGCTGAGCTTTATCGCGACAGCCAATGCGGTTGCCCACTGTCACGCAACACCAATTATCATTGATGTGGACGTGGCGCGTTGGGGCCTTGATGCGGGTCTTTTGGCGGAACTGCTCGGCCGCAATTGCCACCGAGATTCAGAGGGGGCTTTGCGCTACACCCCAACAGGCGGGCAGATCAAGGCGATCATGCCCGTCTATGCCATGGGACTGCCTGCTGATATGGATTCCATCATTGAGGTCGCGCGGCGCTATAATGTGCCAACCGTGTCAGATGCGGCAGCCGCGATCGGTGCAACCTACAAGGGCAGGCAACTTGCACAAATGGGAGCCGATCTGACAGCATTGTCATTCAACGGCAATAAGCTCATCACGTCGGGCGGCGGTGGGGCGCTTATTTCTGCCGCAGAGCAGGGCGGGCGCGAGATTAAGCATTTAACGTCCACGGCACGTGTCGGCGGAGCCTATGACCATGATATCGTAGGCTTTAACTATCGCATGACCAATTTGCAGGCGGCGGTAGGTGTCGCACAGCTGGAACGACTGGCAGAGTTTCTCGATGCAAAGGCGAGGATCGCGGCAAGATATGCCCAAAGCTTTGAGGATTTGACCGGAACGCTCAATTTCCCTTCTGTCGACGACACCTGCGGCTCGCATTGGCTTTCTGGCGTATATCTACCGCAAGCAACCAGAGAACAGATGGATCATTTGCGCCAGACGCTGGTCGCGAGCGGTATTGAAGCCCGCAGTTTCTGGAAACCACTTCACATGCAAGCGCCCTATTTGAAATGCCCTCGCATGGTGAACGGCCATGCAGAGATGATCTGGGGGAACGTGCAGCCCTTGCCCTGCTCCACGCATCTCACCTGCGCTGAGCAGACTCATGTGATTGAGGTCGTTCGATCCGCGATTGAGAAAATGAGTTGAGCGGCACTGGCGCTGCTGCCCTTGCGCGATCGAACACCGCTGCACTTTGACTGACGCAGGACTTCGGGGATCGCCAATAAAATCCAACCGAGCCTCGCATAATCATGCATTCTGTCTCATCCCATTGCGATCCAGCCTCAGTGCCCTGCTACATTCAGGTACGGATCAGTGATCGCGGCACAGCATCTGAGCAAAGATCTTCATCCGCGCGAGTTGAGCGCGCATGGAGGGAAGCTGGCGGCCACCATGGTAGATGAAATCCGTAACCATGTCGGGCAGTCCGGGCTTCAACCCGTCCGGATCCTGATCAAAGTCTACCGAACCTACTGCGAATGTCTCTCGCATCTGCTGGGTCAGGGTTTCCAAGGGCCTGAGCCGAAGCCGTCTGTTGGCCGTGGTGACTTCGACACTCCAATTGCCGCCCGACCGCCAGTCTGCAAAGCAAGTATAAAGAGAGCGTTCAGCGATCGTCCCGCAACTTGCGAAACGAGATCCGTCACGATGCCACGGAATACTGCCTTGCCGCACCGCACCGGAAATCGACACATCGCTCAGATCATCCGCAGCTTGCCCAAGATAAAACGCCATGTCGAAGACATGGGACGAATTTGCGTAGGGCAGGTTTGCCAGTACTTCGGGCGGATGAACATCCAAGGCTTCAATTCGGTCAGGCAATTCAGTAAATTCGAAATGAATGCTCTGCGGTCCGCCATCCAAGGCGATGATCTCACCCGCCTTTTGCGTGGATTTTAGAAACCGTCTGTTGTAGGCAACGCGGATCCGGTCTTGCAAATCACGTACTGCCAGGCCCTGCATATCAGCCAAATCAACGCCACCGGGTTTCTCGACCAGGATTGCATGCGCCCGTGCCTCAAGGAGTGCTGCGCAAACGTCGGAGAGCTGGTTGAGGTTTACGGCCACGATTACATGCGCGCCGGTGACATCCGTTGCGTTTATTTGATCACGCAGCGGACCAGTCCCGGCCGGAACCCCGATTTCCGCCTCGAACCGTCGGGCCGACATTTCTCCCCTGCCAAAGCAACGAAAAGGCAAGCCGAAGTGCTGAAGTGTCTTTGCATAGGCAGTCGCCATGCTGCCCGCGCCAATGATTATGATGTCCATGGTGATCTGCGTTCTCGCATTTGGAACTGTTTTGACCTTGTCACCAGAGCGACCTACCGGGGTCAACTGTAATATGCGTATCGGGCAAGCAAACCGTTTAACGGGATTGTTTATACCTGTCGAAACAGCAAGGCTCTACACTCCGGAGTTGAAACCATTCCCAGACTATCAGCAAAAGCGTGGGAATATTATCCCCTGCTTTCTTGTTTTAATCTCCTTAAAGTGGTTAAAGGCAGAGAACTTATCTATCCTCCACGTCCAAGCCTGCCGACGGTCTCAGAGGGCGTTCGCAATATAAATCGCAACACTTGCATAAAATGAGTGGAAACGAAAACCTTGCCTCGAAACTCTATAGGCCCGTCGCAGAACGCTGGTTTTGAAGCTTCCGAAGAGATTGTGACCGCCAAACCACGCATGTCTCTGGGGCTGCTGATCCGTGCGGTGCTTACGGTAAGTCTTCTGGCCTGGCTGCTCTATATGTTCGATGTGCCCGCGTCTTTAAGGCTGCTGACGTGGGATTTCCTGCCAGTCTTTGCGATGAGCGTGGCTCTGGTCCTGGTCTCGCTGCTACTGAATGCACTGCGCTGGTATCTTCTGATCCCCACAACCGGCGGCAGACTGAGTTTGCAGGTGACTACTGGCGTTACCCTGATCGGTCATTTCTTCAATCAGTTGCTGGTGACATCGGTCGGTGGCGACGTTGTACGGAGCTGGGAGGCGAAACGGGCTGGGCTAAAGCTTGACCAGGCCGTCATCAGCGTCTTGCTGGACCGGATCGTCGGGTTGGCTGCATTGCTCTTGCTGATCATCATAGGGCAGCCGTTTTTGTTGGAGCGCTTCGACGAACCCGGTCTGAGGCTAGCAGCATTTACAATCATTGCAATTGGCGGCTCCGGGCTGGTTTGCCTCTTTGTACTGCATCGCCTGCCTCTTCCTTTCGAACGCTCACGCATACTCAAGGCTGGCGGTGACTTGTCACGGGCCGCATGGCAATTGGTGGAGACACGCGTCATAGCCCTTGCCTGTCTTGGCATCTCATTTGGTGTGCATGGCTCGACCCTGCTGGTCACAACCATCTGCGCCAACGCGTTGGGGGTCGACATCAGCCTGTTGGATATGGCGTTGATTGTGCCAACTGTCCTGCTGGTATCCTCGCTGCCGATATCCATTGGTGGCTGGGGCGTGCGGGAAGCAGGGTTGGCAGCCGGGTTTGTTGTGTTCGGCTACCCGCCTTCCATTGCCGTGACCGTTGCGATCATAGTTGGCCTGATCAATCTGATCTGGGCGGTCCCCGGCGCGCTCCTGTGGGTTTTGCGCAGCCGTGGTTGAGGGCAGTATCCATGCGCCCCAGCTCGAAAGGTACTTCAACCTTGAAAAGTTTCAGAGCAGAGAGAAAAATATCAGTTGTTGCGCCGCAAGGATGAGCGTCTGGACACCCATATCAGTTTGTTTTACCGAAACAGCGGTTTGGACCAAAGCCAACAGGTTGAAAACCTCATGTTGGTTTGGAAATGAGAGAGTATCATGTCAAAGAAAGTAGCCTTGATTACAGGTGTGACGGGGCAGGACGGCGCATATCTGGCTGAACTGTTGTTAAACAAGGGTTACGTCGTTCATGGCATAAAAAGAAGATCCTCTTCGTTCAATACCGAACGCATTGATCACCTTTATGTTGATCGGCACGATCAGGACGCGCAGATGTTTCTGCATTTTGGCGATATGACGGATGCCACGTCACTGATCCGTGTCATAAACAACACCCGACCGACGGAAATTTATAATCTGGCTGCTCAAAGCCACGTGCACGTCAGTTTCGAGACGCCCGAATACACTGCGGATTCAGATGCACTGGGGACGATCCGTCTGCTGGAAGCTCTTCGCATTCTGGGTATGGAAAAATCCGTCAGAATGTATCAGGCGTCTACGTCCGAACTATACGGAAACACAAAGATACGCCCGCAATCTGAAACCACGCCATTTGAACCACGTAGTCCCTATGCAGCCGCAAAATTATACGCATTCTGGATCATCCGAAATTATCGCCAAGCTTATGGTATTCACGCGTCCAATGGCATTTTGTTCAATCATGAAAGCCCTGTTCGCGGAGAAACGTTTGTAACGCGTAAAATTACCCGGGCAGTCGTCGCAATCGAAATGGGACAGCAGGAGAGCATTTTGCTGGGAAACCTCAATGCGTCACGCGACTGGGGCCATGCCAGAGACTACGTGGAAGGTATGTGGCGGATGTTGCAGCAGGAGCAGCCGGATGACTATGTTCTCGCGACGGGCATCAGCCATACGGTACGGGAATTCGTTGAGACAGCCTTTGCACAAGTGGACCGCAAGATCATCTGGGAAGGAAACGGCAAGAATGAGACCGGGCGTGATGCAAAGACCGGGAGCACGCTGATCCGTGTGGATCCCGAGTATTTCCGCCCCACGGATGTCGATTTTCTGTTGGGGGACGCAAGCAAAGCAAAAGAGTGTCTTGGTTGGGAGCCTACGACGTCGTTTGAGCAAATGGTCGCGGAAATGGTGTCATCTGACTTCGAGCGGATGCGTCATGAACGACGGGCAATTAATTTACCGCGCTAGACTGTCGCGAACTGGTTGGGCAGCACGTGAATGAAAATGTACTGCAGCGCCGGACAACCTCTACGCCAGCCTTTCACCGGGACGTAAGGACGGGGTTGACCGACGCAAATCGCAGGCGAGTTCACTGCGCGCTATGGCTTAATCGGAACCAAAGGGGACTTCGCGTCTGAAATGGACAAATTGCCAAACCCCATGAGACAGCCTGCCCAGGCGGGAAATGTTCTTCTGCCTGTAGCCATGATTGTGATTGTATCGATCATCGTTCTCGCGCCGGAATTGGTGCCTGCCTATCTGGGGCGGGACGGTCAGATCTGGACCCCGTTCAATTCCAGTAATTACCGCCTGGGTGACATGTATTTCTATGCGCCGATGATCCAGCAGGTGGCAGAAGGTAATATCCCGCCCTTGCCTGCCAACCAGCTTCCTGATGGGGTTACATCAAGTCCTGAAGAGTTGCGATGGATGAGCTATGCGGTCGCGGCCATCCCCGCGTTGTTTTTCTCTGATCCACGAATTCCTCTGCTGTGGGCGATTTGGCTGCCTTGCGTACTGAATTTCCTTTTTGCATTCGTCATTTACCGTAGCCTGAGAGGTAAGGTTGTGGCTGCAGTGCTTGTCGGTATTCTTGTGACATTCTACTTCCAGTTCTGGCGGGCTATTCCGGTCGGCACATTATCCATGTCGCTGTCCGGCATCGATGACTGGATATCGCTCGCGGATCGCCGCCTCGACCGCGCCTTGGACAACGCCAAGGATCCCTACGATTATTACTCCTATAGCGACATGTTCCGGTTCCTGATGCCGGCCATGTCTTTTGCTTTTCTTACGGTTTTTTTAGCACTGCTCATTCAGGTTGATCGCCATCGAAGCAAAGCGCTCAGTGCTCTGGCGACGGTTGCTGCCTGTTTGATGGCCTTTACCTACCCGCCACATGCGCTGTTTGCCTATCTGCTGCTTGTCGGCTTTTCTGCAATTCACCTTCTGACCCGCGAATGGCGCGGTTTCCGGCATTTTCTTTATATTGGACTTGTGACGCTGGCGTTTTTGCTCGCAACAGGCGTCCCCCAAACGTTTCTCTCTGCCTTTGATGAAACGACTTTTATTTCTGCCGTCTACAGTGCTAACGGCAGCTTGCTGGCGAATGTGAAACTTTCGGCAGTCCCCGGTACTTTGATGAATAAGTACCTTTTTTCATTTCTTATCGCTTTGTGGCTCGTATGGGGCAATGCTGTTCTGCGTCGCTTCATTTTGGTCACCGGCTTTGCAGCCTTGCTTGTGAGTTTGTCGTCCCTGCTTCCGCCGCTATATGCGGACCGTTTCCTGTACAGAGGCATCGACCACATCTGGTTTATGGTGCTTGTCACCGTCTGTTTCCTGCGTCTGGAAAAGAGATCAGTCGCGCAAACCAAACAGCCGCCCACCAGTGCGTTTCGACAAAAGGTATCACGTTGGAAGCAGCCCCTTTTCATTGCAGGGGCGCTGTTGTTGCCTGTCGTTGGATTTTCATCGCTTCTGGAACGCAACCTGACCGATGAACGCCGCTTTGTTCCCGCCGGTCAATGGGCGGCCTATAACTGGCTCCGTGAAAATGCTGATCGTGAGACCGTCGTTGCGTTGAACTGGGCGGATGCTGAATTTATCGCAGTCTATCTTGCCCAAGTCCGCACGGTATTTAGTTCGGCAGATTTGGCCAACCGCCGCCCCGAGGCCGAAGTGGCACGCTTTGTAGCGACATGGAAGACGTTTGGCCTGCCCCGCGAGACGTTCGAAAGCTGGGTGCGGCGGTCGCTTGAGACAGAGCGCGATCGCCGCTCTTCCATACGCGCCCAACGTTCGACACCCTTGCTGTCTGAGGATGATTATTATGCGAGCCGTATCGCCCTGGCTCTGATCTACTTTCCATATGTGCGCCAATTCGATGGCGCGCTGATTGCTGGAACGGGGGAGGATCAATGGAGTGTCACCGAAGAATTCGTGGAGAAAATGCTTGCTGTCTTTGACCAGACACCTGTAGACGACTTCCTAGAAAAACAGGGCATTCAAACACTTATTGTGTCATCTTTCGAGGAGAAACTGATGGCCGAGAATGCCCTTGCAAACTGGCAACTGGTCTGGCAATCGAAGGAACGTAGGATTTACAGGCAAAATTCCACAAGTACTCCCTGAGTATTGAATTTGGTCAGGCTCACCGGGTAAGAAGATGACACAATCAGACAATCAAGCCACTGTTCTACGCGGCCCAAAGATCACAGGCGCGCAGATCAGCATCGTTCTGCCAACCTTTAACGAACGTGAAAACATAGTTCTGCTGGTAGAGGATCTTCTGCACAGGTTCGGTGAAATCAACGCGACATGTGAGATCCTTGTGATAGACGACAGATCGCCCGACGGAACGGCGCAGGCGGTGGAGCAGGCCTTCGCGAGGGAGGCCAGCGTAAAAGTGATTTCGCGACAGGCGGAACCCGGACTGGCTATGTCAATTCGCGACGGAATAGAGCAAGCCACCGGCGACGTAATTCTCGTAATGGATACCGATTTCAATCACGAACCAAAGGACGCGGTGCTGTTGTTTCAGGTGACACGCTATGTTGACCTATGCGTTGGGTCACGGTTCATTTTCGGAGGCGGCATGTCGAGTTTACCGCGGTACTATCTCAGCTATGTATACAATATTTTCATGCGATTGATGCTGGGAACACGTATGGATGACAACCTGAGCGGGTTTTTTGCCATTCGTCGGGAAAAGCTGACCGATCTGGATTTCGACAAGATTTTCTGGGGCTATGGGGACTACTTTTTCCGGCTTTTACTGCTCTCACAGCGTGCTAAAATGAGACACATTCAGGTTCCCGTTTATTATGGCGAACGGAAGGGCGGCGAGAGTAAGACGCGCTTTACCCGAATCTTTGTCAAATACACGCGTGAAGTAATTTCGCTGGCATATAAAAAGGCGATGGGAAAATGGTGACACTGGCTCCTTACCACGAAACTTCACAGTGCAGGATTTGTCGCTGTGGCGATCTGGCACCCGTGATCGATCTTGGGCTTCAGGCGCTGACAGGTCGCTTTCCGGCAGTAGGTGAGCCTGACCCTGCATCAGCGCCACTGGAACTCGTCCGGTGCAAGGACTGCGGGCTTGTGCAGTTGCTGCATTCTGTTGATGTCGGTGAAATGTTCAGTGACGCATACGGCTATCGCTCGGGCATAAATGCAACCATGACAGATCATCTGTCAGGCATTTCGGGGCAAATTTCGGAACGTGCGGGGCTGGGACAGGGCGATATCGCATTGGACATTGGTTGCAATGACGGCACCCTTCTCAAAAGCTATCCTGTCGAGGGCATAAAGCGATTGGGAATTGACCCCGTGGCCGAGAATTTCCGCGCCTTCTATTCCGATGACATTGAAGTGCACACGGCGTTTTTTAATGCGGACACCTTTCATGCTGCATCTCTGGGACAAAAAGCGCGCGCCATCACGTCGATTTCCATGTTCTACGACTTGGAGGACCCGGGCGCTTTTGTCGGTGATATTGCAGGGGTTTTAGCACAGGACGGCATCTGGGTATTGGAGCAAAGCTACCTGCCGACCATGCTGGAGGCAAATTCCTACGATACGATCTGCCATGAACATCTGGAATATTATGCGCTGGCACAGATCGACCAGCTGGTTTCGGAGAAAACGCTCCGTATCTTTGATGTCAGTCTGAACGATATCAATGGCGGAAGCTTCCAGATCTGGGTCTGCCATCAAGACGCAAACTACAAAAACAACGAAGCCTCCCTGTCGGCGTTGCGCAACCGTGAGAGCCAACTTGGCCTGTCGACCGATGCACCCTTTGCAGCGTTTCGCGAACGTGTCGCACAGAACAACGCCAAGCTGAAAGCCTTCATCGAAGAGGTCGTGGCCGATGGCAAGAAAGTCTATGTCTACGGCGCATCGACCAAAGGCAATGTGCTGCTGCAGTACCTTGACCTTGGATGCGATTTGCTCAGCGGATGTGCTGAGAAAAATCCAATTAAATTTGGGCGCCGCACACCGGGCACAGGTATTCCCATTGTCCCAGAAGCCGAAGCCCGCGCTGCGGCGGATTACTTTCTCGTTCTGCCCTGGCATTTCCGGGATGAATTCATTGCGCGCGAAAGTGAGTTCCTTGAAAACGGCGGTACGCTGATTTTTCCATTGCCGACCTTCGAGATCGTTTGATGGATAAACAAGTTGAAGAGAACAAACTCAGGCGAGTGCGCCGTATTCTCTTTTGCGGGCATGACAATCGCGGGTCACTCTATCTGTTCAACGGTGTTCGTCAGGCTTATCCAGATGTCGATTGTGCTGTAATCATCAACGAGGGTATTTATTACCGCAAGTCATTCCTTTCCTCCGTTTGGAAGTTACTACGCGAAAGCAGCATCCTATTTTGCGCTGTACGCGCCATGGAAATGTACAGTTATCGTTGGAAGGGCCACACCCTTGAGGCGCAACTTGAAGCGGAGGCCATTCCCTTTACCAAGTCGGATGACATCAACGGAGATGATGCGGTTGCCTTCGCGCGTGAATTTGCACCTGACCTATTGGTCTCTTTGTATACGATGCACATCTACAAAAAACCGATACTAGACGTCCCAAAGATCGCAGCAATCAACAGTCATCCTGCCATTCTGCCCGACTACCGGGGCCTCGAGGTTTTCTTTTGGGCAATGGCCAACGGTGATGAACGGATTGGATCAAGTGTCTTTTATCTGACAGAGCGGGTGGATGACGGTTTGGTGCTTCAGGAACAATGGGTTCCCATAGCAGCCGACGACAGCATGCACGATGTTTATGATGCCATCACAGAAAGTGCAGCAGAGTTGTTTATGCGCGCTATTGCCGATATTGACGGGGAAACAGTAAAAACACGCAAACCGGCTGGGCTGGGCACGTATTATCCGATGCCCACGCGCGCGGCTGTGCGGGCCTTTCGCAGGCGGGGTCGAAGGTTCTTTTAGGGCTGATCTTATATGACACATTCCTTTCTTCCGTGGGCAAAGCCCAATCTGCTTGGCAACGAGAAAGCCATGCTGATCGACGCGTTGGAATCTTCATGGATTTCGGGCGGCCCTTATGTCGAGCGGTTGGAGCGCGAACTGGCCGAAGCAATGTATATCGATCACGCGCTTGCAGTCTCAAATGGCACCACGGCTCTTGAACTGGCTCTGCGCGGCCTTGGCATAGGGCAGGGCGACGAGGTCATTGTGCCTGGTTTCACCTTTGTTGCCGCTGCAAATATGGTTGTGGCAGTTGGTGCGACACCTGTCGCCTGCGATGTTGATCCGGAAACATGGCTTCTTGACGCCTCCAAGATCGCACCCCTGTGCGGTCCGCGCACCAAAGCAGTCTTGCCGGTGCATCTATACGGCAACGTGGCCGACATGGATGCAATTTGCGAAAGTGCGGGTTCACTTGGTCTGGCCGTCATAGAGGACACGGCAGAGGCTACCTTTTCGCGCTACAAAAACCGCTTTGCCGGCACGTTGGGCGATGTAGGTACCTTTTCCATGCATGCGACCAAGACGATCACAACCGGCGAAGGCGGGCTGGTGGTCACGCATGACGACGCACTTGCCGCGGATATGCGCAAGCTGCGTGATCATGGGATGAACCCGACAAAACGATACTGGCATGATGTTGCAGGTCACAACTTCAGACTGACAAACTTGCAGGCGTCTCTTGGCTGTGCCCAGCTTGAAAAACTTGATGAGATACTAGCCGATCGGAGGCGTATCCATGCCAGCTATCGTGCCCGCCTTAAGGGTGTCGAGGGTATCCGCCTGCAGCGCTTCAATGCTGAAGTCGACCCAGTTCTGTGGGCAATGACAGTACAGTTGACGGATACGCGTGATCTGGAGACGGTGCGCGCACGCCGCGATACCATCATGGCCGGTATGGCCGAGCAAGGCATCGAGACCCGGCCCGGATTTTATGCGCTCAGCATGATGTCGCAGTATGAGTGCCTACCCTCGCCGCATGCCATGCATGTCAGTGCCAGCATTATCTCTCCCCCGACTTTTCCCGGACTAACGGACGCTGAAATAGACAGAGTTTGCGACAGGCTGATCCACTGTCTGAACGCAACGAAGCAAGGATAGACCAGTGATATTCAAAGATGACTTTCTGCGCCGCTACATTGAACTGGTGCCGACAGCGCTGGCTTTTGAGCGTGCAATGGAGTGCGATATTCTGAGCGAACATGAATTTGAGCAGCCAATGCTTGATCTTGGTTGTGGAGATGGCATTTTCGCGCATATTCTTTTTCATGAAAAAATCGAAACCGGCATTGATCTGGATCCAGAAGAAATCGCCCGCGCAGAGCAGATGAACGCATACGCGGAACTTCTGGCCTGTCCTGGAGACAATATCCCCAAACCAGATGGAGCCTACAAGACGATACTGTCGAATTCTGTTCTGGAACACATCCCGGACCTTGTGCCAGTTTTGAAAGAGGCCCATCGGCTTTTGGCGCCGGGTGGTCGTTTTTACATCACAATCCCTACGGACCGTTTGGAACACAATACAGCGCCCGCCCGACTCCTGCGCGCCCTTGGGCTGAACGGTTTGGAGGAACGTTATGCTAAATTTCACAATTCATTCTGGCGTCACCACCATGCCCATTCATTGGACGGGTGGCGGTCAATGTTCACCGAAGCGGGACTGGAAGTCATCGAAGAACGGCCCTATGCATCACCAAATTTCTCGACATTTTACGATATGTTGATCGTTTTTGCCGGGCCGTCGCTTGTGGCAAAAAAAACGGTCGGCCGTTGGTTGTTTTTCCCCAGGCTTCGCAAACTCTATGCGGGCTTGATATTCGTACTGGTTGGCGGGTTTTATTCCCGGCTCAAAACTGGTGAAGGCAGTTCACTCGTTTTTTATACACTGACCCGCTCATAACGAGGTTGCTGAACAAGTTTCGCTTAACCCGAAGATTTCTCTACGCTCTCAGGCCACTTAAACCGGTTTTATCACATGGACCTGTCGCGGTTTGATGCCGCTCCTTTGATAGCATTTACTGCAACAAAGGAGATTGACTATGGGACTGAAACGGACGGACGAATTCCGCTAGGATGCGGTGCGTATTGCGCTGACGAGTGGGCTTACGCGTAAGCAGGTGGCTAATGATCTTGGTGTCGGAATGTCGACGCTGAAAAAGTGGATCACGGCGCACCGAGACACAGACTTGGTTTCGAAAGAGGATTTAGAGCTCGCCAAAGAGAATGATCGACTTCGACGTGAAGTCCTGCCCCTCAAGAAGGAGAGGGAAATCTTAAAAAAGGCCACCCAGTTCTTCGCGGGCCTAAAGCAATGAGGTTTAGGTTCATTGCCCCCAAAGATCCGTTCGCCGCGCGCAGCAAAATGGACATCGCCTACACAAGTGGCCTGCACCGGGATCTTTATACGCCTGTCCGGAGTAATATGCCGGAGCAGAACGAACACCTCGGGAATGCCTTTCTGGAACGCTATCCGCAGTTTGAGCCGCTCCGCGCAGAGTGGTTGGCGTCACGCCCTTGTCTCACGGGCTACCCAAGATTGCCTATGATGCCATTTCCTATCTGAATGAGAAGGTCCGGCCTGATTTCAAGGTTTTTGAATGGGGCATGGGGGGGCAACGGTTTTCTGGAGCACGCGTGTGCGCGAGATCATTTCTGTAGAACACGATACAGAATGGTTTGGCCTGGCCTCCAAAGCCATTACCGCGCTGGGTGAGGGGCAGACACAGCCTACTTTGAAACTTTGCGTGCCTGACCCCGCAGAGGCCCCGGCCTATGCCTCGGGCCGACAAGAATATTCCGCCCAGTCCCTCGAAACTTACGTCAAGGCCATTGACGATTTTCCAACGGCTTACTTTGATCTGGTGGTTGTGGATGGCCGCGCCCGCATGGCCTGCCTGCGTAAGAGCGTCGAACGTGTCGCTCCTGGCGGGGTGGTCTTGCTCGACAACTCGGACTACGCAAGGTATCAGGCAGAACTGGAGCGTATCTGGGCCGAATACCAGCAAACGTTTGAACGTCAGGATTTTCTGTCGCCTACCCCGTTTGCCGCGAACATAGGCAGCCAGATTACCATTTTCACACGAAAAGCGATGTGACCCATCCCGCCGTGATACGCTCTGTGCGGTGCGCAACTGTGCTAGGGTTGCACGGGTTTGGACAACCCGCTAGGTCAATGGTGTAACGTTTCTGCCTGATCCAGCGGCCATATCCAAGCTTTTGCATGGTTGGTTCCAGACACTAAGGAAAATGACGCCTTGAGAAAAGTAATGTTGGTGTTTGGCACCCGGCCAGAAGCAATCAAGATGGCCCCTGTGGTAAAGGCCTTGCAGGAGGATCCCGGCACGCAGACCTGCGTTTGTGTCACGGGCCAACATCGTGAAATGCTCGATCAGGTGCTGGATGTCTTTTCCATCGTGCCGGATCACAACCTGCGCATCATGAAATCAGGGCAAACGCTTTTTGATATTTCCGCGGGCATTCTGACAGGTCTTCAGGCTGTCGTGGCGGAGGAAAAACCCGACGTCATCCTGGTGCATGGGGATACGACGACGACCCTTGCAGCCTCAGTGGTGGCCTATTACAGCGACATCCCCCTTGGTCATGTCGAGGCGGGATTGCGGACCGGCAATCTGCGCTCTCCCTGGCCCGAAGAAGGAAACAGGCGCGTCGCAGGGGCGCTCGCGCGCTGGCATTTTGCCTCGACCGAAAGCGCGCGACAAAACCTGCTGCGCGAGAATGTACCGGATACCAACATCCTTGTGACCGGTAATACAGTCATCGATGCGCTGCTTATGGCGCAGGAGATTCTGGAGACGGACGAGACCATCCGCCAAAGCACAGAACAAAAGCTCAGCGGCATTGACCCGGGTAAAGAAATTCTGCTTGTGACAGGGCACAGGCGCGAAAGCTTTGGCGGAGGGTTCGAGCGGATTTGCGCAGCATTGGGTCAGATCGCCTCTGATTTTCCCGATTTGCAAATTGTCTACCCTGTGCACCTCAACCCGAATGTGCGGCAACCGGTGTTCGATCTGTTGGGCGCGCGCAGCAACATCCGCCTGATGGAACCGCTGGACTATCTGCCCTTTGTTCGTTTGATGGCGCGCTCCAAAATAATTCTGACGGACTCAGGCGGGATTCAGGAAGAGGCGCCCTCGCTCGGCAAACCGGTTCTTGTGATGCGCGACACAACCGAGCGGCCCGAGGCGATAGAGGCAGGGACCGCGCGGCTTGTTGGAACAGACCCGGAAATGATTGTCAGTACCACATCAGAGCTTTTGCAGAATGCGACTGCCTATGAGACGATGAGTACCGCCCACAACCCCTATGGGGATGGCAAGGCGTCTGAACGAATAGTAGGGTTCATGAACAATGAATGAGACGCAGTTTTCTCGGATCTCCGTTGTCGGGCTTGGGTATATTGGCCTTCCCACGGCCGCGATCCTGGCGTCGCGCAAGGTTGAGGTTATTGGTGTAGACGTCAAACCGTCAGTTGTGGAAACGGTTAACCGCGGGGAGGTCCAGATCTACGAGCCGGATCTGGATATCGTGGTGCGCAGCGTCGTGTCGGAGGGCTACTTGCGGGCGACGCTTACCCCTGAGCCTGCAGATGCTTTTCTGATCGCTGTCCCCACGCCTTTCGTCGGGGAAAGCAAAGAACCCGATCTTGCCTGGGTGGAGGCAGCCTGCCGGTCAATCGCACCCGTGCTGGCGGCGGGAAATCTGGTTATTCTGGAAAGTACTTGCCCCGTGGGGGCCACGGAAAAAGTGGGCAACTGGATTGCCGAAGAACGCCCCGATCTGATTTTGCCGCATACGGATCCCGAAAATTGCACGCTTCATCTTGCGCATTGCCCGGAACGGGTTCTGCCCGGGCAGGTTTTGCGTGAACTGGTTTCCAATGATCGCATCGTTGCAGGCTTCACTGATACCTGTACGCAGATGGCTATCGATCTCTACCGGATTTTCGTACAAGGCCAATGCGTCAGGACCACGCCGCGCACAGCGGAACTGGCCAAGCTGACAGAGAACAGTTTTCGGGATGTGAACATCGCCTTTGCGAATGAACTGTCCCTGATCTGCGACCGGTTGGATGTGGATGTGAGTGAGCTGATCGCTTTGGCGAATTTGCATCCGCGGGTGAATATCCTGCAGCCGGGGCCTGGTGTCGGCGGTCACTGCATTGCGGTTGATCCATGGTTCATCGTTGCCAGCGCCCCACAGGAGGCACAGATTATCCGCACGGCGCGTCAGGTGAATGATGGCAAGCCCGAATGGGTGTTGCGCAAGATCATGGCGGCAGTGGCGGCGCACGAAGGACCAAGCCCGATGACGGTGGCTTGCTACGGGATCGCGTTCAAGCCGAATATCGACGATATGCGCGAAAGCCCGTCGCTGCATATCGTCAAAGAACTGTTGGATCGCCATAACGGCCCTATCCTGATCGTCGAGCCGAACATCAAGGCGTTGCCCGAAAGCCTGAGTTCTGCTGACCTGGTGACTTTGGACAAGGCTCGCGAAGGGGCGGACCTGCACGTGGTGCTGGTGGCGCACGAGCCCTTCAAGACGTGGGATTTCGCCCCGCCTACCCTCTATTTTACCTCACTTTAATCAGCGGTACAGAAATGACCGAGCCTGCGAGCCCTTGATGCAGTCAACCACCCCTTCAGATACCATGCAGGTCAGCGCTGAGCTTTTGGCGTTTTTATCTGCCATCTACGAGGCTTATATCGCCGCAAAATGGCGCCCGGATGGTCCGCTGCATAAGCGCCTGCTGCGGCGCGCTTTCATTCTGATTGCGACAAGAAAGCTGCGCAAGCTGGTCCGTCGCGCGCATCACCTGGCCAAAAAGATAGCATCCGCAGATGATCTTGCAGCGCTGATTGAAGACACGTTTCTGGAACACCGTGTTCTGCGCTCTCCTGTACTGCTGCGACCTGATTATCCGCGACTGGCAGAGACAATTCTCCACATCGGAAAAGACATCACCTTAAACCGGAAAAACCCCGAAACAGGGTCTGTTGGCGCCCTTCTTCAAATCTGTGGGTGCGATCCCGCTCAGCTGATTGAGACTTATGACAGGCCAAGTATCCGCGGGGTCCTTTCGGACGCTCACCGTATCATGCTGGGCATGGATGGTTTGGAAGTGCGCAACCTGTTGGCGCACAGTGAACTGCCGACCAAAGCAGTGCGTGGCCGTACTATTGCATATGTGGCGGCGATGACTTTGCCATACCAAACCAACGGGTATTGCAGCCGTACTGAAGGGGTTGCGTTGGCGTATCAAGCTAATGGTTTTTCTGTTGAAGTTATCAGCAAGCCCGGTTTTCCGCTAAATGTAGCGGGGAATAAAAAGCTGACTTATCCTTCGGAGGCAGAGACATATAACGGCGTTACGTATCACCGTATATTATCGCCTTTAATGACCAGTCGGGAATTCTGTGCATATGCTGAAAAGGCAGCGGAAGCTCTATTGCAAAAAATACAAAAATTACAGGCTGGACACGTAATTGCCGCGTCTGACTACAGAAACAGCTTGCCTGCTCTTATTGCCGCGCGTCGTTTGGGATTGCCTTTCACCTATGAATTGCGTGGTATGTGGGAGATTACCTGGGCATCTGAAAATTCTGGGTATCAAAACACGCGACAGTTCCATGTGGCACAGGAACTAGAAACTTTCGTTTGTCGTCATGCTGACACTGTTCTAACCCTTACCCAAGGCATGAAGGACAACCTTGTTAGCCGCGGAGTTGACGCTGGAAAGATTGCTTTGATGCCAAACGGGGTCAGTCCTGAGATGCTCGAGATCCTGCCACGAGATGAAGCGCTCGCCAGTTCCCTTGGCCTTTCGCAGGACACTGTTGTCATTGGCTATGCGGGGGCGTTCAAGGAATACGAGGGGCTGCAAGATCTCGCCGCTGCCACAGCCCAACTGGCGCAGCAGGGGCTCGACGTCATGTTGCTGATCCTTGGCGCTGAAAAACCGGATTTTCTTGGTGCTACACCGATCACAGATGAAATTCGGGAGGCTTTCGATCAAACCGGCCAGCGTCAGCGGTTGCTCATAACCGGGCGCGTGCCTTTTGAGGACATGCCGCGCTATTATTCTGTGATGGACATTTGTCCGGTCACACGGCGGAGCTATGATGTCACTGAGCTGGTCTCACCGATCAAACCCGTCGAAGCCATGGCACAGTGCAAGGCGGTTGTATTATCGGATGTAGAAGCCCTGAAATTCTTTAGCCAGAACGAGACGACCGCTCTTTTATTTCGCAAGGGTGATGTGGATCATCTGGCCGAGCAACTGGCGCGTTTTGTTCAGGATAAGGACCTGCGTGAAAGTTTTGGTCACAAAGGGCGCCATTTTGTCGAAACGGATCTGCAATGGTCCAGCATCTGCGCGCGCGCGGCAAAGCATATCGGACTTGCTTCATGACCTTGCAATTGTAAAAACCCCAAACGCATGTGAGCTCCATTCCGATTGCATCGGTTTGCGAGGGTGATGTCACTTAGCGCTTAAAAGTGAGAATGCGGTCGTTTCGAAAGATTTTAGCACTATAAGATGAGAATCTGTGGGCTCTGTTTCTCATATCAGTTGGAGCTGCCAGGGCGGTCCCCACCCGAGCGCTGGAGTGACCAAATGGTCGGCCGCTGTCACTGTGCCCTAATTAATCAGAATTAGGTCTGAAATTATCCCGTATTATCAATGGCCGCCTGTACCCTTAATTTTCATATTGTACCCTTAATTGAAGTACGGTTGGAGCTGTGGATAAAATGCCAGACTATTGGGCGAGGGGGGGTGCGTGGTAAACGAGCGTCTTGCGAAACACCGAGCAGCGGTTCTTCGGCCGCTCCCGGACTATTGAATGTCACTGAGAACTGACCCATGTGGACACATTGCCCTGACGGTTTTTGTCGGGGAGACATGGAGTGATAGGCATGGGATTTTTGAGTGTTATTCGACGCTGGGCGTTGCGTGACAAAATGCCAATTCGTGAGATTGCACGGCGCACTGGTGTTCCAGCCCGGTGAAGCATTCCAGTTCGACTGGAGCGAAGACTGTGCCACGATTGGGGGCGAACGCGTCAAACTGCAAGTTGCACACACCAAGCTGTCGCACAGCCGCGCCTTTATTGTGCGGGTCTATCCTTTGCAGACACATGAGATGCTATTCGATGCACACTGGCATGCCTTCCGCGCGTTTGGCGGCGTTCCGGGGCGTGGCATCTATGACAATATGAAGACGGCCGTGGATCGTGTTGGGCGTGGTAGGCAGCGCGATGTCAACGCACGCTTCAAATCGATGGCGAGCCATTACGTCTTTGAACCTGAGTTTTGTAATCCGGCAGCGGGCTGGGAGAAGGGTCAGGTTGAGAAGAACGTACGGGATGCACGGAACCGGCTGTGGCAGGTCATGCCGGTCTTCCAAGATCTGGGAGAGCTGAACCAGTGGCTGGAAGAACGCTGTATCGCTCTGTGGGCGGAGACGCCGCACCGGGAATTGCCTGGTTCAATCGCCGATTCTTGGGACGCTGAGAAGCCTATGTTGATGGTTCTGCCACCAGCCTTTGACGGGTTTGTTGAACACAGCAAGCGTGTGTCGCCAACATGCTTGATCACCTTTGAACGCAACCGGTACAGCGTGCCCGCCAGTTTTGCGAACCGCCCTGTCAGCCTTCGTGTTTACCCGGAACGACTTGTGATCGTCGCAGAGGGGCAAACCGTCAGCAGGCATGACCGCATCATTGATCGATCCCACCGCAAGCCAGGCAAAGTCATCTATGATTGGCGCCATTATCTGGCGCTCGCCATTGTCCTCGGACCCATGGCGGACGATGGCTCGCTCCAACGCAAACCGGGGGCATTACGCAATGGTGCACCGTTTACAGAGATGCCCGACATCTTCCGTCGACTACAGGATCACATGTTGCGCAAAGAAGGCGGAGATCGCGACCCTCTCGGGACAATGCTCCGCAATACCCTGACGGGCAGTGGATGGTTGATATCCTGTCCTTGGTTCTACACCATGATGAAAGCGCTGTTCTGCGAGCAGTGGAACTGGCGCTGGAAGCCGGGGTGCCGACGAAGACGCATATCCTCAACCTCCTGCACAGGCTGATTGATCCAAAGCGGACAGATCAACCAGAGATCGATCCACCAGATGCCTTGGCTTTGGAAACAGCCCCAATGGCAAACGTAGATCGGTACGACGATCTGAGACAAGCAGGAGGAAAGCGCCATGCGTCATGATCCTGCAGGAGCCTCAATCGTCATCATGCTGCGCAGTCTCAAGCTGCGTCTCGCCAAAGGCGAGCATCCATAGTCGCGCACCTTTGGTGCGACATGGCGCACGCGGTTGACGATCTGGTTACACAAGGTGTTCCAGCATTTGAGGCGGCCACTCCGATGTTGTCCCAACTGCTCAAGGCGGAAATGGCCGAACGGGAAGTGCGTTCGATTGCCTATCACACGAAGGTGGCGCGCTTCCCATCATACAAGGACCTGACGGGCTTTGACTTTACGTCGAGCGACATCAATGAGGCCACGGTCCGACAGCTCCATCGCGGTGAGTTCATACATTGCCCGGCAGGCGATTGCGAAGCAATCTGCCGAGAGGGGAGAATGCGGAAAACGTCGTTCTCATTGGTGGACCTGGCACCGGCAAAAGCACCGGCAAAAGCCATGTCGCCACAGCTACCGGCGTGCAGGCGATCGAGCATCATCGACGCAAGGTGCGCTTCTACTCCACCGTCGAATTGGTCAACGCGTTGGAGCAGGAAAAGGCCCTTGGAAAGGCAGGGAAATTGGCTGAGATGCTCACAAAGATCGACTTGGTCATCCTTGACGAACTCGGTTATCTGCCATTCAGTTCGTCAGGCGGTGCGCTGCTCTTCCATCTACTGAGTAAGCTCTATGAACGCACTAGTGTCATCATAACCACCAACCTCAGCTTCTCAGAATGGGCACAGGTGTTCGAAGACGCCAAGATGACAACGGCGCTGCTAGATCGCTTAACGCATCGCTGCCACATCCTCGAGACTGGCAACGACAGCTACCGCTTCAAAGCCAGCGCTGAGGCCGCAAAGAAAACAGGAAAGGAGAAAGCAACATTGACTGCGTCATAGACAAAGACGCATAAACAAGGGGGGGTCAAATCTCGGTGAAAATACCGGGTCAGTTCTCAGTGACAATTAACAGCCAGGAACGCGTTTGGAAAATGCGATCAGCTTTGGTCGAGTTAAAATCCCCATCGCCAAGTCACTCCACCGGTCCCGCAGTGTCAATAAGTAATACGGTCCCCATAAGGAATCAAATAGCAGATTCGCAACTAAGCGGCAAGTTAAGTGAGCGTTTAAGATTCTTGATCAGCTCGTGACCCAAGTTCGACTATACAATCGTAAGGTGTTAGGAATGAAGAGCCATACACCAGATACCGTTGGATTCCACAAAAAAGCACAATATATTGAAGGCCTATTTCTTGATCTTCTCTTGATCTTAGTTCTGCAGCCACAGCCCGTAGAAGGCCTGCGCAACAAGTATGATGGCAAAACCTAATGCGTCATCCCCCGATCCATCTCGACCTCCCGCTCTTCTAGCTCTGTCTCAACCTCTCTTCGGCGGCGTTCACTAATTTCAAGCTGGTCTCTAGTTGCGTGCGCAGCTTCCCGTAGTTCGAGCCCTCGTTCAGCAAGCCGTGCAACACAGCGACGGATGCCGTTTAAGATTGAATGAGCGCCGACACGCAGGCGGCCAATCCATCCATCTGGTTCTGCATCCTCGTCGTCGAGCGTTCCTCTAACCCGCTCAATTCCTGTGCTGAGACCTCGCAGGCCGTCACCAACCGCTCGACGCAGGCGAGCAAATCGCGTTCCAAGGCTGTCAGGGGTGTCGTCATCTAATCCTCCTCGATCTTGATGCAGGTCAATGATTTGCCGCCCAGTGTGCAGGTCCTCAGGCGCGTTTTCGTTGGGTCCAGCACCAGCCATGTCCCGTCCTCCCTGTCGATCCGCGTCAGGCCCAAGTCCGTCATCTCGGAGCTGGCCAGCATCAGCGTCCAAAGCAAGCTCGCGGCCATCATCGAGATGATCCCCACCAAGAACGTCCCCGTGATCAGCCAGGGCGAGATCGTCAGCCAGCTCTTGTTCTGTCGCAGAAAGGTTCGGGTATCGATCTCGATTGTACGCTGCGCGTTGGTCGCAATGCTGTTCAAATCGGTCCTGAAGCTCTCCAATTGGGATGCCATCGAGGCGGCGTAGTCCTGCCGGATCGTGTCCAGTTCCGCGTTCAACTTCTCGCTCAGCCGGGTTGGCTTGCCAGTCTTCATGGAAAATCTCTCCTTTCAAACGCCAACGTTCGCCGGTGTCGGGGTCTTGCGCGGTCAGATAGGCTTTGCCCGCGCGCGGGACGTCGAAGCCCGCATCGACGAGGGCGTCGAGCATGCTTGCACGGTCAGTGACGAGGCCGACGCTGACCTGATCCAGAATCCACGCATGCAGTTCGTCGCGCCCCTGAGCGCGGGTTGGGGTCTCGATGGTGTCGCGGACCTCTTGGGTGCGCTCCAACTCCATCGGATCGGCCCAGCCGTGGCGTTGGTTCATCACATCGCGCAGGCTGTCGAAGGCTTTCTCACAGCCCGGCGGCGCGATTTTCAAGCTGCGGCCCGAGGTCAGCTCTAAGCGCGGTGTGCAGAAGTGAAGCTCGACGCGGTCTTCGTGGGTATGTCGGACCCAAAGCACCTCATATTATGTCGGGTCCAGCCCCGCGAAGGCCAGATGCTCAAACCCGTCCATGACTTCGGCCTGCTGTTCCTCGGTCGGGGCGTCGGTGGCGGCAAAGCTAATCACGCCAGCACGGTAGGTCCACTGGTGGCGGCTGGCGTCGATGAGCGCTTCGGTGCGGTCGGGATTGCCGCGCAGGACCTCGGGCAAAGGCTCCCGCGTGACGGTCATGGGCTGGCCGTCTGCATCGCGGATCAGGTCGCGGTTGTCGTTATAGGCCAGCACCTTATCCGCGACGAGGTAGCCGACCGGACCAGCACCCGCGCCCTTGCCGTTGCGGAAGAACTTGATCAGCACCGGCGCGCGGCCTCGACGATCTGGGCAAGCTGGCGTTCGATGGTCAGCATGCGGCGGGCCACGGTCAGCGCGTCAAGGTCGGTTCGGCCCGCCAGCATCGCGCGGTTCAGCCATTGGGCGATCTGGTTGAGGTTGCCGCCGATGCGCCCGACGGCCAGCACCAGCGCCGGATCGACGCTAGGGATGGGCTTGCGGCGGCGGGTTTCAGTCAGGCCTAAAGCCTCGCGCAGTAGGGTCGCGGCAGGCAGGCAGTGGCCTCGGCCTTGGCACCCAATTGGGCCATCTCTGCGGCTGTGCACCGGAAGACGAAGGTCTCGGTCAGCGGCTCTTTGGTGCGGGCTTTTCCCGCGCCGGTGGGGTTCGAAGGGGAGGCTTGCCTCCCCTCGCAAGGTCCCGTGTCAGCAGCGCCAGCGTATGACATGGGTCGCCTTGCTGTTTGCTCTTCGGTGGGGTCGGTTGCGGTCATGATCTGAGGCCTGCGGCTTGGATTTGCGCTTGCGTCACCAGCTTTGAGGCAAGCAGCGACGTGACTTGTGTGCCGGTGATGTGTTCGCACATCGGGCTTCGGTCACTGATCCAACAGGCCAGCCGCGCATGGTGTTCGGTGCTTGCAGCTTGGGCTTCCTCCCGCTTGGCGCGGATATCCTCGATGTAACCTCGCCAGCGCCGCGACTGGAACCAGTTGTCGGAAAAGCAGACCTTGGAGCAGGTGAAGCCCGCGCTGTTGGTTGCGTAGGCTTTGACCGCTTGCAGCAAGTCTTCCGGTTCAATCCCTTCCTTCATGGCCTCTTCGATCTGGGCAAGCCAGACCGCTTTGCCCCGCAATCGGTCGGGCTGATATGCTGCCAGAATCTTCTCAGCCTCCGCCGCCTCGCGCTCGCGCGAAGGAGGTTCCTTTCTAGGTTCAATGGTAAGGCTCCTGTCCCGATTTGAGACTACCCCCGTCTCATTTTGAGACTCAACCCCGTTGGGACCATCGCCACCTTTCGGGCGGGCACTTGGGCCAAGAGTGATGTCGACGTGCAGTTCATACTGATTGGACCCGCGCCCACCGTCGCCGTCACCGCGGGCATGGCGCGTGACAAGGCCGCATTCTTCCAGCGTCGTCATGTGTCGGAACAGCGTTGCGCGGCCCATCTCGCATTCGTCCGCCAACCGCTGTGCGCTTGGGTTGCAATGGCCGGTTTCCTTATTGTGAAAATCCGCCAGCTGAATCAGCACAATCTTGGCGGCTGGCTTCAACCCTTTGACATTCGCGGCCCAGATTAGTGCCATGCCGCTCATGGCATCACCTGACCCGACAGGAATGGGGAGATTGCATAAAGCCTGCCGCCTGATTCTGCGGCTCGGTGTTGTGGCACAAAACCTGATTTCCTTGTGTCAGATTTGTGCCACTAGGAAACATGCGTTCCTGCATCGTTCTTCAAAAGGCTACATTTACCTATATAGCAAGTCCGTTTGCCTGTTGCTGTTTGTACTGGGGTTCCGTATGTCCGGCGGTGGGACACCCTTCCCCAACGAAGGGCGCTTATCTGGAAGGATAGCATCAATGGCTATACAACAACCGGCAACGCGGCCGGATATGAAACCTGCCGCCGTTCCGGCGAATCCGCGTTTTTCTTCAGGGCCTTGCGCCAAACCCCCCACATTTGATCTGAACAAGCTGGCGGACGCACCGCTCGGCAGGTCGCATCGTGCGTCTGAGGGCAAGGCAAAGCTCCTTCAGGCAATTGAGACGACACGCGAGATTCTCGGCGTGCCGGCGGATTATCGCATCGGCATTGTTCCGGCGTCCGACACCGGCGCGTACGAAATGGCCATGTGGTCGCTTCTGGGCGAACGGCATGCCGAAATGGTTGCTTGGGAAAGCTTTGGCGCGGGCTGGGTCACGGACGTCGTCAAGCAGCTCAAGATCGCCCACACGGTTCACACGGCAGACTATGGCGACATCGTGGATATGGCCGCGTTGAATTATGATCACGACGTTTGCTTTACGTGGAATGGAACGACCTCTGGCGTGCGGATGCCGTCGGGTGATGCGATTCCGGCAGACCGCGCAGGGCTGACGTTATGCGATGCCACCTCAGCCGCATTCGCGATGGACCTGCCATGGGACAAGCTGGATGTGACGACGTTTAGCTGGCAAAAAGTGCTGGGCGGGGAGGCGGCGCATGGCATGCTGATCCTGAGCCCGCGCGCGGTTGAACGGTTGGAAAGCTATACACCGCCATGGCCCTTGCCCAAGATTTTCCGACTCACCAAAGGCGGTAAACTGATCGAGGGTATCTTTACCGGTGCCACGATCAACACCCCTTCGATGCTGTGCGTTGAGGATTATCTGCAGGCTTTGGATTGGGCCAAATCGGTCGGCGGCCTGCAAGGTCTGATCGCGCGCGCGGATGCCAATGCAGGCGCAATCGCTGAATTCGTCGCGGCTCATGACTGGATCGATTTTCTGGCCAAAGACCCGGCGACACGGTCGAATACTTCCGTGTGCCTGAGGTTCACTGACGCGCGTATCTCGGATGGCACAGCATTCGCGAAAGCCGTGGCAAAGCGTCTGGCGGATGAAAACGTGGCCCTCGATATCGGGGCATATCGCGACGCGCCTGCCGGTTTGCGTATCTGGTGTGGCGGCACGGTTGAGACCTCGGACATCGAAGCGATGCTGCCTTGGCTCGCATGGGCTTTCGAGACCGAAATCGACGCATAATTCGCACCACTATTCCAGACTTCAAAAAAGGACCAGCAAGATGGCTCCCAAAGTACTTATTTCTGACAAACTGTCGCCCGCCGCCGTTCAAATTTTCAAAGACCGTGGCATTGATGTAGATTTCCAACCGGATGTTGGAAAAGACAAAGACAAACTGGCCGAGATCATCGGCAATTACGACGGCCTCGCCATTCGCTCTGCGACCAGGGCGACCGAGAAAATTATCGCGGCGGCAACGAAGCTCAAGGTGATCGGCCGCGCCGGGATCGGCACCGACAACATCGACAAGGATGCAGCCTCTAAAAAGGGCATCATCGTGATGAACACGCCCTTCGGCAACATGATCACGACGGCAGAACATGCTATCGCGATGATGTTCGCGGTGGCGCGCCAGATCCCCGAAGCGTCGGCCTCTACCCATGCGGGCAAATGGGAAAAATCGAAGTTCATGGGTGTTGAGCTTACGGGCAAGACGCTTGGCGTGATCGGGGCCGGTAACATCGGTGGCATCGTCTGTGATCGTGCGCGCGGTCTCAAGATGAAGGTCGTCGCCTATGATCCGTTTCTGGGCGAGGAAAAAGCCAAGAAGATGGGCGTGGAAAAGGTTGAACTGGACGCCCTTTTGACCCGCGCTGATTTCATCACCCTGCATGTTCCGTTCACCGACCAGACGGCCAATATCCTGAGCGCCGAAGCGATTGCGAAAATGAAACCCGGTGTGCGGATTATCAATTGCGCGCGCGGCGGTCTGGTGGATGAAGAGGCGCTCGCCGATGCGCTGAAATCCGGCCATGTGGCAGGGGCTGCTTTCGACGTGTTCTCGCAAGAGCCTGCGACGCAGAACCCGCTTTTCAACCTGCCCAACGTTGTGTGCACTCCGCATCTGGGGGCTGCCACAAGCGAGGCGCAGGAAAACGTGGCCTTGCAGGTGGCCGAGCAGATGTCTGACTATCTGCTGACTGGTGCGGTGAGCAATGCGCTCAACATGCCATCCGTGACGGCCGAAGAGGCAATCGTGATGGGTCCGTGGCTCAAGCTATCGGGGCATCTGGGGGCCTTCATCGGTCAGATGACGGATGAACCGATCAAGGCGATCAATATCCTCTATGATGGCTCCGTGGCCGAAATGAACCTCTCTGCGCTGAATTGTGGCGTGGTTGCGGGCATCATGAAAAAGGCCAACCCGGACGTGAACATGGTGTCGGCCCCTGTGATCGCACAGGAACGTGGCATCTCGATTTCCACGACAAACCAAAGCAAATCCGGGGTTTTTGACGGATATATCAAAGTGACGGTTGTCACGGACAAGCGGGAACGCTCCGTCGCGGGCACAGTGTTTTCGGATGGAAAACCTCGGTTTATCCAGATCAAGGGCATTCAGATCGACGCAGAGGTCGGTGCGCATATGCTGTATACCACGAACGAAGACGTGCCAGGCATTATCGGGGCGCTTGGACAAACCATGGGCGAAAACGGCGTCAACATTGCGAACTTTACGCTGGGTCGCGCTGTGGCCCAAGGGGAGGCTATCGCGCTCTTATATGTGGACGATCAGGTGCCTGCACCCGTTATCAAAAAGCTGGAGGCGACGGGTATGTTCACGCAGGTCAAGCCTCTGATGTTTGACGTGGCATAACGCTGACGAAGAAAAGCACGGCAAAAGCGCAGTTTCGCGCTTTTGCCTTTTCCAGCGATTGACGGTCTGTTTTACAGGCTGGCCCAATCCAGAACGACCTTGCCCGATTTTCCAGACTTCATGGCCGCAAACCCGGCCTCGTAATCATTTGCGGAAAAGCGGTGCGTGATGACTTTCGTCACATCCAGCCCGTTTTGAAGCATGGCAATCATCTTATACCATGTCTCAAAGATCTCGCGCCCATAGACACCTTTGATGGTGATAGCGTTGAACACGATCCGGCTCCAGTCGACCGGGGATTTACCGGGCGGAATACCGAGCATGGCAATCCTGCCCCCCATGGTCATTGCATCGACCATCTGATCCAGCGCTTGCTGGTTGCCCGACATTTCCAGACCAACATCAAACCCCTGTTTCATGCCAAGGTCCGCAATGGTCTGTTTCAGATCGTCCTGCGCCACATTGACCGGCACCACGTCTGCCACCTGAGAGGCCAGCGCAAGCCGGTCGGCATTCACATCCGTAATCACCACGTGGCGCGCACCGGCATGGCGCGCGACCGCCGCCGCCATGATCCCGATGGGGCCTGCGCCCGTGACCAGCACGTCCTCACCAATCAGATCAAAGCTCAGCGCGGTATGCACGGCATTGCCCAACGGGTCGAGGATCGCACCGATGTCATCAGAGATATCATCGGGCAGGGGCACTACGTTAAAGACGGGCAGTTTGAGGAATTGGGCAAAAGCCCCTTGTTCGTTCACCCCGATGCCGCGTGTGGCCGGGTCAAGATGGAATTTTCCCGCCCGGCTTTGGCGTGACGTTTTACCAATCAGATGCCCCTCACCGGAGCATCGCTGACCGATGGACAGGTCAGTCACATTGCGACCGACTTCAACGATTTCACCGGCAAACTCATGCCCTGTGATCATGGGAACAGGTACGGTGCCCGCGGCCCATTCGTCCCAGTTCCAGATGTGAATATCGGTGCCACAAATCCCGGTTTTGTTGATCTTGATCAGCACATCATCGGGTCCGATTTCCGGAACCGGTGCGTGGGTCATCCAGATCCCTTCACGGGCATGCAGTTTTGACAGTGCTTTCATTCCGTTGCTCATTTTATCACTCCAAGCCTGCGCCCGACCATGGCAAAGGCTTCCAGCGCCTTGTCCAGATCATCCCGCGTCAACGCCGCGTTCATCTGCGTTCTGATCCGGGCCTGCCCGCGCGGAACTACAGGATAGAAAAAGCCCGAAACGAACACGCCCTGATCAAAAAGCTGCGCCGCCATGTCTTGCGCCACTTGCGCTTCGCCCAACATGATCGGAACAATCGGATGCGCGCCCGGCAGCAGGTCGAAATTCAGCGCCTCAAGACCGTTTCGCCAATATGCCGTGTTTTCAAAAAGCTGTGCGCGCAGGTCGTCCCCGGCCTCGACCAGATCAAGCGCTTTGATACCCGCTGCAACAATTGATGGCGGCAAGGAATTGGAAAACAGGTAAGGCCGCGCGCGTTGTCTTAAAAGATCAATGACCGGCTGCGGCCCGGCGATATAACCCCCGATGGCCCCGCCCAATGCCTTGCCTAGTGTGCCGGTCAGGATGTCCGCTGACACACCGGCATGCGCAGGCGTGCCGCGCCCCTGAGGGCCCATGAACCCGGTCGCATGACAATCGTCAACCATCAGCAGCGCGTCGTATTTTTCGGCCAGTGCCTTGATATCGGACAGTTTCGCCAGATACCCGTCCATGCTAAACACACCGTCCGTGGCGATCATGATAAAGCGGGCACCCTCATCGCGCGCCAGCTGCAATTGGCCCTCCAGATCGGTCATGTCAGAATTGGCGTAGCGATAGCGCCGCGCCTTGCATAGCCGGATACCGTCAATGATCGAGGCGTGGTTGAGCGCATCGGATATGACCGCATCCTCTGGCCCCAGGAGCGGTTCGAACAGGCCACCATTCGCGTCAAAACAGGCCGCAAAAAGGATCGCATCATCCATCTGCAAGAATTGCGCCAACCGCGCTTCCAACTGGCGGTGCAGGTCTTGCGTTCCGCATATGAAACGCACCGACGCCATGCCAAAGCCACGCGGTTCCATCGCGTCCTTAGCCGCAGAAATCAGGTCAGGGTGATCCGCGAGCCCCAGATAGTTGTTCGCACACAGGTTGATGACCGACTTAGCGCCAACGGCGATCTGGCCCGCCTGTGGCGAGGTGATCGCGCGCTCTTTCTTCATCATGCCGTCGGTTGCAATCTGATCGAGCGTGGCATTGATATGCGACAGGTAGGCTTGTGTCATGGCTGAACTCTCCTTTGCGCAGATTCTAGCATAGCGGATACGATTCCGAAATAGGGGAATAACACAATAGCGGAATTAATCTGTTATTACGGATTTATGCGTTCTGAACCACAAGAAAGGCGCGCGCGGCGCCGATCGCTTTTATCCGATGCGGCACGTCTGCGCTGTAGCGGGCGGTATCACCGGCTTCGAGCCGACTAATGTTATCCGCACTGCTGACATCGACCACCCCTTCAATCACGGTCAGATGTTCGCGCGCGCCACGGGTATGCGGCTGACTATCGAGCACCCCATCCAACGAAAAGACCAATTCGTATACTTCGTGTTTTCCAGCCTCTTCAGGCGGTGATAGAATACGAATGCGCAATCCTTTACCGAGGTTTTCAATGGTTGGGACATCTCCCGAGCGCAGGGTTTCGATCTTGGATTTTGTCGCGGCAACATCCAGCAACCCGGCAAAGTCCACCTGTAAGGCGCGTGTGAGATTCCAAAGCGTTGAAATGGTGGGGCTGCTTTCCCCGCGTTCGATCTGGCTGACCATGGACCTTGATACCCCGGAGAGCTTGGCGACCGCATCCAGCGACAGGCCCTGCACCCTGCGCGCATCTTTCAAACGTGCGGGTAATTGTCCAAGGATTTGATCTGTCTCTTCCGTCATACCGGAAAATTCACTTATATAAAGGACGTTGTCAACAAATGACGTAACATCAAGTTAAGTCGGTGCTGACAATCCGATAGGACACCCGCATAGTGGCTGCAACAAGCAAGCGGAGGGTATCATGACCAAAGAGATCGTAATTCTGGACGGCGCGCGCACGGCAATCGGTACGTTTGGTGGCGCATTGGCCGCGACGCCCCCCATTGAACTCGCCACCGTGGCCAGCGCGGCCGCATTGCAACGGGCAGGCGTTGAGGGGGCGCAGATCGGACATGTCGCCTTTGGTCATGTGATCAATACCGAACCGAAGGACATGTACCTGAGCCGTGTGGCCGCGATGCAGGCGGGCGTGCCTGATACGGTCCCGGCGATGAACGTCAATCGGCTGTGCGGCTCTGGTGCGCAGGCGATTGTCTCGGTTATTCAGTCGCTTATGCTGGGTGACGCAGACTTCGCCCTTGCGGGTGGTGCTGAGAACATGTCGCGTTCGCCCTTTATCATCCCGCAACAGCGCTGGGGTGCAAAAATGGGGGACGTTAAAACGCTTGATATGATGTTGGGCGCATTGAACTGCCCGTTCGGCACCGGGCATATGGGTGTTACGGCGGAAAACGTCGCGGCAGAGCATCACATCAGCCGCGCCCAGCAGGACGGATTTGCCTTGCAAAGCCAGCAGCGGGCGTCTGATGCTATCGCAGCGGGCCATTTTCAGTCCCAGATCACGCCCGTCGAGGTCCGCGTGAAACGGGACATGGTGGCTTTTGAAGTGGATGAGCACCCCAAGGCGACAACTCTTGAGGCCTTGTCGGGGCTGCGCGCCGTCTTCCAGAAAGACGGGACCGTGACCGCAGGGAATGCCAGCGGCATCAATGATGGTGCTGCGGCAGTTGTTTTGGCAACCGCTGAGGCCGCCGAAAAGGCCGGATTGAAACCAAAGGCCCGCGTTCTGGGCTATGCGCATGCGGGCGTGCGGCCCGAAGTCATGGGCATCGGCCCGGTGCCCGCCGTTCAAAACCTATTGGCGCGCACGGGCCTGTCGGTGACGGATTTTGATGTGGTCGAAAGCAATGAGGCCTTTGCTGCGCAGGCGCTGGCCGTCAGTCAGGAACTGGGCCTCGACAATGCAAAGGTAAACCCGAATGGCGGCGCAATTGCATTGGGTCATCCTGTTGGGGCGACAGGGGCGATTATCACTCTCAAGGCGATGTACGAATTGGAACGGATCGGCGGCAAACGCGCGTTGATCACCATGTGCATCGGCGGTGGTCAGGGCATCGCCCTCGCGATTGAGCGGCTGTAAACGTCGCGTCTAGAAAAACATCAGGTCGATCGCGATCAGGGTCAGAGACCCGGATACCCCGATGGTGACACCAAGGATCAAACCACCCAAGATCCACTTGCCCCAGTCATTGCCCTTGCGCAGGGGCTGCGGGTTGGAGGTACGGATCAGCGCGTTTTCGACCATCACGGGCAAGCGCGGGCCGAAGCGCGCCAGAACCCGTGCCGTTTTGGCCAGATCCTTCAGTGTCGCGCGCGGCCCGATTGATTGGGAGATATAGTTGGTCACCACCGGGCTTGCCACTTCCCAGATGTTGATCTGAGGGTTCAGCGACCGGGCGACACCTTCAACGACGACCATGGTGCGCTGAAGCAGGATCAGCTCGGTCCGGGTTTCCATGCCAAAGCGTTCGGTCACTTCAAAGAGGTAACTCAACAACCGACCCATGGAGATTTTCGTGGCGTCCATGCCAAAGATCGGCTCACCCACCGCGCGCAGGGCTCGTGCGAATTCATCCACGTCTTTGTCAGCCGGGACATACCCCGCCTCAAAATGGACTTCGGCGACACGTTTGTAATCCTTGCGGATAAATCCAAACAGGATCTCTGCGTAGACCCGCCGGGTGTATTCGTCGATATGCCCCATGATGCCAAAATCATAGGCAACAATATCCCCATTGGGCGCGACCTTGAGGTTACCCTGATGCATGTCCCCATGGAAATATCCATCCCGCAGCGCGTGGTTCAGGAACAGCTGCAGGACGCGGTTGCCCAGGTCCACCCGGTCATGTCCGGCGGCATCTATGGCGTCATTGTCCCCCAGAGGCACACCCGCGGCCCAGCCAAGCGTCATGACCCGTCGCGCGGAAAGATCCCATTTGATCTCGGGGAGTTGAAAGCCCTCGTCGTCTTTTGTCGTTGCCGCGAATTCCGATGCTGCGGAGGATTCGAGCCGAAGATCAAGTTCACCCTGCACGACCCCGTCAAAGTGTTCGATGACATCCATCGGGCGCAAGCGTCGCGCGCCGGGGGCGAACAGATCGACCATCCGCGCTGCCAGATAGAATGCATCAACGTCCTTGTTGAACGCACGTTCGATGCCGGGACGCAGAACTTTGACCGCCACATCCTCGCCCGTGCTTGCGATCCTTGCGCGGTGGACCTGCGCAATCGACGCCGCAGCCACCGGTTCGCTGAATTCTGAAAAAACTTCATCGACGGGAACGCCGAGTTCCTTGGACACCTCGGCTTTGGCCACTGCCACTGAAAAGGGCGGCAGCTTGTCTTGCAAAACCCTGAGCTGCACGGCGAGTTCGTCGCCCACCACATCCGGGCGGGTCGACAGGATTTGCCCGAATTTGATGTAAGCGGGGCCAAGCGCGGTCAAGGCACGCGTGGCCGGGGGCATGGACGGATCACCATTATAGCCCAGAAACTTGAACGGCACACCCAAGGCCCGCGCCACAATGCGCACGGCAGCGGGCGCTTCAAAGGCGTCGAGGACGACCTTCATCGCGCCGGTGCGTTCCAGCGTTGCGCCTGTTCGGATCAGACGCCAAATGTTGTGAGGTCCGCGCATTCAGAGTTTCCAGCCAGAGTGCAGACAGGCAATGCCCATGCTCAGGTTGCGGAATTTCGCGTTCTCGAACCCTGCATCCCGCACCATTTTCAGGAACGTGTCCTGATCCGGGAAATTACGGATCGATTCCACCAGGTATTGATAGCTGTCGCGATCCCCCGCGATGGCCTGTCCCATGCGCGGGATCACGTTGAAACTGTAAAGATCATAGGCTTTTTGCATTGCGGGGTTTGGCAGTTGGCTGAATTCCAGCACCATCAGACGCCCGCCGGGACGCAGCACACGAAAGGCTTCGTTCAGGGCCTCTTGCGGGCGGGTGACGTTTCGGATGCCAAAAGAGATTGTGTAGACGTCAAAGGTGTTGTCGGCAAAGGGCAGCGCCATTGCATCCCCGGTGACCCAATCAAGCTGCTCGGCCATGGCTGCGGCCTCTGCGCGTTTGCGCCCCTCAACCAGCATTGATTCTGTCAGATCCAGCACCGTTGCGTGGCCGTAACCTGCACGCCTGAGAAAACGGAACGAAATGTCACCCGTTCCGCCCGCCACATCCAGTAGCTTTTGACCCGCGCGCGGTGCCAGCCAATCCATCATCGCCTCTTTCCACAAGCGGTGGATGCCGACGGACATGACGTCATTCATGATGTCATACTTGCTGGCCACTGAGGAAAAGACGCCCTGCACGCGCCCGGCTTTCTCGCCTTCCGGCACGGTTTCGAATCCAAAATGGGTGGTTTTATTGCTGTCGTCGGTCATCGGTACTTGCGGTCCTCGGCTTTCGAGCTTTGTTATAGAGCGCGAAGGGCTGGGCACAATGCGTCCCTTTCGTCACAGCGATCAGAATGAGTAAGACGCCTTGAGAAACTTGGCAAGCAAACGGAAGTGTAGTTCGCAAAATGCGCCTTGATAAAGAAGCCGAGCAAGCCCAAGCGACACTTCCAGCGCCCGCCGCCGCGACAAGAAAGCTGACAGAATATGCCTGAACTGCCCGAAGTAGAGACGGTGCGCCGTGGCCTGACCCCGGCGATGGAGGGCGTGGTGATCAAGCAGGCGGACGTGAACCGCCCTGATTTACGCTGGCCCTTCCCTGTTGATATGGCCGCCCGGCTGACCGGTAAACGGGTGGAAAGGCTGCGGCGACGCTCAAAATATATTCTCATGGACCTCGACAGCGGGGAAACCTTGCTGGTTCATCTTGGCATGTCGGGCCGTATGTTGGTGTCAGGTGACCCGCTGGGGCAGTTTGTGCATAGGCATCCGGCCCCCGAAAAACACGACCATGTGGTGTTCCATATGGCCAATAATGCGCGCATCACCTTTAACGATCCGCGCCGCTTTGGGGCGATGGACCTGATGGAGACCGCCAGTGCCGACGCGCATAAGCTGCTCGCGGTCCTCGGGCCGGAACCGCTGGGTAACGATTTCCATGAATCACATCTGATTGCGGCGTTCAAAAACAAGAATTCCCCGGTGAAATCTGTGCTGCTGGATCAGCGGATCGTGTCCGGTTTGGGCAATATCTATGTCTGCGAGGCGCTTTTTCGCGCAAAAATTCACCCCACACGCAAAGCGGGCAAGATTTCTGGCGCACGTGTGGCCGGCCTTGTGCCGATTGTCCGCGAGGTGCTTGCAGAGGCTATCGAAGCGGGTGGATCATCCTTACGTGATTTCCGTCAAGCTGATGGAGAGCTTGGATATTTTCAGCATAGCTTTGATGCTTATGGACGCGAGGGCGACCCCTGCAAAAGGTCAGGTTGCACGGGGCAAATCCGGCGAATCGTACAGTCCGGACGCTCATCTTTCTATTGCACGCAATGCCAAAGATAGCTTGAACCAGCCCGAAGGAGTGGTAGAGACTGCGAACTCAGGTCAACAACAAAGAGCTTTCTTCATGGCTTATGAAACGATCATCGTAGATGTGGAAGACCACGTCGCACAGATCACACTGAACCGTCCCGATGCGCTCAATGCGCTCAACGACGAATTGATGAGCGAATTGGCAAATGCACTGACTGCCGCACAGAACAACGACAAGGTCCGCTGCATCATCCTGACCGGATCGGAAAAAGCCTTCGCCGCTGGCGCTGATATCTCCATGATGAAAGACAAGAGCTTCGTCGAAGTGTTCTCAGGTGATCTGTTCACGGCCGAAACAGAAGAAATCATGCGCGTGCGCAAGCCGATCATCGCTGCTGTTTCAGGATATGCGCTGGGCGGCGGATGTGAATTGGCGATGATGTGTGATTTCATCATTTGTTCAGAGACGGCGAAGTTCGGACAGCCCGAGATCAACCTCGGCGTGGTGGCCGGCCTCGGCGGTACGCAGCGCCTGACGCGTCTGGTCGGCAAATCAAAAGCGATGGATATGAATTTGACCGGTCGCTTTATGGATGCGGAAGAAGCAGAACGCTCAGGGCTGGTCAGCCGCGTTGTGCCCTGCAAGAAACTGATGGATGAGGCACATGGTGCGGCGCAGCGGATCGCCGAAAAATCCATGGTCTCGGTCATGGTCGTCAAAGAAGCCGTAAACCGCGCCTATGAAACGACCCTGCGCGAAGGCCTCCTGTTTGAGCGGCGCATGTTCCATTCGCTGTTTGCGACCGAGGATCAGAAAGAGGGTATGTCTGCCTTTGTCGAAAAGCGCGAAGCGCAGTTCCGCGACCGCTGAGCGCGGGTGGATCGGAGGACACAGCAAGATGGCTCACCGCATCAAAACCGCGTCTGCCGTGATATTTCTGGCTCTGACAGGGGTCGCGCAAGCTGAAATGCTGCCAGGTTCGGAATGGGCGCCAACCGAGATGCAGGCGCAGCCATTTGAAAGCGCGCGCGGCGTCTTTATCCGGTTTGAGCAGGATGGCCGTTACTTTGGCAACGGCGGGTGTAATTCCATCCGGGGCCAGTTTGTCACGAATGGTGATTCA
Organism: Roseobacter litoralis Och 149; assembly: GCF_000154785.2. NCBI lineage: Bacteria > Pseudomonadati > Pseudomonadota > Alphaproteobacteria > Rhodobacterales > Roseobacteraceae > Roseobacter > Roseobacter litoralis. The sequence continues at coordinate 4,504,186 of NC_015730.1, forward strand.
ATTCTGTTCGGCCCTGCTGCAGCCACAATGATGGCTTGTCCCGAAGAGACTATGAAGCAGGAATTTGACCTCCTGCAGACACTGGGCAGCGTACGGCAATTCGACCGTTCGGGCACTGATCTGACGCTGTTGGATACCGAGGGTCGCGTGGTCATGCGGTTGCGCCAGCGCGACTGGGATTGAAGCGCGTTTATTTTCGGCTTTGCAAGCGCAGTCAAACCCCCTATAGAGCGCTCCAGACATGCGCGTGCAGCCCGCTCAGGCTAGAATCACCAGTGGACCCTTGGTCCACCTTTGGGTTTGGCGTCGCGCTTAATGACTTAAGACAACGAACTCAGGAAAGGTTTTTCACGCATGGCTAATTCGCCCCAAGCAAAAAAACGCGCGCGTCAGAACGAAGCACGTTTTCAGGTTAACAAAGCACGTCGTTCGCGGATTCGCACGTTTCTACGTAAGGTAGAAGAGGCGATTGAATCCGGCGATAAAGCGGCGGCGACGGCAGCTTTACGCGCAGCGCAGCCCGAATTGATGCGCGGTGTAACAAAAGGTGTGTTCCACAAGAATACAGCCGCGCGGAAGATGTCCCGGCTCACGGCACGGGTTAAGGTCCTCGGTTAACTTTCTGTTAATTATAGTTAATGAAAACGCCGCTCAGCGGCGTTTTTTTTATGCCTTTTAATGGCATTTTTGCGGCCTTAGGGATTCTTTTACGAAATACCCTGAGTCAACAATGAAGTTCTGTTGCCCGATCACTTTGGAAGTTGCTAACACAGTAGAGCGATTCACGTCGCATGGGGGGACAGGCCTCGCAGGTTCGTCGTTTGCAGCGACATTAAGAACAGCGAGAACTGGACAAGGTAGCGATGAGCTGCCTTCAGTCTGCAAGCGTTGCCATGGCAGCGATTTGCCCTGTTCAAAACGAGTACGGTTGGGGTCACCTGATCTGATCTGAGCGTAGGCTATAGAGCCTGAGACGGGTTGGGGATTCTCTGTAAATTGTCCGAAGGACGACGCCTTTTCCTTGTG